>JAKSQT010000049.1 GCA_024403995.1 Ruminococcus sp.
GTTTTAGGAAGGGAGTCTGAGGGAGAACCCTTTTTCAAAAGGGTTTCCCTCAGAATAAGCACGGTATAAACAGGAAAACAGTCTGTTATTGCTTATCGAAATATTTTTTGCCTGCGGAGGGGCGGAAGTAGGAGCGGATAACGTCATCGCCTGCGAGGAAAACTATCTCATTAGTCTCCTCAAGATAGAAGATGCCGTCGCCGTCATCAGCCTCTGTTTTATAGAGAGCATCGGGATTATTTATGACATCGCTTGCGCCGTGTTCGTATTCCTCGGCGGTCTGGTAGTCGTAGAGACCGTCAAATTCAGCGCCGTGCTTGTCGAAATGCTCGTTGAGATACTTGGCGTTGCGGAAATGATATTCCACATATGCCTCGGTAATTCCCTCTGTTTCGGGTTCGGCGGTAATTTCGGCATCGGTTTCTATTTCAGCTGCTGATGTTTCTGTGATGTTTTCCGTGGCGGCATTTTCTGTTTCCACTGTTGTTTCGGGGACTATAGTTACGGCAGAACGCTCGTTTTCCGAAGTTTCACTGAAATCCACGCTTAATGAACAGCCGCATAAAACTACCGATATTATGGCAAGTGTGAACGCAGTCACTAAAGAATATATGCTTTTTCTCATAAAATATTCTCCTTTCAGTTTCATGTAAATTATTTTTCAAAATAGAACATAGAATACTACTCTCGCAGAAAAAGTATGAACAGATGAAAATACAGGTCATGCCGCATCAGCATTATCCCGTCACAATATTAACAATACCCTGATAGAGAGCGCCCGATTCGCTTGCAAAATCGAACTTGAATTCAGACGGATTTTGTAGCTGCATGACAATGATATATGAACCGCAGTAATTGCTGTAATCCGTCCAGACATTGCCGTCACCGCAGTTTTCCGTGTAATTCTGGAGAATGCCGGTTATGTATAAGATATCCTCAGCACCCGTCTCGGCAGTACCCGTCTTTGCGTAGAAATTGTAGCCGTCGGGACACCATACCCCAAGATTTGCCGCAACGCCTGCCATGCCGTCAAGGAGGTTCTGACGATATTCCCACGGGATTTCAGCAAGAGTTTCATACGGCGCAGAACCGGGGAAAACAGTCTTTCTCGGATTGTTTGTATCAACAACGCTCTGAACGACAAACGGCTTGACCATTTCACCGAAAACCGCCTCACGTCCGAGAGCGGCAAGGTATATCGGGCAGGTGCGGACATTTGCCTGACCGAAAGCACTTCGTCTCAGGTCATCGGGATTATTTATCACGAACATATTTTCGATAGGGCCGAAATCGCAGTAAATAGGCGAAAGGAAGTGAAAAACGCTGTCAAGGCAGTATTCCGCAGCCTCCTCGCCGATGATATCAAAAGATTTAGCAAAGAAAATGTTACTTGAATTAACAAAAGCCGAGAGCAAAGTCCTCTCCTCAACGGGATAGAAGCCTGTTTCATGGTCCCAGTTGACAATTTCAGCGCCGTCTATCTCCCATGTACCCTCGTCATACAGGCAGTTTATGCCGTTCATGTCAGAAATGACCTCGGACATTATCTTGAAGCACGAACCCGGAGGTGCATTCTGAAACGCCTTGTTTCCGAGAGTTCCGGGCTCAAGCTCGTCACGGTAGACCATATTGACATCGTACTTCATCGGGTCATAGGACGGACAGGATACCTCAGCCATGAGAGAGCCGTCTGTACGCATGACAACGACCGAGCCGATCATCTTCTTCTCCTGCATATAATTGTAGATATCTGCCTGAACATCGCCGTCTATGGTGAGCATGACCGACTGACCGATATCGTTTCTGCCGTTGACGGGGGAGCTGTTCCTGATGCGGAGAGTCTCCTCAAAAACGGTGTCGATACCGCCCGAATAGCTGCTGATTATGTTGCCTGTCGGGATGCGGTATTCGTCTGTAAAATGGCGCATTTCGCTGCCGTCGTCATTGACCTCGCTGAAAGTCAGGAGATTGCGGCTGCAGTCAAAAATGCTGCCCCTGTATATGTCGGGCGGACGTGTTGTGACAGCCGTAGTTACCGTAGTTTCGGTAGTTTCCGTGGTCATGGCGGTAGTGATTTCGGTGGTTTGCGTTGTAAATGTTGGTGCGGCGACCGACTGACCGTCAGCTTCTTTATGCGGCGGAATTATGTGGAGAATGTCCGATTCCGACGTGCATGATGCAAGTGCGGCACAGCAAACCGCCGTTACCGCAAGTGCGGCAAGTTTAGTTTCCTTATTTAACATTTTTGATCAATTCCTTATTCAAGTCCGACGGCAAGGTTCACAACATCCCTGTACATCCACGCAGATTCGCTCGCAAACGAAAGTCCGTGCTCGGCAGGGTTCTGTATCTGCATGACAACGGAGTATGAGCCTTTGTCGGAATAGTTGCTGTAATCGGTGTATTTTGTATTTGGTTTTTCCTCGTTATTGCAGACAAATCCCGTAATATAGAGAAAATCGTTCACCCATGTCTCGGCAGTTCCTGTCTTTGCATAAAATGTATAATCATCGGAAATATACACGCCGATATCCGATGCAACGCCCATCATGCCGTCAAGAAGGTTCTGTCGGCAGCCCTCGGGGATAGTGGCAATGACATCGCACGGCTTTGAGCCTTCGCCGATGACGGTCTTGCCGTCGCTTGTATCAACGATATTCTGGAGCACAAACGGTCTTACCATATCGCCCATTACAGCCTCTCTGCCGAGTGCTGCAAGGAAAATCGGGCAGGTCAGAACGTATGACTGACCGAAAGCGGTGCGGTAGAGGTCATCGTTGCAGTAAATTTCCACGTTATTGCTTATAGTGCCGAAATCGCAAACGATATCGTCTTTTTCTTCAGCGCCGAAGTGGAAAATTGAGCTGAGGTCTGCAAGAACGTCCTCTTTGCCGATATCGCCGAAAGTTTTGGCGAAAAAGATGTTGCTGGAGTTGAGAATAGCGGAGTAGAGCGAGCGCTGAGTGGGGTAGCCTGTCTTGTTTGTCTCGTGGTCCCAGTTCACGATAGGCATACCGCCGAAATCCCATTCGCCCTCGTCATACTGCGAGTAGATGCCGTGTTTATCGGCTAAAACGGCTGACATTATCTTGAAGCACGAGCCGGGTTCATAGTTCTGGAAAGCCTTGTTTCCGCAGTCGCCCCATGCGAGTTTTTCGTCGTATTTCTGGTCTTTGACGGCGTTCGGGTCATATGACGGATAGGAGACCTGAGACAGAATCGAGCCGTCCGATCTGAGCACGACTACTGAACCGACGATATTCTGCTCTTTCATGTAGTTATAGATAGATTTCTGGACTTTTGCATCGAGGGTGAGCTGAATGGATTTTCCGACTTTGTTTTCGGCGGTGGGGGTGGGATTTTCCTCGTTGAGAATGTCCTCGAAAGCCGTATCATAGCCTGCGGACATTTCAGTAATTATATTAGCAAAAGGCTCGGCAAATTCCTCGGCATATTTTCTTCTGACAGAACCGTCGGGCTGTTCCTCTGAGTAGGTGAGGAGAACGCCGTTGGTGTCATAGAAATTGCCTTTGAGAAAGCTTCCTGTTGGTTCAGTCGGTGCTTCGGTAGTAGGCTCTGTGGCGATATCTGATGACTGAGCGGCATCATTCTGCGGTTTTACGCTGTTTCCGACAGTGCCTGATGAGCATGAGACTGCTGAACAAATGGAAGCCGCTAAGAGGAATGCGGCGAGCTTTCTTGTTTTTGTCATAATTTTTACCATCCTTTAAGTGTATGAACAAGTTCTGCGGGTGCAGTGCAGGTACAATGACCCATACTAATATTATACATTTTTCACGCTTATTCGTCAATAGAAAAAACAACGGAAATTAACATACTTTTTAGAGGTGCCCTTGAGTAAAAACCTTTTGAAAAAGGTTTCAGCGTGTCAAAAAACTTATTTGGGGACGTCGAGGACGCCGTCCCCTACAAATGCATTAACGAAGAATAGCTGAATTGTAGGGGCTGGCGTCCTCGACAGCCCTTGCTTAACGAAATAATTTCGACTTTTTCAACAGACTGAAACCTTTTGAAAAAGGTTTAATAGTATGTGGTAACTGCATTGCCGTCGAATATTCAGAATGCACAAAAAGAGACAGCCGAAGCTGTCCCTTATGTATATTTACCAGAGGTTGTTTTTCTTTTTGCGTATCTTACAGAAGACGAAAGCACCCGCACCGACGACGCCTGCACCGATCGTACCGAAGATAATTCTGAACCATGACTGATGCGACGTATATTTGAACAAATTGTTTGTAACGAGCACGTTGTTATATTTCAGTTCGGTCTTGTTGCCTGCCATATCGATGAGTTCGACGGTCACAAGCTGTGGCTGATTGCTCTTGGGCAGCTCAAATGTGCATTTTCCGTCTGCAAACTCACGGGTGGCAACATAGCCGTCAACAGTGACCGTAACGTCCGAAATTTCGGTATTATCGGTAAATTCGATATTGAATTTATGCGACTTGCCTTTATAGACCTTGTTGCTTTCAATATCGGTTTTTGTGAGAACAGGAGGCGTTTTGTCAACAGTAAACGAGAAATCATAGGCTGATTCGCTGTTGTTAATGTTGCCTGCCCTGTCAACGGAATGAACTGAAATATTGTATTTTGCCTCGTCATTGAACAAAGTATCGGGAATAACATATGTATATTCCGACCAGCTGTTTGGTTCAGGTGAGGTATTGGAAATGGTGAAGTCAGCTTCCGGCTGAAGTTCAATATTATGGTTATCTTTTTTAATTATAACGCTGTAGGAGTCGGTGTGTCTGTCAACGTTGACTTCCTTGATGGTGACATCGGGGACATCCGACAGTATCTTACCGGGAATTTCAGCCGATTTATCGGAAAGCATGAAGGTTGAACCAAATCTGTTGACCGAGAACTGGAATTCGTCCATAGCCGAATTACCGGCGGCATCCTTAACAGAAGTGGAGATAGTATATATATCGTCATACTCCTTGGAATTGGGCAGATTGTCAAAAATAAACTCCCATCCATTGTCTATCTGGACGAATTTTCCGCTGTATTTAAGGTCTTTGCCACGTTTTGCTCCGTCAACTTTGATAGTAATGCTGTCCTTGTCAAGAAAACGGTCTGTATAGATAAGGCGAGGCTGGATAACATCGCCGTTATTTGCCTTGGAAACGTCCTGTATGTCGATAAACGGGTTTTCGGAGTCGATTCGGAAGCTGTTGTCGTACTCAGGAAGTTCATTTCCTGCGCTGTCCTTACCGCTGATGTTTATGGTATATTCGCCGTCTTTCTCGAAATCGATGGTAGTTGAATGGTGGTCGCCGCTCTTGACCCATTTTGAGTTTTTCGGGAAATCCTCGGCTTTGTTGTCGAGAGTACCCTTGATGACAATGTTATCGGCATTGAAGTTGTTGTCAACAACGTTGAAAACTGCGCTGAACGGCTCACTATAGGTCTGATTTGGGGCAGACGACATACTTGCAGGCGGACGAACCTCCGGCGGAGTGCGGTCGATAATGAAGGAATTAGTGAAAACTTTTGGAGACTCCCAGTCGCATAGGTCTTTCACCTGAGCTTCAACACGGTAGTTTCCGTCGGCAGAGAAAGGAATTTCAGCCCTGTATTCAGCGGAATCAGTGCCTTCCTCGCCGCTTGCAAGATACCAGTTTACATCACGTTTTGTGCCGTTGACCTTGACAGTTGCGAGTGCCGGCGAGAAATTCCGTTCATTAACAATGACGATGACACTGATATCGCTGCTGAAAATTTGTCTTTCGTTGATATCGGCGCCGTTGCTGAAAGCGATTTTTACCTTCGGGGTATTTCTGTCGATGCTGAATTCGGCGGATTCGGAAGTTGGTTCGCCGTTCAGACCGACGTTATCCCACATATTCAGTTCGATCTTGTTGCTGTTGCCGTTTTTAGTGACTTTGATATCTCGTGAAATTGAACAAACAAGATTGCCATCGTTCTCGAAATTCCAGCTTTCTGCACTATCACCGGAAAGTGTGCCGTCCGGATTGATAATGACAGACTGTGTCGGAAGACCGCTTGCCCTGAGTTCAGCCTTGGCGATCTCTGAGAACGAATCAGAGACGGAAACGTGTGCAGTAACATCGGACTTATAAAGAGGATGCCCGAAAATGTCGGTAAACTGCGTTTCAGGGAGGATAATTGAAATGTCGGATGTATCCTTATGCATAGCTGAGTCTTCGGTTACAATTCCCAGAGAAGTTACTGCGTCCGAAACGAGACCAGAATTATCCACAGCCTCAGCGATGATGTAACCCTTGAAATTCAGCGGTATATCGGCATAAACCTTTGGGACAGCCATATTTCCGTCAGTAGGATAGGTCATAGAGCTGTGTTTTGTGCCGTTCTCATTCATCAAAGTGACGATAATTGACTTGATACCTGAGCTTGGAAGGGCATCAGAAGCCGAAATTTCGGCTTTTAAGGCTTTGTCAGAGAATACAGAGTAGTTGATGCTGTCAGCAGAAGAAATGAGATTTTTGCCGTCTGCTGAAATGGTAACAATATGAGGTTTATGAGTATCGACCACAACACTGTCCGAAACTTTTTCACCTTTATTTCCTACAAGATCAAATGAATTGAAATTTATTCTGATCCTGCCGTCAGGATTATCAGCGGTCTCATAGAGAATATTGGAATATTCGGGATAATCCGAACGCCGCAGCACTGCACGGAAACCGTCGGAATTCTCGACAGGTTCAAATGCAACGTAATATTTTCCCTCGCTTAGACATTTTTTATTGAGCCCGGACGAAGAAACGTCAAGAGAAGTCACATGATCGTTAATGGTAATTTCAATACCTGCGAGACCTGAGTTTACTTCTGCGGCAGTGTCGTCTGCGGAAATTCTGTACGAGAGCGAAGAATAGCCGCCGTACCAGTCGGTGCCCATGCTGCTGTATGAAGGTTCGGAGATGCGGGAGAGCGCATTTTCGGGTGGAGTTGAGTCGAGAATGACCTTATATCGGGAAGAAACGACTTCGCTTCTGTTGCCTGCATTGTCAATTGCCAAAACATTTATCGGAGCGCAGATGTTTTTTCCATCGATGTCAGCTTGAGTAATTAGGTGTCTGTAAACGCCGTCGCCCATATTCTGAAACTCTGTGTCAGGCTCGCCGCCGACTGAGAACATTATCTTATCAATTCCCGAGCCGATATCATTCGGAATAACCTCGATAATGCTTCCCTGACCGAGAATCAGCTCAAAATTATCGGTATTTGCGACAGGATCAATGACATTTATGCGGCTTTTTGATATTTCGGGGAGGGAACTGTCTATACGGAAACGCTGTGTAAAAGTCTCACTTACATTTCCGCTGAAATCTTCAGCATAAATCGTCAGATTGTCCTCGATTGTATCGGTGAACTCCTTGTTATTGGGCACAATAGCCACTGTATAATCATTTGATTTATCGTTATATGTTAACGTAATTGTGTAATCCAGTGTATTTTTGTTATTCTGCACTTTGAGATTGTTTAAAAGTCTTCGCAGTTCCTTTAAATCATTTTCTGAAACGTTTTCAGCATTATCAAGAGCATTTCCGAGAGTTTCGGGATCGGATGCAAGAGCAATAACACTGCGTTTTGAGTCACTGAAACTGCTGTTGATGCGGCTTGCTCGGACACGCATAATTGCTTCAGCAAGGGCATTTCTGGCATTGCGGTAAAATACACTTTCGTATCTGCCTTCAATCGTGCCTGAGACTTTTTCCATCGGTATATCGAAAGTGAAACTGCCGATTGATATTGACGAAATATCGCTGAATTCTGAATTACTGCCGAATATTTTGCTGAATGCTTCGGCGATTTCGGTATCCTGAGCCGAGAGAGACTGTGAAAGTTCATCAACAGGATTTATTAATTCGTCGTTAAATTTTAGTGTAAAATACGCATCGTTTTTGTTGATCCATTTACCGTCTGACATATGTTCATTATCAGAAATTGTAATATCAGGTGACGTACTATCTGTCATGAAGTAAATAGTATTATCGATTAAATTGACAAGTTTATTTGCATCTTCGTTAAAAGAAATAATATCTTTTACAGCGATATATTTTGCATTTGAATATTTTCTGCTGTCAGGTATAAACTGCCTGTTTTCTGCGTTTATCTGCATACTGTCAGCGGTCAGAGCATATTTTCCGCCTGTGAGGTCAAGATGATTCAGAATTAGCAGAGAATTATTGGTATCATCCGAAAAAGAAAGTAATTCTTCTCCTTTAATGAGCGAATTCGTCATATAACAGCAATCGTTTTTCTGTTGAAAACTGCCGTTGATAGTATAATTTGCTTTATCGGAGGTAGCAAATTTTGTGAAATTAAGCTTGATATCCTTGTCAGGAATGTATTTAAGACGAAGATACTGTTTATCAGCCACAAGTGAATCATATACTTCGGATGCCGATATTTCGACATTGTTGTCGTATGTATAGCCGCTGAGATAGCAGTCTGTTCCAAGAATATAAGGCACGGTTATGTAGTAGCCCTTAGAGTCTTTTTCAATAGGGATAAGCTGTATCCTGTCGTCCGCATTTTCACCATCAATGGTGACATTTGGCTTAACAGCGTTGGTTACGGCTTCAATATGGTAAGTTATATCTGAAATATGGCTCTGGAGAGTCTGGGTTTCAAAGGCGTGGAAAAAGTAGTAGGGAAGCTCATCCGGAGTGACGGTGCGGGTGTTGATCCCATCTGAAATGACAAGTGCCTGAACATCCTTCGCATCGACGGAAACACGGGCAATATCGCACCATTTCAGCTTATCGCCGCTGACTTTTTTGCCGTCAAATAGAACTGAGAGACTGCTGTCTGTTTCGATGTTGTACGTTTTAGGCGAAATGTCACATGAAAAGACAGATTCACCATCGACATCAGTCACATTGACTGTAAAGCTGTCATTTTTTTCGTCGCAAATATCGAAGCTGAGAACAGAATTGTTAGTAATTCTTGCCAGAATATCGCTGTTATTACAGGAATACATCCTTTCGGGAGTGATATAGACAGGCGAACCCAGCTTGCAGTAGCCGTCGTCGGTATGGCAGAAATTATCGAAAGTCAGCGAAACACGTCTGTCACCGCCGAGATTGTCGTGAATTTTTGTATAGGCATCATATGTGATGATTCCGCCCATATTTGAGTTGAGTTTATAAAGTTTATCGCCGAAATAAAGCGATTTTGCAGGATCGCTTACCGGCAGTTCGGAAGAAATCGTGCGGTTTATGTGGTCAATTGTGATGTCATAGCCGTCGAAAGCCGCAGTCACAAAATTGTCAAAGCCGACCCACGAGAAAGCTTCGTCGATATCCTCGTTGGAAATTTCGATTTTATAGGTGTTTTTCGTCGTATTTCCGTCCAGAAGTTCATTTCCGTCGGCATGGACAGTAGCGGTATAATCGACCGGCAAACCGCTGAATGAAGACGAGACAAGCGCTAAAGCGGCTGTAAAAGCCAGAGTTTTTCTGAGAGAATCGGAACGTTTTCTCATAAAAATTGCCCCTTTCGTTTTAATTCCTTATGTAAACCGTACTTTCGGGTAATTCAAAATATTATACTTGTTTTATTATAACATTATAAATGAAAATTGTCAATAATTTGATAACAGGTTATCAATATTGCTCAATTCACTGAAAATTTACAATATCATTATCTGATTGGTTCCATGTAATACGAAAATTGCCGATTTACAGGCGTTTTCATGCCATATTGTATACGTTGTAAATCTTTATGATGTACACGGATTATTGCATCGGCTTGAATACTGTCTGCTGTTAACAAATAATTCTGTGTTTTATACAATAAAAAGTATACTTTATTGTGCATTATATTTTCTGAATTCAACCGTATACAAACAAAAAAGGCGACATAAAGCCGCCTTTTCCCTTATTTGATAAATGAGATAATTATTAATGCTGTTCCCATTCCCCAAAGAACCTTGCATATCGTCTCGCAAATGCGTCTTTCTTTTGTAGGAATTTCCGATTTTTCGATGGATTTTTCGCCGTCCATGAACTGCTTGATTTCCCGGTAGGTGCGGAGTCCATGGGATTTTTTGAATAACTCGACTCTGATGGAATATCCGAGTCCGGTTGCCGCAATGCATCCCCAGATGACTGCTCCGACAGTGCCGTAATGGCGTACAAGAGGTAAAATTGTTATGCTCATTATAAGCATGAGTCCTGCCAGAGTGAATGACATAAACTTAAATTTTCTTACTTCGTTTTTCATAATTATTTCTCCTTATGGTAAATTAATGTATATTTGTGAAGAACATCTTTTGTCCTTTCACTGACATCAGTATAGCATTCAGGAGAAAATTTTTCTACCAATTTTATTTGACGGAGCAGTAATTTTTCTGCAAAAAGTGTTTGGAAAACGGCTGAAAAACAATGTCAAAGAGCTTTGACATGGCGTAAAACAGGCAAAAAACAAGGAGCGACATAAAATCGCTCCTGAAAATTTTTACTGGTTCTTTTTTCTGAAAAGGACGGCGATAAGCTCCGGTCCGATGTTGGAAGAAACAACTGCACCGATCATATTTGTCATCTCGGCTTTTCTGCCGGTGCGCTTTGTCATTTCCTTCTCAAATTCCTTCGGAATTACGGTATCCTTTCCACGCAGAATGATATACGGAGTCTGCGGTGTCATGTTCTTTTCAAGGAGATCGCAGAGTTTTGGAACAATATTTTTCTCGCCCCTGATTTTTTCAATAGTGGTCGTCTCGCCGTTGTCGAAAAGTATGACAGGCTTCAGACCGAGAAGTTCGCCCGCAAAAGCTGATGCTGCTGAAATTCTTCCCGATTTTTTTGCGTATTTCAGGTTGTAAGGCACTGCATAGATAGCGCAGTTTTCAAACCATTCCTGAAGATAAGCTACAACTTCGTCAACGTTTGCGCCTTTGCGGATCTTCTTGACAGCCTCGATGATAGGGTAGCCGTAGAAAATCGAATAGCACGTAGAATCGAGGTTTATGATGTTGATTTTGCCCTTTGCATCTGGGTTGTTCTCGAAAAATTCGTCCCTTGCGAAACAAGCGTTGCGGTATGTTCCTGAACCCTTTGAGTTGATTGAAACGCAGATTACATCGGTATATCCCTCGTCAAGAGCCTCCTGATATGCATCTGCGAATGCAAGCGGAGTGATCTGGGCGTGCTTAGGTATTTCGTCAGTTATTGCCATTTTTTCGTACATTTCTTCGGTAGAAATGTCAAAAAGTTCACGATACTCCTTGCCGCCAATTGTGACTGTAAACGGCAGTACTTTGATGCCAAGCTCGTCTATGACTTCTTTTGTAAGGTCACAGCAGCTATCTGTAATAATTTTAATTTTTGACATAGTTATTCTCCTTTACCATTCATATTTTGTTAATTTTCCTTCACGGGTAAGGTCGGGATAATCCCACTGTCTGAGCACCTCGTAAACTGCGATCGCCACAGAATTCGATAAATTGAGGCTTCTCAGCTCATTACGCATGGGAATTCTGACGCATGAATCGGGATTATCGTGCAGTAGTTCTTCCGGCAGACCTGCATCTTCACGTCCAAAAACGAGATAGGCGTTGTCAGGATATTCAGCATCGCTGTGGACGTGCCTTCCCTTTGTTGTGAAATAGTAGAAATGACCGTCAGGATTTTTTGTAAAAAATTCCTGTAAATTATCATAATAAGTTATGTCGAGTTTGTCCCAGTAGTCAAGACCTGCACGTTTGAGCTGCTTGTCTGTGACCTCAAAACCGAGCGGTCTGACGAGGTGAAGACGGGCTCCCGTCACGGCGCAGGTACGAGAAATATTGCCTGTATTCTGGGGTATCTGCGGTTCGACGAGAACAATGTTAAGATTTGCCATTTTTTCTCCTTATGAATTTTATCAAAAATTTGCGGAATACTGATATTGCCCGAAAAATCGGGTATTAAGGAGTGAGAATATGGATATGAAGATCATTTTTAAGGGAGCTGCGGCAGGTGCGGCGGCAGGAATTGCCGTTTATGCCTTTGCATCGGCTGCTCCGTCGAAAAAAATGAGCATCAGGAGGGATGCAGGAAAGACCGCAAAGGCGGCAGCACACCTCATAGATGACGTAAAATCGCTGATCATGTAGTCTCGCCGGTATTCCTTCTGTATTCAAGGTAGCTTTCGAGGATTATGACGGCAGCAACTGCATCGACCACGTTTTTTCGCTTTTTTCCACGGGTATTCGTGACATTCAGGTAATTGTGGGCAGAGACAGTCGTGCATCTTTCGTCCCACAGTTTAGTCGGGATACCTGTCAGCTTTTCAAGTTCCTGAGCGAAAAGAGTGCATTTTTCGCATCTTTCGCCGATAGTTCCGTTCATATTTTTCGGATAGCCGACGACGATCTTCTCCGCCCTCTGCTCTTTTGCGAGGGCGGCAGTTTTTTCAATGCACATATTGAAGTCTTTTTCGGCGATAACGGTCACGGGGGAGGCGATCATCTCGCTTTTGCCGCAGACCGCAATTCCTGTACGTGCATCGCCGAAATCGACAGACATAATTATCATATTTTCACCTCAATGAAATAACATTTGACGATATCACTTGTAAAGCGCCTTTATACAGCAGTTATTCGGCGTAAAAGAGAGACCGGCTCGCCTCAGATCATCATCTTTGCACAAATCAAACCACTGTTTTCCTACTTTTATGAACGAAACGCCCAATTTGGTGAAAACCTTGTAATTTGAGTTTTCAAGTCCGAAATTCTCACCCTCGACAGGAATGCCGTCAGGATAAGATATTGAAATGGCATAATCCTCAACTTCAATCGGTTCAGGGAACTTTACAGTATGATAGCCCGGAGTTGCGAAATATGCCTTCTGAGCGTAATGAACTTTTTTCAGGTCGGCACTGCGAACCTCGATAATGACAGTCTGATCCGGAGTTACCGAGTATGTTCCGACACCTGCAAGAGTGCCTGCCTCATGGAAAACATTGGCAGCAACGTTTTTTTCCTCTCCTTGAAGAAAAATGTAGGTAAGCTGCGGATTGCCTGCGTCATAGCCGAGAACGTGCGAATATTCGTCTGTCAGCGAAAGACCTGTGACCGATTCGAGGGGAGTTTCGTAAGAAATGTAGTAGCGTTCGTTTTCAACCGAGCTGTTGCGGACTATCCAAGCGCCGTTCTCTGCGGCAGGAACATTGAAATTTTCATTCGGGAAATCGTTGTCAAAGCCGATTATCGTGACGAGGTGGTCGTAATCAACGGGATCAGGCTCATTATAGGTCAGTTCGCCGTCATATTCGCCCTCACAGGCAGAAGTAGTAGGGACACAAGCCGTAAGACCGCCGTAAATACGAACAGCATCTTTCAGTTCATCAACCGTGTAATCCATGAAATATTCGGCATTTTCAAGTACATAAGAGCCGAAGCCGTTCGCAAGAGAGTCAACTACCATTTCGCAGTTGCCGCCTGCATCGAGAGGATCAACTTTTTTGTCGAGAAAATAGCCTTCTTTTTTGTCAGTCTGGAAAACAGTGTCGATAATGTCGTGAGGTTCAATTGAAATTGTTTTACCATTACGGATAGCTGCGGCAGTTTCCATGCTTGCGGCAGCGGCAAAAGCCCAGCAAGTGCCATGGTCGTGGACTCTGCTGTTGATTTTTACATCGTCAGCGATGCAATAGTAATCGACCGGGTCGAGCTTTATCGCCTCAGTTTCCGGTTCAGTCACAAGCTCAGGCTTGGTATTCTGCGGAATATAGCTTTCTTCGGATGATTCGGACTTTTCTGAACCGAATTCAAATCCTCCGATTTTTACGGAACAAGCCGAAACGGAGAGGAAAGCTGCAAGACATAATGATAATGCGGCAATTTTTTTTACCATGGCTTAACAGCTCCTATAATATCTTTTACCGAATTGATATGCTTACTGTCGAGAAATTCGTTCATTTCTTCAACAATTTTCACGGGTGCGAACGGATCTGTGAAAATAGCCGCACCGACCTGAACAGCGCTTGCACCAGCCATCATAAGCTCAATTGCATCACGGCCCGAAGAAACGCCGCCCATGCCTATTATCGGGATATTTACGGCATTTGCGACCTGCCATACCATGCGGACAGCGATAGGGAATACCGCAGGGCCGCTCATTCCGCCGACATTGTTGCGGAGAACAGGTCTGCCCGAATTTATGTCGATTCTCATGCCGAGAAGTGTGTTTATGAGGGAAACAGCGTCCGCACCGGCTGCTTCGACCGATTTAGCGATGTCTGTGATGCTTGTGACATTCGGCGAAAGCTTGACAACAAGCGGCTTTTTTGTAGCTTTGCGGACTTTGCTTGTGACCTCGGCAGCCATGTCGCAGTTTGTGCCGAAAGCTGCACCGCCTTGTTTTACGTTCGGACATGAAATATTCAACTCTATCATGTGAACGTCTGTTTCGTCCAGTTTAGCGGCAACTTCAGCGCATTCGTCAGGGGTAGAGCCTGCGATGTTAGCGAGGACTACGAGGTTTTTAGTGAGCAGATTAGGCAGCTCAGTGCTGATGAAGTGGTCGATTCCGGGGTTCTGGAGACCGACGGAATTTAGCATACCCGACGTTGTTTCGGCAATTCTCGGAGACGGATTGCCTGTCCTGAGATGGAGAGTCGTGCCTTTTGTAGCAATGCCGCCGAGTTTGTCAAGCGGGAAAAGCTCCTCATATTCCCTGCCGTAGCCGAAAACGCCTGATGCAGGAATAATCGGGTTTTTGAAGTCTATACCACAGATATTTACAGATAAATCAGCCATTACCAGAGCACCTCCTGAGCATTGAAAACGGGACCGTCCTTGCAGACGTGAGCGAAATATTCCTCGTCATTTCTGACGGTTTTGCAGGCGCATCCAAGACACGCACCGATGCCGCAAGCCATGCGTTCTTCCAGCGAAATTTCGCAGAAAATGCCCTTTTCTTTACAAATAGCGGCAATACTTTTCAGCATGGGCATAGGACCGCATGTATAGACCGCATCGATCTTGTCCCTGTCGAGGAGACCTCCGAACGGAGCGGTGACAAGGCCGTGATAGCCCGTAGAACCGTCATCTGTGCAGAGGATAACGTCAGCGCCGGTGCTTCTGAAATCGTCCTGAAGAATGACAGCGGCAGCGTTCCTGAAACCGCAGATCACCGAGGCTTTTTCGCCGTAAGCGTTTGCGAGCGGGAGCATCGGGGGAGTACCGATTCCGCCGCCGATGAGGACAACACGCTGTGCATCCGGCTTTATAGTGAAGCCGTGACCGAGAGGAGCGAGCATATCGATGAGGTCGCCTTTGTTAAGATTTGCGATCTCGGCGGTGCCCTGACCTCTTATCTCGAAGACGATGCGGATCGTGCCTTTATTTCGGTCAATTCCGCATATCGAGACAGGTCTGCGGAGGATAAATCCGCCGATTCTGATGTGGACGAACTGACCAGGGCAGGCGATGGCTGCGATTTGCGGACAGCTTATGACGAAGCTGTATATATCACGGGCAATTGCCGATTTTTCGGCGATTATGTATTTGCCTTGAGTGTATTTCATGATGACCTCCGATTTATGATAAAATTATAGGCAACACCGCACAAAGATTGTGCGGCAGAAACGCAGTTAGATTTTTCGTCAGATTGTACAGAAATTTTGCAGGCATACTGTCGTATGGCAAAGAATTTCTGTGCAAGATGACGGAAAAGATACAAGTTTATGACGTACAAAGTCGTCAGACGTGCTTTGTGCGGTGTTGCCTATATACTTAATTATACCATATTTTCGGAATTTAATCAAGTGCTGAAATGAATTTTCGTATGGCATTTATATAGCTTTTCAGAAATGAATTAATGAATTTCGTTTATTGTGCGGATATACAAATTTTTCTGTTGAAAGATGTGCATTATCCTGATATCATTTCTGATATTCTGCGTATCCAAACTGATATCCTGATACGTTACAATACTGATATCTTAGTGATATCGGCAATGATACCCATACATATAAAGAAAATAATTAAAGAAAGTGTTATTAAAGAAAGGTACACGAAAAGCCTGAAAGTAAAAATATTTGTTATTGCGAATAAATCTCCTGAAACATAAAATTGTAAATTTTCTGTGAACATTTTTCAATATTCAATGGGTTTGCATTGAAATCACCGACAATTCTGCCCCCTTATAAGAACATATGGGGGTGATTTTGTGGCTTCTCCACAGATTGAAAACGGTTTTACAAGAATTGCAAATGAACTGATTGAGGCGGTTTGCAGGCTTAAAATTTCAGGCGCAGAACTGAGAATACTGCTGTATATTATTCGCAGAACTTATGGATTTGGCTGTATTTCGGCAGAAATTACACGTTCCTCGATTGCGGATGCGGTGTGCATGAATGAAGTGAATGTGTCCCGTGTCATCAGGAAGCTTCGTGACGGCGGCATCATTTATCAGCAGTTCATCGGCAGAAACGGCAGGCAGGTTCTCGGCATCCAGAAGGATTATTGCAAATGGTCGTTTATGCCTGATAACGAGGACAAAACTTTGCCGCCAATTGATGAAAATGTAAATGAGAGTAAAGAGCTTGAAGCAGATGACAATGCAAAAACAATTGATGAAACACATAATGAAAAGCATAAAACTATGATGCACACTGACAAAAAAATGAATAAAAAGGAATGTATGTCACATTACGGAAGATACGGCAACGTTGCGCTGACAAAAGAGGAATATGACGGTATATTGCGGGATTACGGCGCATCTGTGACGGCTGACTATATTCAGCGTGTTGACACTCATTCACAGGCGCATAATAAACGGTACGCACGCTACGAGCCGATAATCAGGCAGTGGCTCGAAAATGACAATGTGAAAAAAGCCGCCGAAGACGACATTGAAAAATACAATTTCGTTATTAATAAATTCTAAAACACGGCAAGACTTTACAATCAGCCGAAAGTGTGATATACTGATTGTTGTATTGATAGATTACGCCAATTTGCCGATTTTACGTTGTGTCAAAGCTCTTTGACATGGAATTTCATGTGGATTTCAAAGACATTTTTCAAAAATTTCCCCGATGTAAAAGGCGCTTGGTTGCATAAATTTCTCCGCAATGCTATGATAATGCTGTCAGGAGAAATCCACAGGAGGTACATCATGGAAGTAGGAAGTCAAATCAAAAAATACCGCACGGCACAGAACTGGTCGCAGGAAACGCTTGCCGAAAAGGCTTATGTCAGTCGCCAGACCGTTTCAAACTGGGAGAACGAAAAAAGTTACCCTGATATCCATAGTCTTGTGCTGTTGAGTACTATTTTTAACATTTCTCTTGACGAATTGATTAAAGGAGATGTTGAAGTTATGAAAAAAGAAATCAAAAAAGAAGACATAAGTACATTAAAAAAAATGAATTGGGTACTTACTGCTATGATGCTTGTTACTGTTGCATCAGCAGTACCATTGGCAAGATGCCTGAATGAGATAGGTATTGTCATATGGGGGGCTATCTATGCGGTTACGTTTGCTTATACGCTAAAGGTGGAGAAGTTCAAGAAAAAGCATAATATCCAGACATATCGGGAAATTATGGCGTTCATGAACGGTCAGACACTTGATGAGATCGACACTCACCGTGAGGAGGGCAAGCGTGGCTATCAGAAGATACTTTCTGCTATTATTGCAGGAGCAGTTGCTGTTGGTGTATGTGTTATTATTGATCATTTTATCTGAAATAAGCCGTTCAACAAGCAGATTTGATTGATGCTGATACAGCGGAATTAACAATAAATTCTTCTGCTTATTCCTACTGCTAATTAAGGGCATAAGATGTTACGTACAAATATGCCACATGACATAACATACAATAAACAGCAAAATAATTGAACAAAACGTAAAAAATGGGACAGCGAAAAACTGTCCCATTAATTTATTTATAACACGTATTACGTCAATTCTTTTTGAATTCCATGAATTCTTCGTAAGTTCCCTGACGGTCGATACAGCCGTCGGGAGTTATCTCAATTATGCGATTTGCCGTGGTTTGCAGTATCTCATGGTCATGGGATGCAAGCAGAACTACGCCCTTGAAGTTTACAAGGCTGTTGTTGACTGCGGTGATGCTTTCGAGGTCGAGATGGTTAGTCGGACGGTCGAGAAGCAGTACATTTGAGCCGAAAAGCATCATGCGTGAGAACATACAGCGCACCTTTTCGCCGCCTGAAAGCACGTTTACGGGCTTGTACACGTCATCGCCAGAAAACAGCATCCTGCCGAGGAAACCACGGAGATATGTCTCGGTCTCGTCCTTGACGGAGTACTGCCTGATCCAGTCGAGAATCGAAAGTTCGCAGTCGTTGAAATATGTCGAATTATCGACAGGCATATACGATGTTGTGACGGAAACGCCCCATTTGAAGCTGCCTTCGTCGGGCTGTTCCTCCTCCATGAGAATTTTGAAAAGCATTGTTATCGCCTGTTCACTTTCGCCGATGAAAGCGACTTTATCGTTCCTGCCAAGGGTAAAACTTACGTTATTCAGCAATTTTACGCCGTCTACGGTCTTTGAAATGCCATCAACCTGAAGGATATCCTTGCCGAGGTCACGGTCCATGTCAAAGCCGATAAACGGATAGCGGCGGCTTGATGCAGGCAGTTCCTCAACGGTCAGCTTCTCAATGAGCTTACGTCTTGAAGTTGCCTGGTTGGATTTCGATTTATTGGCTGAAAATCGGGCAATAAAGTCTTTGAGTTCCTTGATTTTCTCCTCGTTCTTCTTGTTCTGCTGTTTGATCATTCGCTGAATAAGCTGACTTGATTCGTACCAGAATTCGTAATTTCCTACATACATCTTGATCTTGTTGTAGTCGATATCAACAATGTGGGTGCAGACATTGTTCAGGAAGTGACGGTCGTGGGATACAACGATGACCGTACCGAAGTATTCCGAGAGGAATTCCTCCAGCCAGCGAACTGCATCGATGTCGAGATGGTTGGTCGGCTCGTCAAGAAGAATTATGTCCGGATTGCCGAAAAGAGCCTGTGCTAAGAGGACTTTGACCTTTTCGTTACCTGAAAGCAGAGCCATCTGGGTATAGAGAATGTCCTCAGAAAGTCCGAGTCCCTGAATGAGCTTTGAGGCATCGGATTCAGCCTCCCAGCCGTTGAGTTCGGAAAATTCAGCCTCCAGTTCCGAAGCCTTCACGCCGTCTTCCTCGGTGAAATCCTCTTTTGCATAGAGGGCATCTTTTTCCTGCATGATCTCGTAAAGTCGGGCATTTCCCATGATCACGGTGTCGAGAACCGTGTACTCGTCATAGGCGAAATGGTCCTGTTTGAGGACGCTCAGACGCTCCTCTTTAGGCATGATTACTTCGCCCGATGCAGGTTCAAACTCGCCGCATAAAACACGGAGAAACGTGGATTTTCCGGCACCGTTTGCGCCGATAACGCCGTAGCAGTTGCCGTTTGTGAATTTCAGGTTAACATTTTTAAAAAGTGTCGAGCCGCCGAACTGGACGCTGACATTTGTGACTGTGATCATAGTACCTCCAAAAAATCAGGCAATACCGCAGAAATTTACGGTGTTGCCCTTGATATTCATATTATAGCATATTTCATGGCAGTTGTAAAGCGGATTTTCAGGCGGCTGAACGGCAGTTTATTGGTATTTTTGTACAAATCAGAAGAATGGAATTTGTGCGGTAAACATATAAGGCAACACCGCACAAAGCACGTCTGACGACTTTGTACGTCATAAACTT
>JAKSQT010000005.1 GCA_024403995.1 Ruminococcus sp.
CCTTTTTCAAAAGGGTTTCCCTCAATAATAAGTATAATATTTCTACATGAGTATCAACATTAATACAGGCGGTTTTTTGTATTTTCATAGGTTTTGTAGTATAATTAATGCGAATACAAATTTTTTTTTATTTTTGCTTTGAGTTTTTGGAAAAACGTGGTACTAATAAGTGAAAGGACAAAGCGCAGTTCCTTGAAAGGAGGAATCCCACATGGATAACGGTGAAAGTAGCTACCGCCGTTTACTTGCGGGTGATGATGAAGGTTTATATGAGATAATTTGCTCATACAGAGAAGGACTTACTCTGTATCTGAACAGCTTTGTACAGAATATTCACATTGCTGAATCTCTTGCTGAGGATACCTTTGCGGAGCTTGCAATTAAATGTCCGAAGTTTTCAGGGAAAAGTTCATTCAAAACGTGGCTTTATGCTATCGGAAGGAATATAACCTCAAAATATCTGAGGAAAAATTCAAAACTTGACATCATTCCGCTTGAATCGCAGGAATTTCTTGAAGATGAAGAAAATATAGAAAAAAACTATATAAAAAATGAACAGAAGCAACACGTTCATCAGGCTTTGCACCGCCTTAAACCTGAATATCGTCAGGTGCTTTTCCTTGCGTATTTTGAAGAATTCAGCAATGCAGAGACAGCAGATGTCATGAATAAATCAAAACGTCAGATAGAAGCTCTGATATACAATGCAAAAAAAGCCCTGAAAGCTGAACTGGAAAGGAGTGGCTTTGTATATGAAGAATAATGAAGAAATGTATCAGAGCGTACTCCTGAGACGTGCTGAATACCGTGAAAAAAAGAACAGAAGAATTATCATTATAAAGCGTACAGCACCTGCCATAGCCTGTTTCTGCTTTGCCGCAGTCATCGGTATAGGTTTCAGTGCCGTAAAGCTTTCAAGAACGCCTGAGCAGTCGGATATCATTGAAGATACTACGATAAAAAGCACAGACGTTTCCACAACCTGCGTCGGCAGTACAAAAGTACAGACAACAATGAAAAATGCCGCTGTTACGTCAGATTCATCTGCGGCGAGTGTATATACCACATCAAAAAAAGCAACGGATACAAACAGGCATCAGACCACTGAAACTGTCGTTACGGATGCAGATTCAGGCGTGGAAAATGTGCATACCGAGACCAATGCAGTGACTTCAAAGCCTGTGCATACAAATACCAATGCAAAAACTTCAAAGCCGGTGAGTACAAATACAACGGTCAGAACAGAACATAAGACAACTGCAAGTACTGCATCTGCAACAGCGCCCAAAACAACGCTGTCTACTGCTGTCACAAAAACTACAGCAACAAGAACAACACTGTCACCTATTGTCACACAAGCAGTGGCTGAATATATTTCACCGACTGTTCAGCCTGTATATTTTTATACTGTCAGTGATATCGTCGATGCAGTTGAAAGGTTTTTCCCGCAGCCAATTCCTCAAACTGCCGGAACAAGTGTTACATCGTCTGAACATGCCGAAGAGGTCTATTCACAGATGTATTCAAAAATACAAAATGACGGCTGTATCTTTGCGGTCAAGGAAAATAATGCTGTTGTGCCAAAAGATGACTTTGGATTTTATCTTTTCCCATATGCACGTTTTGAGGATATCGGTGTTGGCGGATATGCTGAGTTTAACGGCAGTCTCTATAATGTGACGTTCTATTATACATACCGTACCCCGGAAGATGATGATGGGATTGCGGATTATCTGTATGAGCGAATGGGGCGCAGATGTGATGAGGAGCTTGATGTGAATGGTCATACCGTCAGCATATGCAATTCTGATGACGGAAGGATTTATGCAGACTTTTTTATTGATGAGTGCCATTATATTGAGGTCGCTGCATCTGTATCGGAAGATGAGATGTGCGGATTTTTAAATATGCTGGAATATGAAACTATTTATTTTTAAGGAGCTGATTTTATGAAAAAAAGATTTATGGCAATTATGCTTTCCGCAATTACAATGGCTTGTTCAGTCAGTGCGGTTTACGCTGAATGTGCATTCAGTGAATGGAACGGAAAAAATGTAAGCATGACGCTGTCTCAGGAACTGAGTGAAAACGGCAGTGAAAAAATTGATATTTTACTTGGCGTTTCAATGGACAAGACATATGTTTACAAAGGAAAAACATGGTCTGAATACGCTGCAGACTATGACAACAGCCGTGTTGATTCTGAAAAAATGCATGAGCTTGTAAAAATGGGAGATTATCTGAAATACGGTGAAAAGCTGTATACAGCCGGTACACCTGACGGCGAAAAATGGTCAGAAGCATACTACAATGAAAAAGTTGAGTGTTACGGCGAAGAACTGCTTTCAAAGTATATCGTGAACGGAGAATTTTTGCAGGATAAGCTTATTGCTGATACCGAAGCTTTTGAAAAGGAATATTACAAAGCATATCATGAAGCATATACAGCAGTTTCACAGTATTCAACCGAAAATGTCTATAAAGAATTACAGCAGAAGGATGTAGACTGTGATTATGACAAGGACAAAAACAAGCTTGTCATTCATATGACTGCTGATGAATTTGCCGATTTGTCCATAGACAATGTCTCTTTATACCAACTTGATCTGCCGGTTTCTGATGATGGTGAGCCGATTTGTGCTGAAGCTGCTTTATATCCTGTTGCATCGCCTGTTGACACTGTGATAGTATGCGGCGATGCAAATAACGATTCTGCCATTGATTCAAGAGATGCTTCTGCTATACTCATCGCATATGCTAATTCTTCAAGTGATGCAGGTTATAAGTTGAATCATGACGATATTCAGAAAATGGATGCAGATGAAAACAATATAGTCGATTCCCGTGATGCAAGCTTTGTACTTGCGTATTATGCCTTTACCTCGGCAAACGGAAAGGGAACGCTGAAAGATTATGTTAAAAATATTAAAAAATGCTGATGATGTCCGTTATATAAACGATGTTCCTGTTTTACGGCTTGAACACGGCGGAGAATAGAGCCATTTGTCAATGTGTGCGGCATCTGTGAAGTATTCGTTCTCTGTGGGTTTTGCAATTTCGTCTGAGACATCGACAACTATCAGCTTTATCTTCATTTTTTCGGGTATGACCGCTTTTATGTAGACGCTGACCGTCTGACCGACGGAGATGCCTTCTTTCGGTTCTGCAAGACCTGCAAGGTTTGGCGCAAGTTCCACGAAAATGCCGTACTCCTCAACGGAACGTACAATTCCTGTGACAGTTCCGCCGACTTCAAAGCGTGCGGCATTTTCCTCCCATGTTCCGAGCAGTTCCTTATGGGTAAGGCATATCCTTCCGTTTTCGACAGCTTTTACAACAGCTTTTATCTGCTGACCAACGGTGAAGCGGTCTGACGGGTGAGAGATGCGTGAGACTGAGATAACATCTATCGGGATAAGTGACGGCACACCGCAGCCAATATCAGTAAATGCGCCGAATTGCTCAAGATGCGTGACCTTTGCATCAATAACATCTCCGATTTTGAGACGGGATATATATTCGCTTATGCATTTTTCCTGAGCCGCTTTCCGTGAGAGCACGGCACGGACATTTCCGTATTCATCGGTATTTACGGAAGTTACCATAAAGCATACTATTTTGTTTACCCGTGAAATGAGGGCGATATCACGGGTTTTGCCCTCGGCGATACCTATTGCCCCCTCCTCACGGGGAATTATGCCTTTTCCGCATGGCAGATCGATTATTAGATTGTGGAAACTGTCACAGACTGCGGCACGGGCTTCAAGGATGAATCCGCCTGACAATGCCTCCGAGAGACCTGCGGCGGATGAGATACAGCGCTGATTAAGCTCTGTGCCGAAAATATGACCTTCTGGTTTGTAAATCATTTTTTTACCTCCGTTCATATGATGAATGTTCACAACGTCATTATATGCGGAGGTTTTGTTTGTTATTACTTCAGGGCATCTCTAAAAACTCCTTATGAGAAAAAGCAGCTATGCACAGCATCTGCTGCGTCAAGCCCTCTCATAGTGTGAAAGCACGCCTTCGATTGCTTTTCTTGCATCTACTGTACCTATCTGCTTTTTCTTATTCAAAACGAGTTATTAGAGATGCACTTTATGGTCACAGCAACAATGTTGCCTAAAGTTTTTCCGTCGGGCAAGCCGAGGCATATAACTGCGGATAGTCCGTAAATCATCGCAGGCTCGATTTACTGCTTTTTAGGGAGGCGCTGCCTCCCTCGCACACCCTCCGCAAGGGAGCGAAGCGGCTCCCTTGACCCCGCAGTATTATGCGGCTTCGCTGTTATTTTTTGCTGTTGTCGGAATCAAATGGCAGCGGCGCTTTTTACACAGCAGACCTGATATTCAGCCCTCCAAGCGAGTTCATCACCGCTATCACTTCACCAACAGAGCCGCTTCCGCACACGATGCAGGCTGTTGTGTTTGTGCGGCGATATGGTTCAGGCACATCATCCGCATATACAGGCGACTCCATAACGGCTGACATGAAATTTGTCCGTGTATTGAATGCGGTCGGCAGTACTGTATATGACGTGCCATGTGTGAGACTGTTTGCGTTTGCGGAAATTTTACTTTGAATCGTAGATGCGGAATAGATGCTCCCAACGCTCTCCCTGATACGCATAATTGCAAGTTCAGCAAGCTCCTGTGTCTCAAATTCACCAATTACTCTTGATAACATTTTATCATCCTTTCACTTTTTGTTTGAGATAGATATGTTTTTTTTCGTGTTTTTATTATTTTTACACAAATATAAAAAAATATACCTCTTATATATTGATTTACAGAAGATTTTGGGGTATAATTAATAATGCGCCGCTATGGCTATATTTAAAAGTAGAGTGAGGGATAAACTTGGACGTTAGACCTGATGATGTTCTGATAATGAAAAAAGATCACCCGTGCGGCGGCAGGGAAATGTATGTAATACGTTCAGGCATGGACTTCAGACTGCGCTGTGTTAAGTGCGGCAGAGAGTTCATGATACCCAGAAATAAAATCGAAAAAAGCATAAAAAGCATCAGGCGTGAAAGTGAAGGATAGACTGCATTCTTTTTCTGATAGTATATTGTTTTTAAGGAGATTATTATGTTTGAAAAGCTTGCAGCTATGGAACAAAAGTATGAGGAGATAAGCGAGAGACTTTCTGACCCCGATATCGTCAGCGACAATAAGCTTTATACTCAGCTTATGAGGGAGTATAAGAATATGACTCCCATTATCGAAAAGTACCGTGAGTACAAAAAATATCTTTCACAGAATACGGAAGCTAAGGAACTGCTTGACGGCGGCGGTCTCGACAGGGATTTCAGAGAAATGGCTCAGGCTGAATTCGAGGAGTCAAGAGATGCTATGGAAAGCTGTACTCAGGAACTGAAAATACTCCTTCTTCCGAAAGACCCGAATGATGACAAAAACGTTATTATCGAGATAAGAGGCGGTGCAGGCGGCGAGGAGGCTTCACTCTTTGCTAATTCACTGTACCGTATGTATACAATGTATGCAGAGGCACGAGGCTGGAAACAGGAAGTGCTCAATGCAAACCCGACTGAACTTGGCGGTTTCAAGGAGATCAGCTTCTCCATTGAGGGAGAGGGCGCTTACTCCCGTCTGAAATACGAGAGCGGCGTTCACAGAGTTCAGCGTGTTCCTGAAACTGAATCTCAGGGACGTATTCATACTTCGACTGTTACGGTCGCTGTTCTTGTGGAGGCTGACGAGGTCGAACTGGAGATAAATCCTACCGACCTTAAAATAGACTACTTCCGTTCAAGCGGCGCAGGCGGTCAGCATATCAACAAGACCGAATCAGCCGTCCGTATCACTTATCTGCCGACAAATGTGGTGGTCGAGTGTCAGGACGAGAGAAGTCAGCATAAGAATAAGGACAGAGCAATGAAGATCCTGCGCTCACGTATCTATGAGGCTATGCAGGAGGAACAGAATGCCAAGATCGCTTCGGAAAGAAAAAATCAGGTCGGTACAGGCGACCGCTCCGAGCGTATCAGAACATATAACTATCCGCAGGGACGACTCACAGACCACAGAATAGGTCTTACTATCTACAGGCTGGAGGATATCCTCAACGGAAATCTTGACGAGGTATTTGATTCGCTGGCTACTGCCGATCAGGCAGCTAAACTGGCAAGTCAGGAAGAGTAAAGGTATGGATACTGTTTTACTGAGTGACAGCGCCGCCGATATAGAAAAAGCGGCAGAGCTTATAAAAAACGGTCAGATCGTCGGTATTCCGACTGAAACCGTATATGGTCTCGGTGCGGACGCTTCCAATGAGGAGGCTGTACGCAGCATTTTTGCGGCTAAAGGCAGACCGGCGGATAATCCGCTTATAGTTCACCTTGCGGATTTTTCCGATGCAGTGAATTATACAAGCGGGATACCTGACCTTGCTTTCAGGCTTGCAGAACGTTTCTGCCCGGGACCGCTGACTATCGTCCTGCCAAAGAATGACAGGATACCTATGGTCACTTCGGGTGGTCTTGACACGGTTGGAATACGTGTTCCGTCACACCCTGTCATGCATGAGCTGATTGCCGTAAGCGGAAAGCCTATTGCTGCACCGTCAGCCAATACATCAGGCTACCCAAGCCCTACATCAGCCGCACACGTAATGCGTGACATGAACGGTAAAGTCGCTGCTGTCGTTGACGGAGGCGAGTCACAGTTCGGCGTTGAGTCTACTGTCATTGCTATTGAGAGTGCAGATACCGTCCGTATACTGCGTCCGGGCTGTGTGACAAGGGAAATGCTTCTTGAAGTCTGCGGTGACGTTATTATTGACCATGCCATACTCAATGAGCTTGCGGCAGGTGAAAAAGCTGCTTCTCCCGGCATGAAATACAAGCACTACTCTCCGAAAGCGGATATCATCATGGTCGAGGGCACTATTGAAGCCTTCACGAAATTCGTTTCTGAGAATGAACCTGAAAAAACTTATTCGCTTATTTATAACGGCGATGAAAAATATTTCCCATACAGATTTATGACCTATGGCGGCGACAGTCTCCAACAGGCACATCAGTTGTTTTCCAAGCTGAGAGAGCTTGACGATATCGGTGCAGAAAAGGTCTATGTCCGTGCCCCGTCAAAGGACGGCGTCGGACTTGCAGTATATAACCGTCTGATAAGGGCGGCAGGATTCGAGGTGATAAGGATATGAATACTCTGAGCGGCGTTATGGTCGTCGGTCTGACAGGTCAGACGGGCGCAGGCAAAAGTACGGTTGCCAAAGTCTTTGAAGAAAACGGTTTTGCTATAATTGATGCCGATATCGTGGCACGGAAAGTTGTCGAGAAAGGTACGCAGTGTCTTGATGAAATTGCGGATTTTTTCGGAAACGGTGTCATCACAGACGAGGGAACTCTCAACAGACCGGCACTTGCGGGCATTGTTTTCTCGGATAAGGCAAAGCTCGAAACTCTTGATACTATTATATATCCTTACATCACAGGCGAGATACTAAATATGATAAAACGCTTTTCCGCAGATGGTGAAAAGCTTATTCTGCTCGATGCTCCTACACTTTTTGAAAGCCATGCGGATGATTTCTGCGAGATCATTATTTCTGTGCTTGCAGATCCTGATATCAGGGAGCAGAGAATTATTTCCCGTGACGGTATAACATCCGAACAGGCAAGAAAACGCATGAATTCACAGATGAGTGAGGATTTTTTCATATCCCATTCGGATTATATCATACAGAACAACGGACATATCAATCTTGTTAATGAGATATCCAAAGAGGTATCCGACAGAATTAAAGATCTTTTCGTTTCCTCAACAGAACAGGAAACGGTCAATGTATGAAAAGGAGTTGGAATAACTATGGCAGAAAAGAAAAATACAGCAGCAAAACTCAAAGAAGAACTTCTTATGAATAAGAAAAATGCTGTGTACAGTCTTACAAAGAAACAGCTTGCAGCTTGTGACGAATTTTGTGAGGGCTATAAGGACTTCATGGATAAGGCAAAGATAGAGCGTGAAGCTGTTGAATACTCCGAGGCTCTCCTTAAAAAGAAAGGCTTTGTTGAGTATAAGAAGGGCATGAAGCTCAAGGCAGGCACTAAGATATACCGCAACAACAGAGGAAAATCAATTATCATGGCTGTTATCGGTACAGCACCTATCGAGGATGGTATCAGACTGTGCGCTGCACATATTGACTCCCCAAGACTTGATCTGAAGCAGAATCCTCTCTATGAGGACAATGAGATCGCACTTTTCAAGACTCATTACTACGGCGGTATCAAGAAATACCAGTGGACTACTATTCCGCTTGCACTTCACGGCGTTATCATCAAGGCTGACGGCACTTCGATATCCGTAAATATCGGCGAGGACGAGAAAGATCCTGTTTTCTGCGTTACCGATCTTCTTCCGCATCTTGCAGCCGCACAGATGACAAAGCCGCTTGCAAAAGGCATTACAGGCGAACAGCTCAATCTCGTTATAGGTTCACGTCCATTCAAGGATGATGAGGAAAGCGGTTCAGTCAAGCTCAATATCATGAGCATTCTCAATAAGAAATACGGCATCACAGAGGCTGATTTCATATCAGCAGAGCTTGAAGCTGTTCCTGCATTCAAGGCAAGGGATATCGGCTTTGACAGAAGCATGATAGGCGCATACGGTCATGATGACAAGGTTTGTGCATATCCTGCACTTATGGCTGCTGCTGAGTGCGAGAAGCCGGTTCATACTATGGTCACTGTTCTCACAGATAAAGAGGAGACAGGAAGCGACGGAAATACAGGTCTCAATTCATCATATCTCAATTATTTTGTAGCTGATATCGCTGAGGCTCTTGGTTCTGACGGCAGAACAGTACTCTCTGCATCCGAATGTCTCTCTGCTGATGTAAATGCTGCATTTGATCCGACATTCCCTGAAGTCAACGAGAAGAACAACAGCGCATTCATCAACAAGGGTGTGGTTGTTACAAAGTATACAGGCGCTCGTGGAAAGAGCGGCACATCTGATGCCTCTGCTGAGTTTACAGGCAGAATACGCCGCCTTATGGATGCTAACAACGTTATCTGGCAGACAGGCGAGCTTGGCAAGGTCGATGAGGGCGGCGGCGGAACAGTCGCACAGTATATTGCAAATCTTAATGTAGATACGATAGATCTTGGCGTACCTGTGCTTTCTATGCACGCTCCTTACGAGATAGTATCAAAGATCGATACCTATATGGCATACAAGGCATTCAAGGTATTCATGGCTGATTAATCATTTTGATGAAACAAATACACCTGAATTGAACATCAATATCAGGTGTATTTATTTTTTATAGTGTAAGCGAATGACGGTATTTCGGCAAATCTCAAGCATAATATGTATTTTTTGCGTAGGAATATGAAATATATATTTGAAAAACATTCTCATATAGTGTATAATAACAGTATAGGAAATTGATTTTCATAACAAATAATTCCTATTCCATCCCCTTTTTTTTAGAATGAGATTCTTTCCCCAAGGTCTCATTCTTTTTTTTAATTATCGACTAAGTATTGCCAAAAAATTAAGCCGCACAGATTTTCTGTGCGGCTGTTTTTTATTAAAGTCCGTTATTATCGAACTGGTTCTGTACTTTCTTTGAGCAAGCCATAAGACTTTCAACGCATTCGGTAACAAGTGCATTGTTTTCGCTTGACTTACGGTAGATGATAATGTCTTTATTGAGGTGCTTGGCAAGTGAGCACTTCTTGATGATAAGACCGCTTGATTCAAGGAATTTATTCTGTATCGGAGGTATCCACATGAACGAGTCTTTAACTGTTGTAAGAAGACTGATCTGAGAACCTCTGTCGTAAACATAAATTCTCTTGATAGCCTGTGAATCATCATAGTCCATACTGAGCATAGCACGTCTCATCATCTCAGGGTCGCTTGTGCCGTTATATATCTCAGGATACTGTCTGAGTTCTTCATATGGGATATCATCATACTTAGCAAGAGGATGAGTTGCCGGTATGCAGACACCAAGACGGTACTCGCAGAGTGTCTGGCTGATAAGCTTTCTTGAGTTGATTCTTTCGTTGAACATTTCAACGTAGCTTTCAGGGATACGCATAACACCAACATCAAATTTACCTGTGCAGGTATCGTTCATAACGGAAATAGTGTCGGTCTCAACGAGGTGTATGTCCATTCTGTCGCATTCTTCAGCATACTTTGAGATAAACTCGCCCATGATGGAAGTAACATATCCTGAACGGCAGACACCAATATTCATAGAAATATCAGAGCAGTTGCGAGTAAGGTAATCACGTTCAAGGCTGTGAATGTCATTTACGATAGAAGTAGCTTTTGAAAGGAACTTTTCTCCTTCAGGAGTGAGCACCATACCGTTGGAAGTTCTGCTGAAAATCTGAATTCCAAGTTCGGTTTCAAGTTCCTTGAGCGCAATACTGATGTTAGGCTGAGCCTGAAAGAGTTTTTTTGCAGCGTGAGTGATGCTGCCCTCCTGAGCGATTGCGATAACATATTCGAGCTGTTGAATTTTCATTGATATTCTCCTTAATAGTAATTGAAGCAGCATCGCACGATAATTGTACGCTGTTGCATCGGGGCTTGATTTACGAATCAAATTACAAACGGTTTTGCTGCATGGAAATCGCAGCCTCACCTTAATTTTTCTCAATACAATAATATTATAACACATATATATTAAAATGTCAAAGTATTTTTTAATAATCCATGAAAAAAATATGGACGTAAATACGCCTATATTTGAGACAAAGTGACAAATTAAACGTATTAAATGCTATAATTTAAGAATAGTTTAAGCTTGATGATTACTTCCCGTCATGAACTGAAAAAGTATCAACATCAACAATGCCTGATGATGAAGAAGTGCTGCCGGAATAGCGCTGTTTTATGAATTTTGCGACGATAAAGTCAAAAACTCCGAAGCCTGTTAATATAAGACCGATTGCAAAGCGTATAGCATTTCCAAGCCTCAGCGGATTTATCATGAAAAATATACCGCCTAAAATGAGAACAACAGCCCATGCGATGCTGATAATTCTGCTGCGTCCTTCGCTTCTTTTTTTAATTGTTCCTATCAGGCGGGTAATGCCGAGAATTGCGAAGATAGTTCCGGCAAGCAGCGAAATTCGTATCATGAGGAATTTCGGAAGTGCAGCAATGAAAGCACCGATAAGCATTCCGATGATGCTGCCGCCTATCATAGGTGCACCTTGTCCTGCGGAAGTGAAAAGAGTTTTCACACTTCCGATGATGATAATTAATCCGATAACACAGAATATGCCTGAAATGATCTTCGGAAAAAATGCGATGATAATTCCGAGAATTACAAGCAATACTCCTTTAACGAGATAGTCTGAACGTTCAGCCATAAAAAAATCCCCCTTTTTTACCCGAAACAGGCGGCAGAACTCAGTCTGCACACCTGTTTTTGAAATGATCATATCATGTTTGCGATAAATTTAATGTACAGCTTACCAAAGAAGCTTGATTTGCTGTAGATAGTTTCTGCAAGCTTTCTGACTGTATTTCCGCACTGTTTCAGCTCGTCGGCAGTTGGTTTTGAGTTGCCGAATTTTGAGCGCAGTGCTATGTCAGTCAATGTTCTGAATGAATTTTCGTCGAAATAAATTCCGCCGATCTTTTTTTCTACATCATCGGCAAATTCTGTGAACTTGCTGTTGATGTTTTCGATTTTCTTGTATTCCAGAAGCTTTATTGCATAGGCATACATAGAAGCGATTCTGTCACCGCTTTTTCCGCCTGTAAATCGTTTTTCACGCCTTTTCAGTGATACAAGCCTGCGGATAATGATAATGACTACAGTAAGTGCAGCAATTAACAGCCATCTGAGAAGTTCTGCGGCAACTGCCGATAATTTTGCTCTGCTTTTGCCGCCGTTATCATTGCCGAAACCGAAACCGCCCGGCTTGGTTGTGGCTGAAGTGGTGGAAGTACTTTGCTTTGGCTTTTTCGATGCACTGTGAGATGTATTTTTGCCGGAAGTTGTTGATGTGCCGTCTGCTGCCGAGACTGATGTGGTAGTTGAGGTGACAGGAGAAGTTGTAGTGACAGGCGAAGTATTTATAGTGCTGTTGGAATAGCCTGCTGTAAATTCAAACGGAACCCAGCCGAAGCCGTCGATATATACCTCTGCCCATGCGTGGCTTCTGTTGTCCTTTATGTCGATGGTATATGTGCCGTCACTGTTTTTGGATTTATCGTTGAAATCGTCGCCGACAATAACATATCCTGTTGCATATCGGGCAGGGATACCTGCCATTCTTGCGAGCATAACGCCTGATGAAGCGAAGTGAGTACAGTAGCCTTTCTGGTTTTCAAGAAGAAAATAGTTGACAAAATCACGGTTTGAAGGCGTTTTTCCGGGTTTGAGCGAATACTGTGTACTGCTTGTCATTTTTTCTCTCAGAGCTTTGAGAAGTTCGAGCTTATCATTGGCAGTTGAAGTACTGTACGAGTCGAAAATTTCTGAATATGCTTCCCTTACCTCCTGCATGGCACTGTTGTCGGGGACATCAAGGTAATTGTCATAAACAAATGTGCTGTACTGATTTTCAAGCAGCTCTGCCATAAGCGGATAGCCGGTGCTATAGAGAAAATCATCGGGAGCAGCAAGCTCAAAGTCAAGCGGGAAGAAGTCGTCATATGTATAGAGACTGTGTGTATCGCAGAATTGGGATACTTTGTCACGCCATGCGGAATCCTGAATAAGACCGGCTGAATATGAAGCTCTCTGGACGCTGCCGATAAACGGTGCTATCTTTTCTGCGGTAAGCGGAATGAACTGATAGTCTATGCTTTTTGTTTCGTTATTGTTAAGTTTGAAGAATTTGTCGTTTTCGGGCTTGATGCCGCCTGTTGTCTGAAAACAGTATGGTATGAACAGCTTTTTGTGCTTTAAATGTGAGGTGATATTGATGTTGGAACTGTTGAGAACACCGTTTTCGTCATAAAGGAGAGTTGAGAATGTGACAGGAAAGATCTGCGGATTGATGCCATATTCGTCACATTCAGTAAGTCTCGGATCGGTATAGGCTGTTTCGGGAAGGTCGAACCATTCGTTGTCTTTATAGACCGAACCTGCATAATCTTTAAGATAAAGTGCAACATCGGGTTTTGAGGAGACATTTACGGTAAGGTCAGTGACGTTCTTGTATGAGATATGGTCAAAGCTGCCGAGCTTATGTGACTCAAATCTGAATTCAAAGCCGAATGCGCTTGAAAGGTCTGTCAGACTTTCGGCAAGATTGTCGATGCTGAATGAGTTGAAAGCCTCGGCAATAGCCTTGCGCTTTTTGTTTATTTCATCGCTGCGCTTGTAGTCGGTGACTTTCAGCACGAACATTGTAACAAGCGTTACCGCCATAATGCAGCCCATTATGTAAGCACCGCATCTTTCGGTGACTTTGAGCTTCATGTGCCGTTTTGGGAAGAACAGGTTGTCCTTCCGCACAAATCCGCTTTGTCCGCCTGAATACTCTCCCACGTCAATGGTACACATCGCAAGGAGAGAGAGCCAGTATGCAACGACGGTCATGCCCCTGAAAACAGGAAGTTCGATGCCGTTATAAAGACCTATCTCGATGACAGGAAATGTCACGAGAAGCGGCAGAATAGGGTTCGGTCTTGCAATGGTGAAGAAATAAATTACTATTGCGAGCAGCCATACATAGAAGAAAAGGAATGTAGTGACCGATTCCTCTTCAAGCTGAGGCGAAAGGTTTTTATAATAGTTTATCTTGCTGTGGAATGAGACTTTGTAGATTATATTGTATATATACTTGAATCCCTCTGTTATTACGGCTATTTTTTTATACAGCGCACCGAGATAGACTACGGCTGAGCCTGCATATATCCAGAGAGCCTTGCCTTCGATGACGGTGAGCAGTATATAGAACAGTGAAAGACCGCATGAAGCGATAAATATGCGTCCTTTGTCGAAGCTGAGTTCAAACATACCGAAAAACGAGAGAATTACAGCCGCAAAGCCTGCCGCAGCGATGAAAACCGAGAAAGGTTTCCTGAAATTGGTTCGCTTGGTTTTGACGGACATTATGATGCTGTCGCATACTGAAATGCCGTTGTTATTTTGTATATTCTTGTTTTTCATTATATCTCTATGTCCTTTATGGAAGCGGAAATCCTGCCGATAATGACAGGCGTAACTGTCAGTGATGTGCAGCCTGCCTGAATTTTTGCCGTATCGTCAATATTCTTTACAACGACTGCTGCATTTTTGATATCGGCATCTGCCTCCTCGTCAAGATACTCAAAGACAGGTGATTCCAGCGCAGAAGTGATGAAAGTGAATGATGAAAGTGAAGAAACCGGATTTTCGGCAAAATATGTTTCCGGGGCTTCGCAGTAGAGATTGTCGTTGATAGAGAAGATGATCTCCTTGATAACATCGCTCAGAACTTCGGGAGAGGTGATGTTCCTTTCCGTGAAGCATCTGTTTTTAGCGCTGTAGAAGACCAGTTTGTGAATGCGTTCATTTTCTGCAAGGAACTGCGAAACAGAAAGCAGGGTTTCCACAAGTGTGTCGAAAACGGGCAGTGTATATTCGCTGTCCTCATAGCATTTTAGGTCGAGGAAGACAACGCACGGAACATCTATCGGAAGGCTGTATTCCTTGACGATGAATTCATCTTTTTTGGAACTCAGTTTCCAGTGGATGCGGTTGAGTTTATCTCCGGGGATATACTCACGCAGGTCAAAAACCTCTGACGGATCGTCACCGGCTTTGTGTTCGGAAAAATTGTCGCTTTCCTCGTTGATTCTGTCTGTATAGCATATTGTGCCGTTTATTTCATGTCCTTCCGGAATAACTGCTACCTTAGCGCCCGCATTTCTTGCAATGTTGAATTTGAATATCCTCAGCGGATCGAATATTATTATCTTTTCGGTCTTTATCTTGATGATTCCGCAGAATTTAGAGCTTATCTGGAAAGTGATCCTCTGCGAGTTGCGTGGCTGGATCGGGAGATAAAGCTCAAAGTCGGTTATCTGGTTGTTGAAAACGTTGTAGTATTCAATATGTGCCTCGGCTTTTCCGACAGGGAAAAAACTGTTGTTGGTTATGACAAGCTGAACGGGAAATGACTGATTTTTTGCAACAGTGCTGTCTTTGAGGGCGAATTCGACTTTCAGCTTTCTTTTGGTATATGATGTTGTCAGGAACATGATTATTGGCAGACTAATCATAATGACCAGAAGAACCAGTGCAAAATCCCACAGATAAAGGATATAGAAAGCTATGCAGACGAATATCAGCACAATAAAGAGTATTTTTGTAAGCAGCATGAGATTTACCTGCCTGTTTCGGAAATTCCGGGAACCGGGACTTGTTTGAGAATCTCGCTTATGATATCGGAAGCTGTAACATCTGAGAGCTTGGCTTTGGAATTGAGCATGATGCGGTGTTCAAAAACGTCGCCGCAGACATAGGAAATATCCTCCGGGATAACATAGTCACGTCCCATAGCGACTGCAATGCCCTTGGAAAGCTGCATGAGAGCAAGCGTACCTCTTGGGCTGATGCCGAGTTTGAGCATCGGATGATTTCTTGTTGCAGCCGAAAGAGAGACGATATATTCATAGATTCTGTCATCAACATAGACATTGGATATATAATCCTGAAGCTCAACGATGAATTTTGCATCGGCAACAGGCTGAACGAGGTCAAGCGGATTGTTGTTGTACTTTGCTTTGAGAATTCCGACTTCGCCCTTGAAATCAGGATAGCCCATGCTGAGTCTTATCATGAATCTGTCAAGCTGTGAGTCGGGAAGATTGTGAGTACCTGCCGAGCCTATCGGGTTCTGTGTTGCGATAACGGTATACGGTTCAGGCAGTTTATATGTATTGCCGTCAACGGTGATGCTTTTTTCCTCCATGAGTTCAAGGAGGGCAGACTGTGTCTTGCTTGAAGTACGGTTTATTTCGTCGGCAAGAAAGAGATTGCAGAAAGCAACGCCCGGACGGAATTCAAATTTTCCTTCAGCTTTGTTATAAATTGAAAAACCTGTTACATCTGACGGCAGAACATCAGGTGTGAACTGCATTCTGTTGTGTTCAAGCGAAAGAGCCTTTGAAAAAGCAAGGGCGAGGGTTGTTTTTCCCACACCGGGGATATCCTCGATAAGAACGTGACCTTTGCATAGTACCGCAAGAAGTACCTTGATGATAACAGCGTCCTTGCCGATGACAGCCTTTTTGACTTCGGAAATGACCGAATTGATACGGTTTGTGTAATAGGTGTTGTTCATTTTTGTATCTCCTGTATGCCTGTCTCCTGACAGGCTTATGTATTTGCTCATCAGTCAGGCAGAAGACAGATGTGCTGTGAAACGGCGGCGTAAACTCGCCGTAAATGTCTTATGCGGGAACTGAATACAGCTTCTTATATTATACCATTATTTAATCACTTTTGCAATAGCGAAAAGCAAGAAATAAAAAAATCCCTCACAGGGAGGGATCAGGACGGATATGGTATCAATATCCGAAATATTTGTTTTTGATAAAATAGAGCAGCAGCATATGAGCAGGATAAATGATATAGAAAAGGTATTTCAGTATCTTTCCCTTGATAAAGCCACGTTTTCCGTTATAAAGAGCTATCGGGATGAATGCGCAGCCTGCCTTCCATGTTGAGCTGAGCAGACCTGAGCCGATAATTGCACGGATAAACGGTTTGTCTCTGAGAATATATACCATGAGTATGAAACAGAAGCCGGTACAGCCGTAGTCGGCTTTCAGGAAAAGTGTGACAACAAAAATCGGCACAAGGCAGGCAGTCACTTTTATGATGCTGGATTTGTATTTTTCATAGAGGCATATTCCAAGATAGCCAAGAAACAGCGTGAAAAAAACGTTTTGGTTTTCCCAGCACACTGTGCCTGCATGACATAAATTCCACGGTATTTCCGAGACAGCAGCGAAAATCAGCAGGCTTATGCCATATTTCTTTCTGTCATGTGTATGGACATAGCCTTCGGTGAGAAGAAAAGCGTATATCGGAAATGCAATACGTCCAATTCCACGCAGTATATTGTACATGATGACATATTTGTCGCTGGTGTCGTATATATCGGTTATCATAGAGCCGATGATCGCAGCTGTGGTATGGTCTATGAGCATTGTGACGAGGGCGATGACTTTGAGCATACTTCCGCTCAGTATCTTGTATTTCTGAGGAATACGGGCTTCTTCGTTCATAATATCATCCTTTTCATTATATTTTGAGGGTTTTTCCGTAAACATTATATAGCAAATGCTGATATTTGTCAAGCTATTTAAGGCAACACCGCACAAAGCACGTCTGATGACTTTGTACGTCATAAACTTGTATCTTTTCCGTCATCTTGCACAGAAATTCTTTGCCATACGTGGTCTCTCCCTGTGGGAGAGGTGTCAGCGAAGCTGACAGAGAGGCTGACCGACAGACCAGTATGCCTGCAAAATTTCTGTACAATCTGACGAAAAATCTAACTGCGTTTCTGCCGCACAATCTTTGTGCGGTGTTGCCTTAATGCGGTGTTGCCGTGACAAAAATGCCGTTCATCTGTATCAACAAAATATTGTTGAAAACTTCCGCACAAAATCAGGCAATGTCAAAATGAGAGGAAAATTGCAGAACCATGAAATTATACTGCAAGTTATAAAAAGTACGAAAAATACGGACAAACAGGCTGTTGAAAAAAAGAAAAATCACAAGATTATGTAAAAAAGAAAAACATATTAACGTATGAAATATAGGATTATTGTGCATGATGTATAATCAAAAATTTTTCTTTTAGTTCATGTTGGCGATAAAGCGGAAAAATATTTGAAATGCTTGAAATTTCTTCCTGAATATGCTATTATGTTAACAGCCCAGAAATACTCTAATTCACGAAAGGATGAGTTGATGGTAAATCTTAAAGCCGCAGCTTTGGCTTGCGGGGTTGTTGTTACTTGCTTGGGCGGAGGAATCGGTGCAGCTTGCATCAATTCTTCAAAAGTAAACTCAGCAGACGTTGTTGAGGAATGTGACGCTGAAATCACAACATCCACCAGCAACGGTTCTCAGGCAACTGAAGTTTCAGAAGCCGCTGAGAAAACAACATCTGAAAAAAAGGTCACCACCTCAATGGAAACTGCTCTCGCTAAGGTAAATACCTCGGCAGGCAGCAAGTCAGTAAAAACTGACAGGAACGAATCCTCTACAAAAGAGATTTCTACCGCTGTTAATACAGCTGAAACTAAAGCAGCTATTACTGCTGCAAAGGTTACTGTACCCGCCCCCGTTCATGCAACTGTTCCAAAAGCAGAGACAACAGAAAAAGTCACTGAAGCTCAGACGGAGCCTACGACTGAATATGTTGCCACAACTGCCGATTCAGTTACAGCACCCGTTCCCCCTTCAACAGAAGCACTTACAGAGGCACAGACTACAATTGAACCAAATTCAGAAACAGCACCTAACGATACTTCAGGCACAACAGTCGTATCCATAACAGGAGCAGGCGAACTTCCGATTACGGACGAAGAGTACATTATTCTCTGTAATGCAGTTGCCAACGAAGCAGGTTCAGATTGGATAAGTGTCAACGATAAGGCAAAGGTTGTCGAGGTCATCATGAACAGAGTTAAGTCTGAGACATTCCCGAACACGATATACGGTGTTCTTGCCCAGCCTAACCAGTTCGACGGAGCTTATAACTACATCAATCTCGGCGTATTTTCAAGCTTTGTAACAGATACAGTCAAAGAGGCTGTAGACCTTTATTTTAGCAGTCCTGAGACGTTCAGCGAAGGCTATTATTATTTCTACGGCGACGGTTATCAGAACCATTTTTCTTAAATAACGAAAAAAATGAGCAGAACTAAACAGAGTTCTGCTCTTTTTTGTTTGTAATCATGCTGTTTTTGTGTTATAATAAAGATACTACTTATTTATTGATCTGCACGGAGGACATAATATGTTTGATATTGATAGAATTGCTAAGCTTGCTGCGCTGAATATCGAGCCTGATGAAAGGGCTGCGCTTGAACATGACATGGCTGAAATTGTTGCTATGGTTGGCGGACTTCCAGAATGTGACGGCAGTCTTTTGTACGGAAACGGCGGAATTACGGAACTTCGTGACGACTGTGCTGAAAACAGCGGCTGTACCCATGAGGAGCTTATGGCAAATGCTCCTGAGACAGTGGGCGGCTGTTTCGGTGTACCAAAAACTGTGGAGTGCTGATATGAGATTATGTGAAAAAAATGCAGCAGAACTTTCGGCTATGCTGCGTGAGAAAAAGTGCAGTGCGGCTGAGATCCTTGCCGATGCAAAACAGAAAATAAGCGAGACCGAACCAGCAGTCAACGCATTCATCACCGTTGACGAAAATGCTGAAAATGCCGCAGAATCGGTTGACAAAGCCATTGCAGACGGTGCAGCGCTTTCGCCTCTTGCCGGTATTCCTGTTGCTGTCAAGGACAATATTTCAACAAAAGGACTGCTGACTACCTGCGGTTCACATATGCTTGATAACTACGTTCCACCATATGATGCAGAGGTCATAACACGCCTAAGAAATGCAGGTGCAGTAATTTTAGGAAAAACTAACATGGACGAATTTGCCATGGGTTCAGCATCGGACACATCAGTATACGGCGCTGTCCGCAACCCGATAAACAGCGCTTTTTCGGCAGGCGGCTCGTCGGGAGGTTCTGCCGCCGCAGTCCGTTCATGTGAAGCTGTTCTTGCTCTCGGTTCTGATACGGGAGGTTCTGTACGTCAGCCAGCGGCATTCTGCGGAATTGTCGGTTTTAAACCTACTTACGGCACTGTGTCACGCTACGGACTTGTAGCATTTGCAAGTTCACTGGAGCAGATAGGCTCAATGGGACGTACTGTTGAGGATGCCGCAATGCTTCACAGCGTTATCAGCGGATATGACTCAAAGGACGCTGTTTCGGCAAAAAACTACTGTTTTGAGAATTTGTGCGGTACTGCTGATATGAACGGCATTCGTGTTGGGATACCTGTTGAATTGCTGGGAGAAAATATCTCTGATGACGTGAAAAATGCCGTAAATTCGGCGGATGAGCTTATGGAAAGACACGGCGCACGTATAAGCCGCATAAGTATTCCTACCTTGAAATATGCCGTAAATTCGTACTATATCATTTCATCTGCCGAGGCTTCTTCCAATCTTGCTCGTTTTGATGGCGTTCGCTTCGGACATCGTGCGGAAAACTGCCGTACACTTGCGGAAATGTACGAAAAATCGAGGAGCGAAGGCTTTGGAGCAGAGGTCAGAAGGCGAATAATGCTTGGTACATTTGTGCTTAGCGAGGGGGCATTTGATGAATATTACAAACGTGCTGTTTTGGCGGCAAAAAGCCTGTCTTTCGGGCTTTCTGAGGTCATGAACGATTGCGATGTACTGTTGATGCCTGTCTATCCGACGGCTTCTCTGCGGCTTGACGAAAAAGTATCGCCTGTACAGCGATATGCGGCTGATCTGTGTACAGTGCCTGCAAATCTTTCGGGAATGCCTGCGGTAAGTCTGCCATACGGGAAAAATGCCGATGGTATGCCGCTTGCGGTTCAGCTTATGGGAGCAAAATTCTCGGACAGCCGACTGCTTGCAATAGCATCTGCCTTTGAAAAAATTGCCGGAGGTGAAATATAATGGGCGAATGGGAAACAGTCATCGGGCTTGAAATTCATGCCGAACTGAACACGAAAACGAAGATATACTGCGGCTGTAAGAATGAATTTGGCGCAGCGCCGAATACGAATGTGTGCCCTGTATGCATGGGACTTCCAGGGGCACTGCCCGTTATGAACAGAAAGGTCACGGAGTATGCCGTGAAAATGGGACACGCCCTGAACTGTGTGATAAATCCTGTCAGCAGTCAGGCGAGAAAGAATTATTTTTACCCTGACCTGCCAAAGGCTTACCAGATCTCACAGGGCGAATTTCCAATCTGCGGCAAAGGTCATCTTGATATACTTGTTGACGGAAAAGTACGCAGAATAGGCATAAATCGTATTCATACCGAGGAAGATGCCGGCAAGCTTATTCATGACGGTGCATACAGTGGTTCGCTTGTTGACCTGAACAGATGCGGTGTTCCGCTTATCGAAATTGTGACTGAACCTGACCTGAGAAGTTCTCATGAGGCGTGGATATTTCTCACTATGATAAAGAGTATTCTTCGATATATCGACATTTCAGACTGCAAGATGCAGGAAGGTTCAATTCGGTGCGATGTTAATGTATCGGTCAGAAAAAGCGGTCAGCCGCTTGGTACAAGATGCGAGATGAAGAATATCAACAGTTTCAGCGGCGCTGTACGTGCAATTGAATTTGAGGCTGACAGGCAGATCAGACTGCTTGAAAATGGATGTACAGTTGTTCAGGAGACCCGCCGCTGGGACGATATGAACGGAAAAAGTACGGTTATGCGTACAAAGGAGAATGCACAGGATTACAGGTATTTTCCTGAACCGGACATGGGGGCAACAGTGCTTGAGGAACGATATATCGCTGAAATCGGCGCACAAGTCCCCGAACTTCCGAATAAAAAACAGATTAGATATGTTAACGAATACGGTATGTCGGAAACTGATGCGTATACACTGGTTCTTGACTGCGATAAATCGGCATTTTTCGATGCTTGCTGCGCTGTTGGGATATGTACGCCGAAAGAAGCCGCAAAGTGGGTGATTGGCGATATATCGAGGTATACCAATGACACAGGAATTTCTGTTATTGATACAAAACTGACTCCGCAGTCACTTGCTGAACTGGTTAAATATGTTGAAAACAACACAGTGTCTGTAAGCGGCGCAAAAAAAGTGTTCGATATTCTCATTTCAGAGGGCGGAGTGACGGCTGAAATTATCCGAAAACTCGGCGTTGAGCAAAATTCTGATGCCGATTTTATTGAAAAGCTTGTGGGAAAAATCATTCAAACAAACGAAAAGTCGGTCGCAGACTACAGAAACGGAAAGGACAAAGCTCTCGGATTTCTTGTCGGTCAGGCTATGAAAATGTCGCAGGGAAGGGCAAATCCGGCACTTGTCAGGGAAGCGGTTCAAAGGAGACTTGCGGAATGAGACAATTTAACGTGACAGGAATGAACTGTGCCGCCTGCAGTGCCCGTGTTGAAAAGGCTGTGAATGCCTTGAAAGATGTAAGCTCGTGTTCGGTAAATCTTCTGACAAATTCTATGGGAGTCGATGGGACGGCGAGCGATGCAGATATCATAAATGCAGTGCGGAATGCAGGCTATGGAGCGTGCAGAAAAGGCGGAAAAACAGCCGAAAATGATGATTTCCTCCAAGATACGGAAACGCCGCTGATACGGAAACGACTGTTGTTTTCATTATTTTTTCTGTTCATTTTGATGTATATTTCGATGGGACACTCCATGTTTGGACTTCCAGTGCCACGAAAATTTGCCGAAAATCCCGTGTTTTCTGGAATAATTCAGCTTATTCTTTCAGGAGCGGTCATGGTGATAAACCAGAAATTTTTCGTGAACGGCTTCCGTGGAATTGTCCATTTTGCGCCGAATATGGATACTCTCGTTGCGATTGGGTCGGGAGCGTCATTCATTTATAGCACATGGTCGCTGCTGAAAATGGCTGATATGCTCGGAAATGACGGTATATCGGTACTTTCTGACGGCTCAAATGATCTTTTTTTTGACTCTGCGGCGATGATTCTGACGTTAATTACAGTCGGAAAAATGCTTGAATCACGCTCCAAAGGCAGGACGACCGATGCGCTGAAAGGGCTTATGCGCCTTGCACCCAAAACTGCTGAGGTGTTGATTGACGGCGTTGAAACAGAAGTTCCTGCTGAAAATGTTGAAAAAGGCGATATTTTCGTGGTTCGTGCAGGACAGAGTATCCCTGTTGACGGAGAAATAATCGAGGGTGAGGCTGCAATTGACGAATCTTCGCTGACCGGTGAGAGCGTTCCTGTTGATAAAATTGTCGGAAATATGGTATCTGCGGCATCTGTCAGCCAATCGGGATATATCCGCTGCAGGGCAACTCGTATCGGCAAAGATACTACTCTTTCACAGATAATTCGCATGGTAAGCGATGCCGCTGCAACGAAAGCTCCCATTGCAAAAATTGCGGATAAAGTGGCTGGAATTTTCGTGCCTGTAGTCATTGGAATTGCGATTCTGACATTTTTTGTGTGGCTTATAATTGGAGAAACGGTTGGCTGTTCGCTTTCAAGAGCAATTGCTGTACTTGTTGTCAGCTGTCCGTGTGCATTAGGACTTGCCACTCCCGTTGCTGTAATGGTTGGAAATGGAGTTGCCGCAAATAACGGTATATTGTTCAAAACGGCATCATCTCTTGAAGCGGCAGGTAAAGTTGATACTGTGGTTCTGGACAAAACAGGCACTATAACTGAAGGCGAACCAAAGGTTACAGACGTAATTCCGTCTGATAATTTCAGTGAAAATGAATTGCTTGAACTTGCTTATTCACTTGAATTAAAAAGTGAACATCCGCTTGCAAAATCTGTAACCGGATATTGCGGTGAGCGGCAGATTACTTTTTATGATGTCGCAGATTACAGGACATTTTCTGGCAGCGGAATTTCGGGAAAATCGAACGGTAACGAACTTTATGGCGGAAGTTTACGGTTTATTTCGGAACATATCGGTATCACAAATTTAATTGTTGAAATGGTTGAAAAGCTCGCTGATGAGGGAAAAACACCGATTTTGTTTTCGGATGGCGGAAAATTTGCGGGTATAATTGCTGTGGCTGATGTTATAAAGCTTGACAGTGCAGAAGCTGTGCAGGAATTGCGGAATATGGGAATACGTGTTGTCATGCTTACAGGTGACAACAAACGCACGGCTGATGCAGTCGGCAGAAAAATCTGTGCTGACGAGGTGATCGCAGAGGTTATGCCTGATGGTAAGGAGCGTGTGATACGTGAACTTAAAAAACACGGAAAAACCGCTATGGTTGGCGATGGAATCAATGATGCACCTGCACTTATGTCGGCAGATATCGGGATTGCGATAGGAAAAGGTTCTGATATTGCGGTAGATTCAGCAGAAATTGTACTCATGAAAAACAATCTCAGCGATATTCCTGCACTGATAAGACTTAGCAGAAAGACGCTGAAAAATATCCGTGAGAACCTGTTCTGGGCGTTCTTCTATAATGTTATCGGCATTCCTCTTGCCGCAGGTGCATATATCGGGCTTTTCGGCTGGGAACTGAGTCCGATGTTCGGGGCAGCGGCTATGAGTCTGTCAAGTTTTTGCGTAGTCACGAATGCACTTCGCCTGAATTTCATTGATATATATAACGCAAAAAATGATAGGAAACGTGATAATGCTTTAAAAACAGGAGATTATGTTGTTAAAACAGTATATATCAAAGGTATGATGTGCCATCACTGCGAAGCAAGGGTGAAAACTGCTCTTGAGGCTATACAAGGTGTTTCAGAGGCTGTTCCTGACTATGAAAAGGGGACTGTTGCGGTTACTATGGCTGACAGCGTTTCTGTTAAAGCAATTAAGAAAGCAGTTACAGATGCAGGGTATAAATATGTAAAATAATAATCTTATTCTGTGACTTAACTTTTTGTTCTGAATAAATGACAATTAATTTAAAAAAATAATTAATGCTGTATGGCTTGACTTTTTATTCCGTTTATGATATAATATTTAAGTACTTCAAAGCAGTGACTTTGAAGTTATGCGAATATGGCGGAATAGGCAGACGCGCTGGCTTCAGGTGCCAGTCGGGGCAACTCGGTGCAGGTTCAACTCCTGTTATTCGCACTCATCAAACTCCTCGATTTTTCGGGGAGTTTTCTTTTATCTGAAAGGAGATGCGTTATGAATAATATCGAAATTGCCAATGAAACTTTGAAAATTACTGCTGATGGTTTTTATATGCTCGGCGATAAAAAAATTGAACTTCTTCAACTGAATTTTGCATCAGTTGAGGTTATCACCCCTGAAAGCGGCGTTTCTCTTGCTCAGAAATATTCCGATTTGCACAAAGATGGGGAGATGTGTTCGTTTAAAGTGACAAATGAAGACTCCTTTCAGGCAGCGCATCGCTATGAAAAACCGTTTGTTATGAATTTTGCGAATGCTCATCATGCAGGCGGTGGTTTTCGTCTTGGCGCAAATGCTCAGGAGGAGTCACTTTGTCGGTGCAGTACGTTGTATTCGTCGATTAAATCCGAAGCTGCGGCAGCCATGTATAAATACAACAATTCACATATTTCATGTTTTGAGTCCGATAATATGCTGCTTTCCGAGGAGGTCTGCGTGTTCAGGGATGAGAAATGTGAACTGCTGGAAAAGCCTTTTCAGGTGGCTGTTGTGACGATTCCTGCGCCAAACAGGCGTGGTGCGGCGCTTATTGCAGCGAAATCCGCAGTTGCTGAGACAATGACCCGCCGTATACGCATAATGCTTGCGGCTGCGGCTGACCACGGATACAAAAATCTTGTTCTCGGTGCATGGGGATGCGGAGCTTTCGGCAATTCTCCTGCGGATGTTTCCGAATATTTCCGCACGGTTCTGATCGATGAGGAGTTCGGCAGACTCTTTGATGAGGTTTGCTTTGCGGTTTATGGTAAGAATGACGGAAAAAATATAACTGAATTCCGAAAAAAATTTGAATAAGTTTATGGGCACTGCGTGGAATATTGCGGTGCATCAGGGCAACTCTAATAAACTTCTGAGAAAAAGCATCTTTGTACAGCATATGCTGCACCCAGTCTGTCGAAAATATTTCGTTAAACAATGGCTGTCGAGGACGCCGGCCCCTACAATTCAGCTATTCTTCGTTAATGCATTTGTAGGGGATGTCGTCCTCGACGTCAAAAAAAATGTTTTTTAGAGATGCCCTTTATTTATTACAGCATCTTGCACATTACTTAGCACTTTATTTTGTTTAAATAGTATATTAGAAAAAATAAGGACAATTTTGTCAAGTGTGCACAATAGAAAGCATAAACCCGATATAAATAACATATGAAATATAGAGAAAATAATAATATGTTGTGAAAATTGACTTATTTACAACGTGACCTATATGATTTAATGGCAAAATTCAACATTCTGCTGAAAAAAGTGCTGCATTTTTGTTTTTTTTATGCAGTTGACAGATAAAACTATCTGTGATATAATAAACACAGTAAGCAGATATTGTGCTCGCTTGCTATACATCGAAAGGAGGCAGACTCATGAAAGTAAGCAGAGAAAGTTACTGGAATGTTATTGACTACATATTCACTCATTCGCACTTCATTGAAGACTCACAAAATCCGAAGGACATGATCGCCCTCGATTTTTCAGAAGACGGAAAAGGTGTGTGGCTGAAGGATATACTTGATACTTTTACAAATGAAAGATGTACCAAGGAGGAACTGCTGACGATTTTCCATATTCTTGAGGTCAGAGAAATTATAAGAATGAACTACAATGCAGCAAGAAAAGACCACAGAATCATGGATCTTACATCGAAAGGCTATGAAGAATATCTTGTTATGAAGGACATTCTCTGAGATAACGGTTTTTTAGCAAAAAATTACACCTGAACTTTTGTGGTTCAGGTGTTTTTTGTTTGTGCAGGAAATTATGATGCTGTCTTAGGGCAATATCGCACAAAGCACGTCTAACGACTTTGTACGGTGTTGCCTTAGTTCTTTTCTTCAATTGCTGATATCAGGTCGATTCTTCTCTGGTGTCTGCCGCCCTCAAAACCTGTGGTGAGGAATATCTCGGCCAGTTCACAGCCGAGTCCGCAGCCAAGAGTTCTTGCGCCCATGCACATTACATTTGAATTGTTATGGAGACGTGTGAACTTTGTTGAGAAGGAGTCAGAGCAGAGCGCTGCACGTATGCCCTTGAATTTGTTTGCGGCGATAGACATTCCGATGCCTGTACCGCAGATGAGAATGCCCTTTTCACATTCGCCCGAAAGAATCTGTCCGCAGACAGCCTCTGCAATTACAGGGTAGTCGCATGGTTCACCGTCTGTACCCATATCTTTGAATTCAAAGCCCTTTTCGCTCAGAGCCTTGATTATTTCTTTTTTCATTTCCACACCAGCGTGGTCACAGCCGATAGCTATCATATAAATATTCTCCTTTTTGCCTTGATTCAGGCGTTTTTTTGTTCAAGATCCTTTTCTGCCTTGACCTTCTGGAGGTATGATACTTCAAGAAGTTCAGGCTCTGTAAGCTGACGTGATATGCCTGCAAGACATACTCCGACAGCGTTCTGCAATCTGCCCTGAGGCGGAGCGATAGTGAAAACAGGTGAGCGGTAGTCATTGAAAAAATCAGCCGCACCATCGCCGCAAAGCAGACATTCTCCTATATTCAGCGCAAGGTATTCTGCAAGCTCGTCACGGGAGATTATCTGTTCTTCCGTGACCTGTTCTATGCAGAATCCGTCACTTTTATATGTACAGGTATAGACAAGCTCTGCTCTTGCCTTGATAATTGAGCAGATATGCCCTTTATGTGCAAGATTATTGCAGGCGAGTCCGAGAAGCGTTGAAACACCGCAGCATTTTACGCCAAGACCAAAGCTCATAGCCTTTGCGGCTGCAACCCCAATGCGGAGTCCTGTATATGAGCCGGGACCGTTTGCCACGGCAATTCCGCCGATATCAGTGATCTGCTTTCCTGCCTGTGCGATCATTTCCTTTACGGCAGGCATGATGACCTGCGAATGTGTCTTCTGTGTATACAAAGAAGTCTGGGCAAGAAATGTTTCAGTATCCGAGTCAAACAAAGCCGCCGAGGCGGTTTTTCCCGATGTGTCAATTCCAAGCAGCAGCAAATCTTCCACCGTCCTCAATAATAATCTCACGTTCAAGCTCGCTGAGCCTGTTTATGGTAATATAAATGGTATTTTTCGGAAGAAAATCAGCGATATTCTCCGACCATTCCACAGCCGCCACGTTATCCTCGAAAGGATAGTCATAGAAGCCTGTGGACTCTAAATCTTCCTCGGAGGAGATGCGGTACATATCAAAATGATAAAGCGTAAGGTCATCGCCACGGTATTCGTTGACAAGAGCGAATGTAGGTGATGTTACGTTGTCGCCAAGTCCGAGACCGACGGCAAGACCACGGGTGAAGGTAGTTTTTCCTGCGCCCAGTCCGCCTTTATAAGCGATCATATCTCCCTTTTTCAGGAGACTGCCCAGCTTTTCGGCAGCGGCAATGGTCTCCTGCGGGGAGTTCGTAATAATTTTTAGCATATCAGAACAGTCCTGTGATATTTCCGTTTTCGTCGCAGTCGATGTTTAATGCGGCAGGCTTTTTCGGCAGACCGGGCATTGTAAGGATATCGCCTGTATAAATTACGACAAATCCTGCACCTGACGAAAGTCTTGCGTCACGGACAGTGATGCGGAAATTCTTAGGTTTGCCGAGGAGTGACGGGTTATCTGAGAGGGAATACTGTGTCTTTGCCACGCAGACAGGGATATCCCAGAATCCGATATTTTCTATCTCCTTGATAGCTTTTTCAGCCTGTGCGGTGAATGTAACGCCGTCTGCACGATATATCTCCTTTGCGAGGATCTCAACCTTGCTCTTTATTGTGGACTGAGTGTCGTAGAGCGGTTTGAATTCGGAATCCTCAGCAGAGCAGAGACTGATGGTTTCGCATACCTTTTCAGCGAGGTCTGTGCCGCCTGCGCTGCCCTTTGCGAATATTTCACAGATGGAAACTTCAACGCCAAGCTCTGCACAGAACTGTCTTACAAATTCAATTTCAGCCTCTGTATCAGCAGCGAAACGGTTTATTGCAACAACTACGGGAACATGGAATTTGTGCATATTTTCGATGTGGGTTTTAAGGTTTACAATACCTTTTTCAAGTGCCCACATATTTTCCTTTGACAGCTCATCCTTGTGAACGCCGCCGTTGTATTTCAGAGCCTTTATTGTGGCTACGAGAACTACGCATGACGGAGCAAGACCACCGAAACGGCACTTGATGTCCATGAATTTCTCAGCGCCGAGGTCTGAGCCGAAGCCTGCCTCAGTTACAACGTAATCGCCAAGTTTAAGGGCAAGTTTTGTTGCTCTGAGTGAGTTGCAGCCGTGTGCGATATTTGCAAACGGACCGCCGTGGATAAATGCCGGATTGTTTTCAAGAGTTTGTACAAGGTTAGGTTTGAGTGCATCTTTAAGGAGTGCTGTCATTGCACCGCAAGCACCTATCTCACGGGCAAAAACAGGTTCGCCGCTGAGATTGTATGCAACAAGGATATTGCCGAGACGCTCCTTTAAGTCTGCAAGGTCGGAAGCGAGGCAGAGAATAGCCATTATTTCAGATGCAACAGTGATGTTGAAGCCGTCCTCTCTTGGAACGCCGTTAGCTTTTCCGCCAAGACCTACGAGAATATTTCTGAGGGCACGGTCGTTCATGTCCATGCAGCGCTTGAAAAGTATCCTTCTCTGGTCGATGCGGAGTTCATTGCCTTGCTGGAGATGATTGTCTATCATGGCGCAGAGCAGATTGTTTGCTGCGGTGATAGCGTGCATATCGCCTGTAAAGTGGAGATTGATGTCCTCCATCGGCACTACCTGAGCATATCCGCCGCCTGCAGCGCCGCCCTTCATTCCGAATACCGGGCCGAGTGAAGGTTCACGGAGTGCAAGAACAGTTTTTTTGCCGATACGGTTCATGGCATCTGCAAGACCAACACTGACTGTGGTTTTGCCCTCACCTGCGGGGGTAGGGTTTATAGCGGTGACGAGAATGAGTTTGCCGTCCTCCTTGTCAGCGAGCTTGCTGAAAACATTTTCAGAGATCTTAGCCTTATAGTGACCGTAGGGTTCAAGATCTTCTTCGTCAATGCCGAGACCTGCGGCTATCTCGGAAATGCGCTTCATTTCGGCTTTCTGAGCAATTTCGATATCTGATAACATAGTTTATCCTCCGATAACAATAATATTATTTTTATTATACCACATTCCGGCAGTGATTTCAAGGGCAACACCTCACAAAGATTGTGCGGCAGAAACGCAGTCAGATTTTTCGTCAGATTGTACAGAAATTTTGCAGGCATACTATCGTATGCCAAAAAATTCTGTGCAAGATGACGGAAAAGATGCAAGTTTATGACGTGCAAAGTTATCATACGTGCTTTGTGAGGTGTTGCCCGAAAGCAATACCTCACAAAGATTGTGCGGCAGCATTTGCTTTTCATATATGACTTGCAGTATTTCTTTGGTGCCATTCTTAATAAATCTGGTTTTCTGCTTTATTTTTTTATTAGCGAGACAATAAAATATGCAATACTGCTTGATTTATTATAAGGAATGTGTTATAATAATCTACAGACATAAACGTGATCGTCGGTTTAATGTCAAGCGGCAAAATAACGGCTGCCATATCAAAAATTGGAGTGATTGAAATGAATACTATAGCAATTATCGGTGCAATGCCGTCGGAACTTGTTGACATAAGAAAAGTACTTAAAGGCACTGAGACAAAAAAAATCGCCGGATTTGAATTCTATATCGACAGTTTTCACGGAAAGAAGATCATCAATGTCTGCTGCGGAATTGCAAAGGTCAACGCTGCTCTCTGCACACAGGTGACTATTGATAATTTCCATCCCGACTGCATTATCAATGCCGGAATTGCCGGCGGTATGAATTCAGATGTAAAGGTATGCGACATCGTTATTTCAAACGAGGTGCTCCCGCATGACCTTGATCTGCATTTCCTCAAGGATTATCCGCCGTACTGCGGAATTTTCAAGGCTGACGAAAAGCTTATCGAAGCGGCTGAGAAGTCATGCAGCGAGGAGGGCGCAAAGAGCTTCCGTGGAAGAATAGTTTCCGGCGAGGCTTTCATTTCAAGCAACGAGGTCAAAGCTGCCATTCAGGAGAAGTTTTCACCTTATGCTGTTGATATGGAAAGTTCAGCTGTCGGTCACTGCTGTTATCTGAATGATATGCCGTTTGTTGCTGTAAGATGCATTTCCGACAACGCTGACGATGACGGTGCAATGTCATTTGACGAGTTTGAGAAGATCGCTGCTAAACGTGTTGCAGGCATCGTTCTCAGAATGCTTGAAAAATTATAATTATTGGAGGTAGCAAAACATGAAAAAGCTTATCGCAATCCTGTCTGCTGCCGTTGCAGTATGCAGCGCAGTACCATTTACAGCATCAGCAGCCGCTGATGAACTTACTTACATACCGACACTCTATTTTAAGGGTGAACAGAGTGATTCGATCGATGTTCTTCCTAACGGTGTTCTTTATGCAAACACCAAGTCAGGCAAGACACTGAAAGCCTCAGCTAAGGCATTTATTAAGGATGATTGCCTCCGTGCAGGTCAGATCGTAGTAAAATGGGTATGGAATGATGACAACGTAACTCTCAGCAATATCCAGGATCCTATTTCTGCCGGCACTCTTGCTCCGTATAAGGGCTATGCTTCAGCTTCTGACATCGGTCTCAATGACAGCTATGACCAGAAGATGATCGGCGTAAGCTATCAGTCTGCCGAGGGCGTTAATCCGCTTGCTCCTACAGGCGAAACCAGCGATGCTTACCCGCTTGCAGTATTTGACGTGAATGTCAGCTCATCAGCTCCGGCTGATTACTATAATATCGCTTTCAAGACAGAGCAGCCTAACGTTTCAAGCATCTCATACAGACTTTCAAAGGAAGCTGCTGACAGACGTGAAGGCGATGCAAAGGGAATGGATATCAGAGATATCAGACCTTCAGGCGATAACGCAAAGCCGCTTATTGTTGCGGTTTCAGACAGAATGCTCGGTGATGTCAACAATGATAAGACGATCGATGCCAAGGATGCATCATTAATACTTAAAGACTATGCTCTCCGTTCAGCAAATCAGCCTTCTATCTTTACAAAAGAACAGCTTGTTGCTGCTGATCTTAACGGAGATATAAAGTCAGATTCACGTGATGCTTCAAGAGTTCTCGGATATTATGCTTATATTTCAACTGATGCAGGAAACGGAACTTCACTTATCGATTACTTATACAAGAACTGATAATATGACAGCACCGCACCCTTGTGTGGTGCTGTTTTTTAGGAGAAAGTTATGGTATATACAGTAACATTTAATCCGGCGATAGATTACGTAATGCATACCGGTACGTTGAGGAAGGGCAGTGTGAACCGGTCTTTTTCAGAGGAGATTTTTTACGGAGGAAAAGGCATAAATGTTTCGGCTGTGCTTTCAGAGCTGGGGGTAAAGTCTGTTGCACTTGGATTTGTTGCAGGCTTCACAGGGCAGGCTATTGAGGACGGCGTTAAGGCTATGGGCATAGAAACTGACTTTGTTCATCTTGAAAACGGATGTTCAAGAATAAATGTCAAGGTGAAGTCGGATGATGTGACAGAGCTTAACGGTCAGGGACCTGATATAGACAGTGTTGCACTCAATAAGCTTTTCGTGAAACTGAACAGGATTCAGGACGGTGATGTGCTTGTGCTTGCCGGCAGTATACCGAGAAGTATGCCTCCTGATGTTTATGATCATATCCTCGCATTTCTTTCAGACAGAAAACTGCGTATTGTTGTTGATGCAGAAAAGCTTCTTCTTCTGAATGCGCTTAAATACAAGCCGTTTCTGGTCAAGCCGAATATTGACGAGCTTGGTGCGATGTTCGGAGTTGAGATACACAATGATGATGAAGCAGAATCCTATGCCGAAAAGCTGCGTGATATGGGGGCACAGAATGTGCTTGTTTCAATGGCTGACAGGGGGGCTTTGCTTATCGATGAAAAGGGAAAGTGCCATAAGCTCGGCGTTTGCCATGGATTTGTACGCAATGCGGTCGGCGCAGGCGATTCGATGGTTGCAGGCTTTATTGCTGGCAGCATGGAGGGCGATTTTGAATATGCGCTGAGACTTGGTACAGCCTGCGGCGGTGCTACGGCGTTTTCAGACGGACTTGCCAAAAAGGAATATATTTCCAAGCTTTTATGGCAGTTGGATGAATAATACTATGGAAAAAATAATTGCAGCCTGCGGAAATGACTGTGCAGTTTGCCCCAGACATCTTCCGAAAACAGACGAAGAACTGCATCATACTGCGGAATTATGGCATAAGATCGGATATCGTGACCATGTTGTCACAAATGAGGAAATATCATGCCGTGGATGCACTTCTGATAACTGGTGCAGATATCAGGTAGTGAAATGCACAGAAGAAAAAAATATCGCCAATTGCGGCGAGTGTGCGGAATATCCGTGCAAAACTATAATGGAATGCTTTGAAGTTACTATGAATTTTGAGCCGATGTGCAGAAAAATATGCACTGACAGCGAATACATGATAATAAAAAAAGCATTCTTTGAAAAACGGGAAAATCTTGAAAATGCCTGAAAAAGGAATTGTATTCGTGAAAAATAAGGAACAGTGATATTGCGAAAAAAATAATGACAAGGATTTTTATGCAAGAAAAATTCTATCAGAAAAATGAAAAGAAAAATAAGGAACTATGCCGCAAAAAACTATTGTTTTTGAAAAACGGCGAATTTACAGCAGTATTCTGCTGACGATCAATTGTAAAGAAAATAAACCGCACAAAGCATTTTACATAAGCTGCTTTGTGCGGTATTTTTTATAAAGGGCATCTCTAAAATTATTTTGTCTGAAGGCTGCTGAAAGCGTTGTCTACGATCTTCTTGTCAGGCGATGAAGTAAATGCACTTACTATCGGAACGATGAGGATTGAGATTATCATTGCAAATGCACCTGCGTTGATAGGTGAGAGCAGATTCAGCGGACAGCCGAGTGCGATAACGTCAGCTTTGAGACCATCGAATGCGCTGATGCCAAGGCTGAACAGTACCATATGTGTTACGCTGATGCCGATACCAGTAACGAAACTTGCCCAGCAAGCTGCCTTTGATGCCTTTTTCATGAACAGACCATAAAGGAATGGACCAAGGAATGCTCCTGAAAGTGCGCCCCATGAATATGACATGAGAGTTGAGATAGATGCGTTTTTGTTGCAGGCGATGATAACTGAGATTACGAGGAATACTGCAATGAAAATACGCATGAAAATCATCTGCTTCTTGTCGTTGAAATCCTTTACTCTCGGCTTGATCAGGTCGTTTGTGAGAGTTGAGCTTGATGTGAGAACGAGTGATGAAAGTGTTGAGAGTGAAGCTGAAAGAACGAGAACAACAACTATTCCTATAAGGATATTCGGAAGTGCCTGATTGATAAGTGACGGAACCATTGTATCATATACAGGCTTGCCGTTTGCAGTTTCGATAAGTGTTCTGCCGCTGCCGTCTGAGCCATCAAGTGTGCAGTAGAGTCTTACAAAACCGCCCATGAAGTATGAGCCGCCTGCAACAACAAATGCAAAAAGTGTTGAGATGATCGCACCTTTTTTGATAGCCTGTTCATCCTTGATGGCATAGAACTTCTGAACCATCTGAGGAAGTCCCCATGTGCCAAGAGATGTAAGCACAACAACTCCGAAGAGGTTTATCGGGTCAGGACCGAAAAGACTGCCGAGAGTGCCTGTGTTTCCCTTGTCATCGGGGATAATGTTGAGTGCATCGATAGCTGCTGAGAGACCGTCCTTTTTCTGAACAGTGAGGGCTACTACAGTGCCGATGCCTATGAGCATGATAATGCCCTGAACGAAGTCATTAAGTGCGGTAGCCTTGTAGCCGCCAAGTGTAACGTAAACAGCAGAAAGTACTGCCATTGCTATTATAATGTATGTACCGCCGTTTTCACCGAGGTCAAAGACCATGCCGAAAAGACGTGAAAGACCGTTGTATACAGATGCAGTATACGGGATGAGGAAGATGAAAACAATAGCGGCTGATGCAGTTTTGAGAGCCTTTGAGTCAAAACGGAACTCGAAAAATTCAGGCATTGTTTTTGCACCAAGATGATTTGTCATGAGACGTGTGCGCTTGCCTATGAGGAAGAACGGGATAAGACTGCCGATTATGGCGTTTCCGATGCCTACCCATGATGCTGATGCACCGTACATCCAGCCGAACTGACCTGCATAGCCGATGAAAACAACGGCTGAGAAATAGGTCGTGCCATAGGAGAAAGCAGTGAGCCATGAGCCTACGCTTCTTCCGCCGAGCATGAAGTCTTCTGCGGATTTGGTTTTCTTTGATGTGATAACGCCTATGCTGATCATTATTGTGACATAGATGACCAGTACAACGAGCGTTGCAACTACAGAGTACATAAAAGATCGCTCCAATCATAAAATAATCGTAACACTTTATCTGCGGAAGGACGTTTTTGCTGAAAGTTTTTGAACGTCAAACCTGTAAAGCTTTAAAATGATAAAGTGAAATACCGTTACTTATTATACAGCATAATGTGCGCCTTGTCAATAGTTTTTTGTCAGTTTTTCAGAATTTTTATGCATATCATGTTTACACTGCTGTTTCCCAAAGAAGCAGCATCTGCCGAGGATGAGCGGACAGCCGCAGAAAGTAAATGTCAGTAATATGCCGTCAACAGAGAGTATATAATCGTATTGTTTATACAAATAATATAACATAATACAGCCCGAAAACACTTGACAAATTATACATATTGTGTTATTATTTATGTATTGTCATGTATGTTGTTTTCATGATGTTTTCTCTATGTATTTCCGACATGGAGAATGTTACATCTGTGTCAATGTTCATGAAAAATCTTTCAGGCACAATGATATAGTGCTGTCATATGAATTGGGGGTTGAAAAAATATGGGATTCTCGGTTCGCAAAGTTCAGGTATCATGCATAATTATACGGGTATACTGAATGAAACGGACTTCGGGATTTTTGCCGCATTGCTGAATGATACAGCTTTTTGCGGTGAGTTTTTGGGACACGCTGTGTTCCGCTTTGGGGTATTCTGCGAAAATTCGCAGAAAAATTATTTTTTAGGGAGTAAAAACAATGAATCTGAAAGGTTTAACCGCAAAAGAAGTTGAAGAAAGCCGTGCGAAAAACGGCTCCAACACATTAACACAGATACCGCCTGACCCGCTTTGGAAAAAGATACTCGAAGGCTTCAAGGATCCTATGATCATGATCCTTCTCGTAGCACTTGTTGTACAGGTAGTACTGTTTTTCCTCAAACAGGCTGAATGGTTCGAGCCTGTGGGAATTCTTATCGCAATTCTCATTGCAAACGGTGTTTCATCCGTAAGTGAAAATAAACAGGAGGGCAAGGCATCTGCCCTTAAAGCTGAAGAAGAAGCAAAGGAACTTGCAAAGGTTCTCCGTGACGGTCAGCTTATAGAAATTCATGTAAGCGAAGTCGTTGTTGACGATATCGTTTATTTACAGGCAGGCGACAAGCTTCCTGCCGATGGTGAGATCGTTGAAGGCGCACTTAAACTTGATCAGGCTGCACTCAACGGCGAAACAGAAGAAGCAGACAAAATTCCTGATGAAAAATCAGAAGGCTATGATATAAAGGATCTTCTCAATAAGCACTATGCTTACCGTGGCACTGTTGTATGCGGCGGTGAAGGCTATATGAAGGTCAAGGTCGTTGGCGACAAGACCCTCTTTGGTGAACTTGCACTTGAAGTTCAGGAGGATTCAAGAGAAACTCCGCTTCAGGTAAAGCTCGGCAAGCTTGCAAAGCAGATATCTACTTTCGGTTATATCGGTGCTATTGCAATTATCGTAGGTATTATTCTCAGAGCAGCAATTGTAGGTGAACTTCCTTCAGGCGGCGTTGAGTGGGTAAAGTTCCTCATGAACGCTATCACAGTTGCTGTTACTATCATTGTTTGTGCTGTACCGGAAGGTCTCCCGATGCTCACATCCATCCTTCTTTCTTTCCAGAGCCTTAAAATGTCCAAGGACAACGTTCTTGTAAGAAAGATCAACGGTCTTGAGACCGCAGGAAGCCTCAGTCTTCTTTTCAGTGATAAGACAGGTACTATCACCGAAGGCAGACTTTCAGTTGTTGAACTCGTAACTGGTAATGTTGTAAAATATGACAGTATCTCAAAACTCTGCCCTGAGCTTGAACTTGATGTTATCACAGGTATCGGCGTTAACAACAGCGCAGTAGCAAGCAATGGTCAGGTAATCGGCGGCAACAGTACAGACCGTGCTCTCATGTCCTTCATCGTTGAGGAAAAAGCCGAAAACAAGATGAATAAGGACGAAGTAAGAGCATTCAACGCTTTCAACTCTACAAAGAAGATGTCAAGCGTTACTATCTGCCGTGACGGAAGCTTCTGCACATATGTAAAGGGTGCTCCTGAAAGAATCGTAGAAAGATGTTCACATTATATAGATGAAAACGGCAATGTAAAGGAACTTACCGAAAAGGGCTACCTCATGCAGTATATTGATGAACAGGCAGGCCGTTCGATGAGACTTCTCGGTGTTGCCAAGAGAGACGGCGACAGCGATGAGGGAGATCTCACACTCGTATGCGTACTCTGTATCAGAGACAATGTCCGTAAGGAAGCCGTTGACGCTATCAAGGAAGTTCAGGAAGCCGGCATTCAGGTAGTTATGGTAACAGGTGACCGTAAGGAAACCGCCTGCGCTATTGCAAAGGAGGCAGGACTTCTCAGAACAAACGAGGACGTTGCTCTTACATCAGGTGAAATGGCTGAAAAGTCAGACGAAGAACTCAAGGCTATCATTCCTCACCTCCGTGTTGTTGCACGTGCCCTTCCTACAGATAAGAGCCGTCTTGTAAGATGTGCTCAGGAACTTGACTATGTTGTTGGTATGACAGGCGACGGTGTTAACGACTCACCTGCACTTAAAAAGGCTGATGTCGGATTTGCAATGGGCAGCGGTACCGAAGTTGCCAAGGAAGCCGGAGACATCACTATCCTCGATGACAATTTCTCATCAATCGCAAAGGCTATCCTCTATGGACGTACAATGTTCAAGGGTATCAGAAAGTTCCTTATCTTCCAGCTTACTGTTAACGTTGCAGCAGTTCTTACCTGTTTCATCGGCTCACTTCTTGGTGAGGCAAAGATGATGACAGTTATTCAGCTTCTTCTTGTAAACCTTGCTATGGATACACTTGCCGCTATCGCATTCGGCAGTGAACCTGCACTTAAGGAATACATGAAAGAAAAGCCTATTCCACGTCAGGCAAGCATCATCAGTCTGCCAATGCTCATTGAAGTTATCATAAGCGGACTTTATATCACAGCAGTTTGTCTCTGTATCCGTTTTGTTCCTGCAATTGCTGATCTCTTTGGAAACAGCGACAGAGTATATCTCTGCTCAGCACTTTTTGCAACATTCATGATGGCAATTTCATTCAACGGCTTCAATGCACGTACTGAAAGAATGAATGTATTTGAGCATCTCGGAAGAAACAAGAGTTTCCTTGCTGTAATCGGTGCACTTCTTGCTATCCAGTTCATTTTCGTAATGGTTGGCGGAGACTTCCTCAGCGTTACACCTCTTAATGCAAAGACATGGATCATCTGTATCATTCTTGCATTCCTCGTAGTGCCGATCGACATCATCAGAAAAGCACTTACAAAGAAAGAAAAGTAATTAATAGAAGCACCGCACTCTTTTGTGCGGTGTTTCACAAAAAATAAAGGTATTGCCAAAACAGCATAATACCACATAAAAAGGAGTTGTTTGAATATGAGTATCAATCTTCAGAAGGGTCAGAAAATCGACCTCACTAAACACGGCGCACCAGGCGGCGGTCTCAGAAACGTTCTTGTAGGTCTCGGCTGGGATGAGGCTCAGAAATCAGGATTTTTCAGCCGTCCGAAGCCGATAGACTGCGATGCATCAGTAATTCTCTGCGGCGCAGGCGGACACGTCCTCAACCCTTCAGATGTAAAGCAGTCAGTCATTTATTTCGGTAATCTCCGTCATCCAAGCGGCGCTATCATGCATATGGGCGATAACCTCACAGGTGCAGGTCAGGGCGATGATGAACAGATCAAGGTTGACCTTGCTGCTGTTCCGATGAATATTGAAAAAATGGTATTCGTTGTAAATATCTATGACGGCAGGGCAAGAGGTCAGCATTTCGGTATGATAAGAAATGCATATATTCACCTTATCGACCTTTCAAACTCAAGCGAGATATGCCGCTTCAATCTTTCGGAAAATTACGATAATATGACAGGTCTTATCGTTGGTGAAATATACAGATACAACGGCGAATGGAAATTCAATGCGATCGGTCAGCCGGTTCAGGAGGCAAGCCGTCTCCAGAATATTATTGATATATACAGATAACAGGGAGGAATTAAGTTATGGCTATTAATCTTCAGAAGGGTCAGAGAGTTTCCCTTGATAATACTCTCACACACGCACTTGTAGGTCTCGGTTGGGATACAAACCACTATGACGGCGGCTTTGACTTTGACCTTGATGCTTCTGTTTTCCTTCTTGGCGAAAACGGCAAGCTTCTCAGAGATGAGGACTTCGTTTTCTACAATAACCTCAACGGTCGTGACGGTGCTGTAGTTCATACAGGTGATAACCTCACAGGTGAGGGCGACGGTGATGATGAAGTTATTATGATCGACTTCACAAAGATACCGCCTGAGATCAAGAAGCTTGCTATCTGCGTTACTATTTATGATGCACAGACACGCCGTCAGAATTTCGGTCAGGTCTCAAATGCTTATATCCGTATCGCAAAGCTTGCTGATGAGTTTGATACAGTTGGGGAAACTGTTCTCAAATTTGACCTTGAAGAAGAATTTTCTATCGAAACAGCTCTCGTAGTAGCTGAAATTTATAACAAGAACGGTGAATGGAAGTTCAATGCTGTTGCTGCCGGATATCAGGGCGGTCTTGAAGCAATCTGCCGTTCATTCGGTGCAAATGTCTGATAATAATAAAGACTGACAAAGTCACCTCTGAAAACCTTATCGTGCAGATTCGGTACAGATTTGCCGAAGATTACGGTGAACGGAATTCGGGGGTGGCTTTTTGATTAAGAGGTGGGAAGATGGTTGTATTTCAGAAAGGACAGCGCATAAAGTCTGCATCAGGCGGCGAGATCGAGATACTCGATTTTCTCGGCGCAGGCGGACAGGGTGCTGTTTATAAAGTAAAATACGGCGGCGAGGAGCTTGCACTCAAATGGTTTCACTCAAACAAATTGTATGAGAATGAGCGCTTTTGCCGCAATATTGAGAATAATATAAGACAGGGCGCACCGGCAGACTGCTTTCTGTGGCCGGTTGAACTGACAGAATTTATCAGCGGTTCTTTCGGCTATCTTATGAAGCTGAGACCGCCGCAGTACAGGGAGTTTTCACATTTTCTGCTTGCTAAGGTGCATTTTGCAGATATTTCGGCTCTTATCAATGCCGCACTGGGCATTATCAATGGTTTCAGAGCGCTCCATAACCGTGGATACAGCTATCAGGATCTTAACGACGGAAACTTTTTCGTTGATCCGAAAACAGGCGATGTGCTGATATGCGACAATGATAACGTTACGCCATATGGTGAAAACCTCGGTATTATGGGAAAATGCCGATATATGGCTCCTGAAGTCGTAACAGGCGGAAAGAGGCCTGACTGCCATACCGACCGTTTCTCACTTGCTGTTATTCTGTATATGATACTGTTCCTCAATCATCCGCTTGAAGGCAAAAAGACAATGTGTCCGTGCCTTACAGAGGAGCTTGAATACAGATTTTACGGTGAATCTCCCGTATTCGTATGGGATGATTATGATGACTCAAACCGTCCTGTCAGGGGGGTACACGTCAATGAGATTAGACTCTGGAAGATATATCCTGAATTTGTGAGAAAGGCTTTCGGAAGGGCTTTCAGTCATGAGGCTCTTGTCGGCGGAGATATCGAACACAGAGTCATTGAAAAGGAATGGCAGGAGATCTTCATGCAGCTCCGTGACATGACAATGAAGTGTTCTTGCGGAAGCGATACATTCTTTGATGTGAATGAACAGTCATGCGAATGCATAAACTGTGGAAAAACAATTTTCAGACCAATGGTGCTGAAGGTGAAAAAGCGTAATATCGTGCTTGCATCAGGTTCAAAACTGTATACAGACTGTATTGAGCCTGAATGCGATGATTTCAGAAAGATAAGCGGTGAAGTGGTCGGAAGTATCACTGACCCGACAGTCCTTGGACTGAAAAATCTGACTGATACCGAGTGGGAGGCAGAGCTTCCGAATGGTTCAGCACGAAAATTCACAAAAGGTCAGGTCGTAAAACTTGGCAGAGGAGTAAAAATAAAATTCGGCGATGTCAGTGCCGAGATAAATTAAGGTGATATTATGGGAATTTATGATGATGTTGTTGAAGTAACACGAAGAACTATGGTGCTCTTTTTCGTGGTAGATACCTCGGGAAGTATGAACGGAGCAAAGATAGGTACGGTAAACTCGGCTATCGAGGAGATTGTGCCTGAACTTAAAGATATATCCGAGGAGAATGCAGATGCAATGATAAAAGTTGCTACGCTTACATTCTCGTCAGGTGCAAAATGGATAAACGAGCCTATTTCAGCCGAGACTTTCCGCTGGAATTATCTCAATGCACAGGGAGTTACAGATCTTGGAAAAGCTTTCGATGAGCTGAACGACAAGCTGTCAAGAAATGCTTATATGGGCGATATTTCAGGTTCTTTTGCACCTGTTATCTTCCTTATGTCTGACGGCGAGCCGACTGATAATTATATGGACAGTCTTGAAGTGCTCAGAGAGAACAACTGGTTCAAAAAGGCTATCAAGGTAGCCGTTGCCATCGGAAAGGATGCAAATAAGCGTGTTCTCAGTGAATTTACCGGAAATCCGGAGGCTGTTATCACTGTTCATTCACCGGAAGCGCTCAAAAAGTGGATACAGTTCGTCAGCGTTACTGCTTCACAGATAGGCAGCCGCAGTGCTAATGCAACAGGCGGACAGTCCGCACCTGTCACAGGCGAACAGACTGAAAAGCCAAAGAGCAAGATAAACCTCACAAAACAGGAGGAATTCATAAGAGAGATCAAGGCTCAGGAAGCAGCCGAGGCTGAGGACTGGGACGACTTTGACGACGGCGGCATCCAGTGGTAAGCGGAGGCAATTGCTATGAATTACAAGGCATTTGCAATTTCCGCACAGGGTGAAAGCCATATAAGACGTGGAAAGGAATGTCAGGATGCTTCTTTCAGTGTATGCAATGACGATGTTTCAATAATCGTTGTCTGTGACGGTCACGGCGGCGATGACTATGTGAGAAGTGCGTTCGGTTCGGTTTTTGCCTGTGAAACGGCAGTGGAGAATATCCGTTTCTTCCTTGAAAATGCTGACAAGGAAAAACTGAAAAATAACACCGATACTGTACTTGCAAATCTTGAGGCAAGCATCATCAGCGGCTGGAATGAGCGGCTTTCAGAGCATTATGCTGCAAATCCGTTTACTGATGATGAACTTGCACTGCTTTCTGACAGAGCTTTAAATCGTTATCTTAATCAGAACCGCATTGAATCGGCATATGGAACTACTCTGCTTGCTGCGGCAGTCACAAAGGATTTCTGGTTTGCAATTCAGATAGGCGACGGCAAATGTGTCGCCGCCGATGCTGACGGAAATTTTGAGCAGCCTGTTCCATGGGACGATAAATGCTTTCTGAATACTACGACTTCTATGTGCGACAGCGAGGCTATCATAAATTTCAGACATTATTACTCTGAAAAGCTTCCTGCGGCGGTTTTTTTATGTTCGGACGGCATTGATGACAGTTTCAGCGGAGATGAAAAGCTGAACGGTTTCTATAAAACTGTTCTTCAGTCTTTTTCCACGTCGGATATTGACGATGCTGTAAGCGAACTGAGGGAATATCTGCCCAGACTTTCTGCAAAGGGCAGCGGTGATGATGTATCGGTCGCCGTTCTGTTTGACATGGTCGGAATTGCTGGTATAAGCGGAAATAATAACGGGAGCGTGACGAAATGAGCAATGACAGTAATGAGTTTCAGGATATACTGAGATCTGTTATTGATGAAAACGGTGCTGAACTGCTGAAAGATCCTTATAAAATGAATGCGTTTCTTCTTGACTTTGCGTATGAATACGGAAAATACCGTAAGCTTATCACAATTGTTCTTCAGGAGGACGTAGGCGATATTATTTTTCAGGCAAGAAACAAGGAAAGCGAAACAAAAGAACAGTCACTTAAAAAATGTCTCCAGAGACTTAGATCTGAAACGTGGCTGACCGAAAGCGCTATGATACTTGCGGTGAATATGCTTGCAAAAGCAGTTGACCTTGGATGCGAGCTTCCGGAATATAATGAGCCTGAACCTCAGAAAGCGGCTGCGCCTGTAACTCAGCCTGCACCGTCTGTATTGTCGTTGGTGCGTTCAACGCCGAAAAGCAGTGTGTCAGTAAAGGTGGCTGCAAATGCAGAAAAGGACATTATCAAAGGCGATATATCTGATGTGTGCGGTGACGTTACTCCTTATCTTACAGGTGTGACCTCTATCGGATATAAAGCGTTTATCGGCAATTTCATGCTTAAAAGAGTAATTATCCCTGAATGCGTTAAAACTATTATGGGAAAGGCGTTCAGTTGGTGCGTAAATCTTGAAGAAGTGCGCATCCCAAGCGGAATCGAAAAGATAGGTGAACGTGCCTTTGAAAGGTGCTATAATCTCAGGCAGATATCAATTGAAAATTCGCCAAAATATGCTGTCACCAACGGTATGCTCGTTGACAAGGAAAAAAAGCGTGTAATGAGGGCGATGAATGCAGACGGCAATATTAATATGACAATACCTCACGGTATAAAATCGGTCGCTCCGTATGCATTTGAATGCAGCCCTGCAAATACCGTGTTTATTCCGTCAACGCTTGAAAGGATAAACAGCAATGCATTCTATGACTGCTACTGTTTGAATGCATTTGACGTAGATTCGGGAAATTTCTGGTTTGCATCATATGACGGCGTACTCTATACAAACGAGGGAATGCAGCTTGTGCTCTATCCGCAGGGAAGGACTGCACCGGACTATTATATCAATTACGGTACTGTCGAGGTATGCGACAGGGCGTTCATGGGAGCAATGAACCTTGAAAAAGTAATTTTTTCAAGCTCTGCAAGAAAAATCGGCAGCCGTGCATTCCAGTTCTGTGAAAAACTGAAATCAGTAACACTTCCTGTAAGCATAACTTCCATTGGTGAAATGGCATTTCAGGGATGCAAGTCATTATCTATAATAACAATTCCTGTAAGCATCAAGGAGATAAGCGATTTTGTATTCAGTGAATGCCATCGTTTAGAATCGATTACAGTTCCGCCAATGGTGGACAGAATAGGTCACGGCGCATTTCTGAACTGCCATCGTCTTGAAAGAATAGTGCTTCAGGAAGGTGTGTGCGTTATCGGAAATAACGCTTTCAAGGGATGTTCGGACAACCTTGTAATATATGCCAGAAATAACAGATTTGTGGAGCAGTACTGCAAAGCACATTACATAAAATGTGTTGCTTTGTGATAGTGAGGTATAGCCATAATTTTGTGTATTTATGCATGAAATTTTCATGGAGGAATAAATGGATAATAATGTAATTGTTGATGAGCTGCCCTATCGTGTGGGCGGACTGCTCTATACGCCTGCGCTGAATGAGAGCATCGTCAGAAAGCTTGTTGCAGGCAGTATAAAAAATCTGACATCTCTTGTTTTTTGTCTTGAAGATTCGATAATGGATGAAAGTCTTGAAGCGGCAGAGATCCGCCTTAAACAAAATCTGAATGAGCTTATGGAAAGCGGTGCTGAGCTGCCTCTGCTTTTTGTGCGTATAAGAACTCCTGAGCATATGGCTAAGGTGCATGAGCTTTTAGGTGATGCAGAGAAGCTGCTGACAGGCTATGTTCTGCCGAAATTTGACCTTTCAAATGCTGACGGCTACATATCCCTTATAAAAAAATACAACAGGAAATCACTTGAAAAGCTCTATATCATGCCTATTCTTGAAAGCGGTTCGGTTGCAGAAATGAGCGGAAGAATAGAGACTCTCGGCTTGATAAAGCAGAAACTTGATGCGGTAAGGGAATATGTTCTGAATGTGCGTGTGGGCGGAAATGATTTCAGCAATATTTTCGGACTCCGCCGCAGCAAAAAGCAGAATATCTATCAGGTCGGTGTCATCAGGGATATACTTACGGCTGTTGTGAATGTTTTTGCCCGTGACTACGTTGTTTCGGCGGCTGTCTGGGAGTATTTCGGAAAGGATGCTGACGGCGAATGGGCAGAGGGACTGAGAAATGAGCTTGAACTTGACAGAATCAACGGCTTTATCGGAAAAACTGCGATCCATCCGTCACAGCTCCCCGTTATCTATGACAGCATGAAGGTCGAACGCTGTGACTATGAAGATGCCTGTGCCATTCTGAACTGGAAACACGACGGGCTTGCCGTATCAAAGGGCGGAAGCGGCGACAGAATGAACGAAAAGAAATGCCATACAAGATGGGCGGAAAAAATATTCATACTTGCAAAAGTGTATGGAATAAAGGACTGAGGGGAAAACTAATTAATGAGCAAATACACTGAAAATGAACTTCTTCGCCTTGCAAAGCGTGTCAATAATACAAAGAGGACGTATCTCCTTGTTGACCCGATGCAGGGCAAGCATATGCCTGTTTCACCGTCTGCCGCACTTGAAATGATGTATGCACTCGGCAGAAAGGCTACGGAAAAATACCCCGAAACAAGGCTTGTTATCGGTTTTGCAGAAACTGCTACGGCTGTCGGAGCGGCTGTTGCCGAAAGTATTTCGGGTGACTGTGCATATATCCATACCACAAGAGAAAATATCGCAGATGTGGCTGAATGGGCTGAATTTCTGGAGGAACACAGCCATGCAGCCGAGCAGAGACTTGCGGCTGACAGGCTGAGAGATTATATCAGCGGTACGGATACGGTGATTTTTGTTGATGACGAGCTTTCAACAGGAAAGACACTTATCAACATTATCAACAGTATGAGGGAGATATTCCCGGAGCTTGAAACTAAAAAAATCGTGGCGGCTTCAATTATCAACCGTGTTTCCGATGAAAATACAGGACTTATGCGTCAGAATGGCATTGAGTGCCTGAGTCTGCTGAAAATTGAGAATACTGACTATACCAAGGCTGTTGAGAATTTCTCCGTTACCGAAGCACAGCCGTTTGCTGTTTCTGAGAATATTCCTGATATTACGGCAAATATCAGAGTTCCCGATGCACGTCTCGGTGTAGTATGCGATGAATATATGAATGAGCTTGCGGCAGTCTGCAACAAGTTTGTGAATGAATATAAAGGGCGTATCAGCGGCAGAGTTCTTGTTCTCGGAACTGAGGAATTTATGTATCCTGCGCTTTATCTCGGCAGGTGCATTGAAAATTCAGGCATTGCCGATGAAGTGAAATGCCATGCGCCGACAAGAAGTCCGATAGGTATTTCTGACGGTGCTGATTATCCGATAAAATCAGGAAATAAGATACACAGCTTTTATGATGCCGACAGAGTGACTTATATCTATAATATGGAAAAATATGACACAGCCGTTATCTTTACCGATGCTGCACCTGCAAACCGTCAGGCTGTCAGTGATATAGTCGGTATTATCAGGGAAAAAGGCTGCAAAAAAGTAATTCTTATTGAGGGAGAATCAATGTTCAGCACCTATAAAAAGGAAGATGTGACGATACTGCTAAAAGATGTCACGGGACTTGTAACTCCGCTTGGAACAAAAGAACGTGAGGCACGTATACAGAGCGGAATACACTATTCCATGATGCTGCCGCTTGAATATAAGCCTACGGAGACATACATGAACACATTCAGGGAGGCTGTCAGACTGTATGCACAGATTACGGCTGACGCTGTGGCAGGCGTTTCGGAAAAGATCGTCAGCGACAAGAAAGCTCCTGTTCTGGTATCTCTTGCCCGTGCAGGTACGTCTGTAGGCGTGCTCATAAAGCATTACATAAAGTATAAATACGGTATAGATGTTCCGCACTATACGATATCTATTATCCGTGGACGTGGAATCGACAAAAATGCCATGCAGTATATTCTTGACCGCCATTCGCCTGAATCAATACAGTTCGTTGACGGCTGGACGGGAAAAGGCGCTATACAGCGTGAACTTGATAAGGCTATGGAGGACTATGAGGGCGTATCATCAGGTCTTGCAGTACTGTCTGATCCTGCGTATCTTGCGGAAAAAAGCGGTACATACGATGATTTCCTGATCGCAAGCTCGTGTCTCAACTCAACAGTTTCGGGACTTCTGAGCCGTACATACCTCAATTCCGATGCCATAGGCGAGAACGATTTCCACGGCGCACTTTTTTATAAGGAGCTTATGGACGAGGATCTTACCTATTATTTCATAGATGCTGTAGAAAAATGCTTTGAGAAAGCTGCTCCGATAAACGACAGCGGCACAGGTGTAAGCGGTATGGACGAGGTAAGGGAGATATGCGAAAAATACGGAATTGAGGATATAAACCTTGTAAAACCGAGCATCGGTGAGGCTACAAGAGTACTGCTGAGGCGTGTTCCGTGGAAAATACTGGTTCACAGTCTTGATGACCATGAGCACCTTGGACATCTCTATCAGCTTGCCGAGGAAAAGGGCATACAGCTTGAAGTCTATCCGCTGAAAAATTATCGTGCCTGTGGTCTGATAAAGAAACTTGCAGATAACTGAGGAGGGCGGCTTTGACAACATTTTTTGCTGACCTCGACAATACGCTTATCTACTCGCACAGGCGTGAGATAGGCAATGACAAACTCCCTGTTGAATGGCTTCATGACAGGGAGCAGAGCTATATGACACGGAAAAGTCATGATTTTTTTATGAATGTCCGACAGCTTTCCGTTGTGCCGCTGACTTCACGGACAATGGAGCAGTACGGCAGACTTGCAGGCATTGCGGACAGTTTCGGCTGGGAGTATGCACTGATATGCAACGGTGGTATCCTCCTGAAAAACGGTGAGATATGCCGTGAATGGCTTGATGAGACCTACCGCATGACAAGCGATTCAGCAGCGGAATTTGAACGTGCCTGTAAACTGATAAGTGCGGAAAATGATGCTGTTCACCTGACAGAAAAGATCATGGTCTATGCATCCTTTGACGAGCCGCAGCGTGTTGAAAGCATACTCAAAGAAAATCTTGACAGCAAGCTTGTAAGCGTGTTTTCAGATCACCGCAAAGTCTACTGTGTGCCGAAAAAAATCAATAAGGGCATTGCGGTGCAGCGTTTCCGTGAGATGGGACTTGCGGACGGCATTACAATTGCGGCAGGGGACGGCGAACAGGACGTGCCTATGCTTGAAAATGTCGATATACCGATAGTTCCTGATGCCCTGTATGAAAAGATAACAAATTCAGGAAAAAGACTTGCGGATAATTCACAGGTATTTTCGGACGGTATATCTGATATACTGAAAGAAATTTCATAACAGTTTAATACTGTCACCTTTCGACAATTATAGCAGTATTTGTATGGTATACTATTATAAAATACTGTGTCAAAGGTGATAGTTATGAAAAGAAAGGGCAGAATAAAAGAGTACAGCGGAGTTATTACAGCGGCAGAGTCTGCGGCGGCATTTGCGGCAGGCTTTGTGCTTTCAGGGACAAGTGTCGGCGGTGCGGCAGCTTTTTCTGATATTTCGGCGGCAGGTGCTCTCGGTTCATCGGGCAGTGCGGCAGTTTTTCTCGGAAGTCTGCTGTATTGCTTCATTTCGGGCGCAATCGGCAGAAATATCGTCAAGCTTTCGGCTATGGCGGTAATTCTTATCGCAAAACTGCTCTCGGACAGCCGCAGTGAGCCTAAGTTCTGCGGTATTGTCACAGCGGCAGGCGTACTCCTGTCAGGTTCGGCTGTCTCGATTATTATCGGCGAATTTGCGCTGAAGATATTGTTCTATCTTTTTTACAGTGCTCTTGCAGGAATTACGGCATATTCGGCGGCTGAGATTCTTATGAGCATCCGCCGCAGACGTATGATAGACCTTACAGATTCGGGCTGCTGCTATGCCATTGTGTACACGGTTTTCACGGCATCGCTGTGTTCTGTTCCTTTGCCTTTTTGCAATATCGGCATTGTTTTCGGCGAAACAGTCACTCTGCTTGCGGCGTTCAATTATGGTCATATTGGAGGAGTACTCTGCGGCGCACTGACTGCCTGTGCGGCGTTTCTTGCATCTCCTGAGACGGGAATGACGGTCGTACTGCTGCCGGCGGCGGCTCTGCTTACAGGCTATCTCTACAGGCGAAGGGCATGGTCTGCGGCACTGTTTTTTGCGGCTGCGAGCGTGATGCTGATAATCCTGACGGGCATGACGGAGAATGTAGCATTCACCTTGCTGAATACTGTTCTCGGCTGTTCGGCTTTCATGCTTGCGGATAGAAAATTTACCGATAAACTGGTAAAGACAACATCTTTTTCGGAGCTGTCTTCACATGAAGTAACGGCATCAAGGCTTGTTTTCATGTCGGACACTGTAAACAGCATACGTGACGATGCGGACAGGATAGCCGAAATGCTGAAACAGCGTGAAAATGATGACAAACACAGCGAAAACAGACTCGAAAAAGTCTGCACAGACTGCTATAGGAAGAATATATGCCGCAGAAAGGGCAGTTTCGTTATCGAGGGGCTGGAAAAGCTTTCTGTTATGGCAGAGGTTTCCATGGAGTCGTTTCCAAGCGAGCTTGATACCTGTATCCGCAAAAATGAGCTTATTTCGGCGCATGAAAGCCTGATGCAGGATGATATGATAACACGACTTCTTGAAACAGGATACGCTGACCGCCGTGGACTTGTCAGTGAAAATATGCTGATGATAGGCGATATCCTGCGCTTTGCAGGAGAAACTCCCGATATAAGAAAATCTGAGCCGATGAGCAGCCTTATTGAGATGAAGCTAAGAAAATTCGGCTATGAACCGTCTTTTACAGCGGCTTGCTATACCGCTTCAAACAGGCTTTATGCCGAGATTTATTTTGATATGGAGAACGCCCCTGAGTCAAGTACGAGGATATGCGACCTGATATCTGACGAGATGCGTACCGAACTTTGCTGCACTGAACCGCTTAGTTCCGGAGCTGAAACGAGGATAGCGCTTTTTGAAAAGCCGAAGTACAGGCTTGAGGTTTATACGGCATCTTCAAGTGCTGATGATTCAGGCGAAAACGGCGATACTTCCGTATCTTTCAGCGACGGTACAGGCACAGGCTGCGTTGTGCTGTCTGACGGCATGGGCAGCGGACGTTCTGCGGCATTTGAGTCAAGACTTGTGGTGAAGCTTTTCCGCAGGCTGATAAGCAGCGGTATGCGCTGTGATGCGGCTGTGAGGCTGATAAATGCAGTCATGCTCACAAAGTCGAAAGAGGAGTCGTTCGCCACTCTCGATGCACTGCTGATAGACCTTGACAACGGCGGAATGACAGTGATAAAATCGGGAGCAGCAGCTACTGTGATACGCAGGGGCAGGGATGTGATACGCATAAGCACCACGACATTCCCTGTCGGAATCAGCGAAAAGTCCGAGCTGTTTACCGCAGAACAGGAGTTCGGAACAGGCGATATCGCAATAATGTTTTCGGACGGAATTAACGAAAATGAGTACCTTTTTATCAGGGAACTGCTGCTTGGCGGCGATGACCTGAAAAGGATAGTTGATGAAATATGCAGCAAGGCTGACAGATTCAGCCCGAATATCAGAAATGACGATATAACTGTAATTGGTGTGCGAATTGTTGAAAATTAAGTTATTATTACCAAACATTTAAAAAACAGGCTTATTTTAATACGTCAAACTGCACAGACAATATATGGCAATATTGGTATAACATATGAATTTTTGTCTAATTTTACAAAAATGCTTGAATAATAGTTTCGTTTCTGATAAAATGTAATATAGCAAAGGAGGAGGAAATATGTCCGCAAATGTAAAAAATAATCCAAATGATTTTCCACTGTACCTGTTCTATCAGGGCAAAAATTCAGAAGCATACAGGTTTTTCGGCGTTCATTCAAAAAAGAAGGGCAGGGGCACAGTCCACACTTTCAGAGTATGGGCACCAAATGCCGTAAGTGTTTCGGTCGTAGGCGATTTCAACGGCTGGAACAGAGAAATTAACCCAATGTCACTCATCGCAGACGGAGTGTGGGAAGCCGAAATAACAAAACTGAAGCAGTACGATTCATATAAATTCAGCATTGAAGCCAAAGACGGAAGAATTATCCTCAAATCTGATCCGTATGCCGCTCATTATGAAACAAGACCTGCGACAGCCTCCAAGATCTATGAAAGTTCCTATGAATGGAACGATGCTTCATGGTTTGAAAGTAAAAAAGAAAAAAGCATCTATAAAAGTCCTGTGAATATCTATGAAGTTCACCTCGGCTCATGGAAAAATCACAGCGACGGTGTTTTTTTTGATTATATCACCTTTGCAAAGGAAATGATACCTTATCTGAAAAAAATGTCGTATACCCACATCGAATTCATGCCGCTTACGGAATATCCTTTTGACGGCTCATGGGGATATCAGGTCACAGGTTATTTTGCGCCTACTTCACGCTATGGAACTCCCGACGATATGAGAAAAATGGTCGATATGTTCCACGAGGCAGGAATTGGCGTTATCCTTGACTGGGTGCCTGCACACTTCCCGAAGGATGAATTCGGACTTTATGAGTTTGACGGAAGCTGCTGTTATGAATATACAGACGAGCGCAAAAAAGAGCATAAGGCATGGGGAACAAGGGTATTCGACTATGGCAGACCGGAGGTATGCTCTTTCCTTATTTCAAGTGCGAATTACTGGTTTGATGAGTTCCACATCGACGGACTGAGGGTCGATGCGGTCGCCTCGATGCTGTACCTTGACTACGACAGGCGTGACGGCGAATGGGCAGCTAATATCAATGGCGGAAACGAAAACCTCGAAGCTGTTGCCTTCCTTAAACAGCTCAATGAGGCTGTGTTTGAAAAGCATCCCGATGCCCTTATGATAGCAGAGGAATCAACTGCATGGCCGCTTGTAACAAAGCCTACTGACTTAGGCGGTCTCGGCTTTAATTTCAAGTGGAACATGGGCTGGATGAACGATATGCTGAGTTATATGTCTCTTGACCCTATTTATCGTGCATTCAACCATGACAAGGTGACTTTCTCGTTCTTCTATGCTTTTTCAGAGAACTATATTCTTCCTATCTCCCACGATGAAGTAGTTCACGGAAAATGCTCCATGATAGGCAAGATGCCCGGTGAATATGAACAGAAATTCGCTTCATACCGTGCGTTCCTCACTTATATGACCGCTCATCCCGGCAAGAAACTGCTGTTTATGGGTCAGGAGTTCGGTCAGATGAAGGAATGGGACTATAAATCACAGCTCGACTGGAATCTCCTCACCTTTGAGTCTCACAGAAATCTTCAGAAGTTTTCCGAGAAACTCAACAGGTTCTATATGGATAATTCGCCTTTGTGGGAAAATGATGATTCATGGGACGGCTTCAGCTGGATATCAAATGACGATTATAAACAGAGCGTCATTGCATTCAGACGTACCGACGATAAAGGCGAAGATCTGATAACAGTCTGCAATTTTGTGCCTGTAGAAAGGCGTGACTACAGGATAGGAGTTCCCGAAAAAGGAAAGTATAAACTGGTTTTCAACAGCGATGCAAAGGAATTCGGCGGTTCAGGCATTACCGAAACTTCCGTAAAGACAGAGCCTGTTCCTATGCACGGATTTGACCAGAGTATTTCCGTTTCACTTGCTCCATTGTCAGTATTCTACCTGAAATACGCACCAACAAAGAAAAGAACAGTCAAAAACGAAACAAACGACATTCCTGACGAGAAAAAGAAAACGTGCAGGAAGACAAAAGAATGATAATTGCCTCAGCAAATTAATCCAACACACTTAGGAGGAAGTATATGAATACAAAGAAAAAAGTAGTAGCAATGCTCCTGGCAGGAGGACAGGGAAGCAGACTATATGCACTTACCAAAAGCGTAGCAAAACCGGCAGTTCCATACGGAGGAAAATACAGACTTATAGATTTCCCGCTTTCCAACTGCACAAACTCAGGTATCGAGACGGTAGGCGTTCTCACACAGTATCAGCCTCTCGTTCTCAATGAATATATCGGAAGCGGTCAGCCGTGGGACCTTGACCGTCTGAACGGCGGTGTCCATGTTCTGCCGCCTTATGAAACACAGGCAGGTGCTTCATGGTATGAGGGAACTGCAAATGCTATTTTTCAGAATATAAGGTTTATTGAAAGATATGATCCTGAATATGTTGTAGTTCTCGGCGGTGATCATATCTATAAAATGGACTATTCAAAAATGGTCGATTTCCATGTCAAAAATGATGCCGACTGTACTATTTCCGTAATCAATGTCCCGATTGAGGAGGCTTCACGTTTCGGAATCATGATATGTGACGAGGATATGAAGATCGTCGATTTCGTTGAAAAGCCGAAGGAGCCGAAGTCTACTCTTGCTTCTATGGGTATTTATGTGTTCAGCTGGAATAAGCTCCGCAAATATCTAATGGAAAACGAGCTTGATGCCAACGCAAAGCGTGAACGTGGCGAAAAGTGGTCAAAGGACTTCGGAAAGGATATCATCACTTCCATGCTCCGTGACAACCAGAGGCTTTTCGCTTATCAGTTTGACGGCTACTGGAAGGATGTCGGAACTCTCGAATCACTCTGGGAGGCAAATATCGACCTTCTCACACAGAATACCAAGCTTGACCTTTATGACAGAAACTGGAGAATATATTCACGTAACAACAATATGCCGCCGCAGTATATAGGCGACGAGGCTATCGTTGTGGACTCGATGATCGCTGAAGGAAGCATCATCAACGGAACTGTTGATTTTTCCGTAGTCTTTCAGGGGGTAACAGTTGAAAAGGATGCTGTTGTCAAGAACAGCATAGTTATGCCGGGTACGATAATCAGATCCGGTGCAGTTGTGGAATATGCTATCATAGGTTCAGACTCCATTATTGAAAGCGGTGCAAAGATAGGCAAAGGCCCTGATGAAGCTGCCGAAGATGAAAAGTGGGGAATTGCCGTTGTCGGCAACAATGTCACTGTTTCTGAGGGCAAATATGTTGCACCAAAACAGATAATAGGCGAAAATATCTGATTTCAAAAGGAGTTAAACTATGAGTGTTAATTATAATGTTTTAGGACTTATTTTTGCAAGTATGCATGATTCAAATGTCAGTGAGCTTACAAAACAACGTACTATGGGCTCTCTGCCATACGGCGGACGTTACCGCCTCATCGACTTTCCGCTGTCAAATATGGTAAATTCAAGCGTTCCGGAAGTCGGCGTTATCACAAAATCAAACTACGGTTCACTTCTTGACCACCTTGGTTCAGGACGTGACTGGGATCTGTCACGTAAAAAGGGCGGTCTCCACCTTCTTCCGCCTTATTCACATCAGGCTGGCGGTATGTATGAGGGCAGACTTGACGCTCTTGCTAATGTATGGAGCTATGTCGGACGTTCATCGGCTAAATATGTTATCATGGCTAACTGCGATATCATTACAGCCATTGACTACAGACCTGCCCTGAGACAGCATATCGATACAGGCGCAGACGTTACCCTTATCTACAGCAAGGGAATGTACGACTGCGAGAAGAATACAGGAATGACCATAATGGAATTTGACGACAACAACGTGCTCACTGATGTTATGGTAAATCCGCAGATGAAGGGACAGAGTAAGATATGGCTTGAGACCTTCATCATCAGCAAGGACTTCCTCGACAATATCGTTCATGATGCCGAAAGCAGAAATCAGCACAGCTTTACACGTTACATTCTCCAGATGAACCGTGACAAGTATAATATCATGGGATATGAGCACAAGGAGCTTTTCACAAGAATTGACAGCCTGAAAAACTACTATGATGCAAACCTCATGCTTCTGGACAGCGAAAAGAAAAATGCGTTCTTCCAGAGAAGTATGCCTATCTATACCAAAGTAGGCGACAGCGCCCCTGTAAAATACGGCAAGGGCACTATCAAGAACAGCCTTATTGCCGACGGCTGCATAGTTGAAGGTACTGTTGAAAATTCAGTGCTTTTCCGTGGCGTTAAGGTAGGCAAAGGCTCTGTTATCAAAAACTGCGTTCTCCTTCAGGGTACAACTGTCGGAGTTGACTGCAATGTTTCGGCTGTTATCACGGATAAAGATGCCGAGATAAAAGACAACCGTAATTTCAATGGTTCAGAGGACTATCCGTTCTATATCAAATAAATGCAATACGATATTTAATCAAGTGCAGCATTGTACCATGCTGTATGATGCTGCCATAACAGGAAATGGTGGTGAAGAATATTATGAAAATTCTGTTTGCTGCAAGTGAAGCAGTTCCTTTTGCTGCATCAGGCGGTCTTGCCGATGTTGCAGGTTCTCTCCCGAAGGCTATTCATGAAAAAGGTCACGACTGTCGTGTTGTCATGCCGCTTTACAGGGGAATATCAGAAAAGCTTCGCAGTAAAATGACGTTTATCAAAAATATGACGGTAGATGTTTCGTGGCGAAAACAGTACTGCGGAATATATACCTCGGTTTATGAGGGAATTACCTACTACTTCATTGACAATGAATACTATTTTGACAGAGACGGTCTTTATGGTTTCTATGATGACTGTGAGAGATTTGTATTTTTCGACAGAGCAGTTCTTGAAATGCTGAAATATATCAGTTTCAAGCCTGATATCATCAACTGCAACGACTGGCAGACCTCACTTATCCCTGTCTACTATCAGATATACTACAAGTATCAGCAAGGCTACGGCGATATAAAGAGCGTCATCACTATCCACAACATAGAATATCAGGGCAAATTCGGCAAGGAGACTCTTGCTGAGGTCATGGGTATTCCTATGTATAACGCTAATCTCCTTGATTATGACGGCTCTGTCAATATGCTCAAGGGAGCAATTGAGACTGCCGATAAGATAATAACAGTAAGTCCGAGCTATGCGTGGGAAATTCTTGACCCGTGGTATGCTCATGGTCTTGACAGAATTCTTGTAACAAAGCAGTATAAGCTGAAAGGTATCCTCAACGGCATAGATACAGACCTGTATAATCCGAAAAAGGATAAGTTCATCAGCAGTCATTACAATGCCGACAGACCTTCCGGCAAGGAAAAATGCAAGGCGGCGCTCTGTGAGGAGCTTGGTCTTGAACAGGGCGACGAGCCGATAATCGGTATTGTAACACGTTTTGTCAAGCATAAGGGTATCGATCTTATACGCTGCGTATTTGATGATATGATCGCAATGGGCATAAAATTTGCCGTTCTCGGAAGCGGCGAGAAGATATATGAGGACTTTTTCAGCGAAATGGGCGATCGCTATAAGGGCAAAGTCTCTGTAACACTTGGATTTGTGCCTGAACTTTCGCATAAGATATATGCAGGCGCTGATATGTTCCTTATGCCGTCACAGAGCGAGCCGTGCGGACTTGCACAGATGATATCCATGAGATACGGAACTATTCCGATAGTGCGTGAAACGGGCGGTCTGCGTGATACCGTGCGTGACAACGGCGGCATCAACGGAAACGGCTATACATTCAAGACGTATAACGCTAATGATATGCTTTGTGCAGTCAAACGTGCCGCAGATGAGTTTGAAAACAAGGAAAACTGGGGCAGACTCATGCAGAGAGCTATGGAATGCGATTATAGCTGGTCTGCATCGGCTGATGTGTATATCGAGACATATTATGAACTTCTGAATGAATAATAATTATAAGAGCCTGTGATCTGACCACAGCACTTTTATAGAAATTTTGTACTTATTATTGAGGGAAACCCTTTTGAAAAAGGGTTTTCCCCGATAAAGAGTAGAATTCCTATATGAGTACTGTTGTTATGATCACAGGCTCTTATAGGCAACACCGCACAAAGATTGTGCGGTGTTGCCTATAATTATTCAATTTGTTTTTGTTCGGCAGGTTGTTTCAAGGAAAATTTAAACATCTGCTTTTTATTTCTGGGGTCAAATGCAGGCCATTCCGAACCGCCGTATTTCAGGACACGTCCCTGATTTTCGCCGAAATACGAAATAGTATACCTGCCGTTGAGACGGTGTGCAACAGTGAAATTGCCGCAGACTTTATTTTTGCTGACGTGGGCAAGTATCATGCGGTGATTTTGTTTGAAGATGATGCCCTTTTCGGTGACTTCTGTGGTAAGTATCGGCAGATCGTCCGAAAGCCTGCACTGCATACCGCTGACGATATAATGAGCGATTTCAGGCGGCAGGAACGTATCTTCACAGAAACGTTTCAGCAGAGCAGTAACCGAAAATTCAGTCTCATGAAGACGCATGGTGACTGCCTTTTTTATGTCTGAATAGAGAAGAACTTTTTCGTTGCGGCATTCTTCGGCAATGGTATTGAGTGCCTTGGAGAAGCTGTTGCGGTTGGAAAAAACGTCGAGAGCCTGCGGAATTACGCCGCATTCATCGATCTTGTCGGGATATATGATTGCGGCAAGGCGCTCATAAGCCTGATGGAGACCTTTTTTCGGTGAAAAATAGGTCATGCCCGTGGCGTGAGGCAGGCAGCACATATCCGACAGCATATGTACGGCACGTCCGAGATATGAGGCGGCTTGTCTGATATAGCCTGACTTATACATAGTCAGCGCCATTGTGTAGTCTTCCTCAAACATAGTGCGTGCGCTTGGTGCGAAATGACCGAGACCGTTTTTGTAATAACCGAGAAACGGCGAAGAATCAGCACCTATTGCGGAGACAGCGCAGTAATAATGCTTTCCGAGACCATTTTCACGGTCGCCTTTCTGGTCAGGCTTTTTAACAACATGGAGCATATATTTAAGCATTGGTCCGATGATCTGTTCTGACTCTGGGTAAAAGCTTTTCAGAAGTTCATAACTGCGTCTGAGAATGAGATAGTGAACCGGCGAGGTTTTTGTATCGTCTGTATTCATAAATGCGTCATAGACCTCTGGGTTCTGTAGGATAAATTTATTTTTGTTCAAGGTATCAGCTCCTTTCATAAGACTATTATACACCATTTTTATCAACAAATCAATAGGTTTTAATGAAAAACTTCTGTGTATAATGCATTAAAAAGGAAACTGTTTTAAGGTTATCTCTAACTATGGGGAGATATCAATATAGATCAAGTAGTCTGCGGTTCAGCGGCAGACTGTCTGTCTTTCATTTTAAGCCAGCTTTTGAATGCGTAGATGTCGTTGACGAGGAACATTACAAAGCATATGACCACTGAAATATATGACCGGTCAGATCTTGCGGCGAGCAGCCACAGTACAATGAGTACAGTATCATTTGCGGCATATGCAATGGAAAAATATGCACTTCTGCGGAATGTAAGGTATACTGCAATGAAACTTGTGGTTACGGAAAAAGTACTGGGAATCAGGTTCGCTGTGCCGAAATGACGCAGAATAAAGAAGAAAACAACGGTCACGGCAATTGTCAGTATGCCAAGAAAACACAGTTCATTTTTTGAGACAGTGTTTACTTTGACCTCCGATCTATTGCCGTTGAAGGGATTTTTCAGCCATGCAGCAAGAGAAAATATTGCCATTGGCATAGTCATTCCCAGATAGGTCATCATTTCGCCGTAATATGCGAAAGAGTACGAAATATAGCCGTAAATCAGGCTGAAAAATATCATCAGGAGCTGTCCGAGCGGATTGCCCTTGGCATTTATCATTATCGATGTTACGCCGATGATCGAGGCGATAAGCGTAAGAAAGCCGCCGTTTTCAAAAATCAGAAAAGACAGCGTTATCATGCCGACTGATGTCAGCCAAATGAAAAGCTCTGTCCGTGTGAAATAATCAAGAATTTTTTTCATAGTTGTCTCCAATCCGTTAATTTGCGGAATACGCATTATTTTAGCATATTTCAGCCGTTTTGTCAACATTCATTTTATTTCAATCTTTTTGAAAAGTACTGTAAAATATTACAAAATTTGTCGTGCCACTTGAAATTAGCGCTGAAAAGTGGCATAATATTTTCAGGAAATTTTTTCGGAAGAAGGAGATATCTATGGCAAATCAGCTCTGCATCGTTCTTGATTTCGGCGGACAGTATAATCAGCTCATCGCAAGGCGTGTCCGTGAATGCGGTGTGTACTGCGAGATCAAAAATTACAAGACTCCTATCGAGGAGATAAAAAGGCTTGCTCCTGACGGAATTATCTTCACAGGCGGTCCGAACAGCGTCTATGACGAGAGTTCTCCGCATATCAGCAAGGAGATATTTGAGCTTGGCATACCGGTTCTCGGTATCTGCTACGGCTGTCAGCTTATGGCATATACCCTCGGCGGTGAGGTCGCAAGCTGTACAAAAAGTGAGTACGGAAAAATCGGCATCGAACAGAATGGCGGACTGCTTTTCGGTAATGTTCCGAAGCAGAATATTGTATGGATGAGCCATACCGATTATGTGAGCAGACTGCCTGAAGGTTTTACTGTCACCGCAAGATCTGAGGATTGTCCTTGCGCTGCGTTTGAAAATGCTGAAAAAAGACTGTATGCCGTACAGTTCCATCCTGAAGTGACTCATAGCGAATACGGAAAACAGATTCTCCACAACTTCCTTTATGATGTCTGCAAATTCAGCGGCGACTGGGTGATGGATGATTTCATTGATGCGACCATTTCAAAGCTTCGTGAGCAGATCGGCGATAAAAAGGTAATCCTCGGACTTTCAGGCGGCGTTGATTCATCTGTTGCTGCCGGATTTCTCAGCCGTGCAGTCGGAAAACAGCTCACCTGCGTTTTTGTCGATCAGGGACTCATGCGTAAGGATGAGGGCGATTTTGTTGAGGAGACTTTCACAAAACTGTTCAACATGAATTTCGTACGTGTAAACTGCAAGGAGCAGTTCCTCAGCGCTCTCAAAGGTGTGACGGATCCCGAAAAGAAGCGTAAGATCATCGGCACCGAGTTCTATAACGTTTTCTGGGACAAGATACGTGAACAGGGCAACGGCGGATTTTTCGCACAGGGTACAATATATCCTGACCGTATTGAAAGCGGCAAGGGCAATGAAAGCGGCGGCGGCAGCACCGCAACTATAAAAACGCATCACAACATGGTCGAAAGACCTGCGGATATACAGTTTGACGGCGTAATAGAGCCTCTTGGAGAGCTTTTCAAGGACGAGGTACGCAAAGTAGGCGAAAAACTTGGCATACCGCATGAGCTTGTCTGGAGACAGCCTTTCCCCGGTCCGGGACTTGGCGTGCGTATAATCGGCGAGATAACCGAGGAGAAAATCACTATTTTGCAGAATGCCGATGCCGTGCTCCGTGACGAGATACACAAGAGCGGTATAGAAGAAGATCTGCGTCAGTTTTTCGCAATTCTGCCTGATGTACATACCGTAGGCGTAATGGGCGATCACCGTACTTACGATCATCTTATCGCTATCCGTGCAGTTACAACTGACGATTTCATGACTGCTGACTGGGCAAGAATACCGTATGACATTCTGGCAAGAGTATCAAACCGCATCACAAATGAGGTAGAGCACGTCAACAGGGTAGTGTATGATATTACTTCAAAACCGCCTGCAACGGTGGAATGGGAGTAACATTCAAGCAAAAGAAAAAGTCGAATTTGTTTTATTGGAAACGGGCTGTCGAGGACGCCGTCCCCAAATTAGTTTTTTGACACGCTGAGGCAACACCGCACAAAGATTGTGCGGTGTTGCCTTAACCTATAAAAGTAAATGCTGTTATCGTGGAAAAATATTTTTTCTGTCTTTACAACAATATAAAAATGTGGTATACTATATATGGGCACCTCTAAAAACCCGTTTTGAGTAAGAAAAAACAGATAGGTACAGTAGATGCAAGAAAAGCCATCAAAGGCGTGCTTTCACACTACGAGAGGGCTTGACGCAGCAGATGCTGTGCATAGCTGCTTTTTCTCAGAAGGGGTTTTTAGAGGTGCCCATATGTATTATTTGTCGAACCATGTAACAGAAAGGGACAATATGAAAAGAATCACAGCAGCTTCACTTGCAATTGCACTTCTTCTGCTTGGCGGATGCGGTGACAAGGTAGTGCCGAATGTCTCCGAACAGGAAAAAAATAAAGCGGCATCGGAAGCAGCCGAAACCTCGGAAACTAAGAAAAATACTTCCGCAGCTGTTTCAGGTACGAAAACTACTTCAAAATCAACAGGCAGTACAATATCCAAAAAAACGACTGCTTCAACTGAAAAATCCAAAAAAACCACCACAACAGCAAATAAGAAAAATGTTCCTCCGCCGTCAGACCTCGTTCTGGAATGCCGTGATACTCTTGAAGTCTATGAGGAGATAAAGCTCTCCGACTTCATCACAGATTCAAACGTTGAGCTGAAAGACGGGAATACTTTCGTCAGCACTGACAAGCTTGGCGAAAAAAAGATAAAAGTTGCATATATCCACGACGGCAGTGAATTTACTGCCGAACTGAAATACAGCGTTGTTGATACAACTCCGCCTCTGCTTATCAATACGGGCTGGGATACCAGACATCTCCTCGGAACGGATTTTGATATAGAGGAATATGTCGGCTATGGCGACAACTATGACAAAAAGCCCGTACTTACTTATACAGGCGAGGTCGATAAGGATAAGGTCGGCTTGTATCCTCTTTCCGTCACAGTCACGGACGGCTCAGGCAATTCTTCAGAGTTTGACATTGAAATTCAGGTCCTCAGCGAAATACCTCACGAGCCTGATGAATCTCAGCGTGTCGATTTCAAGGACTTCGTCAAAAAATATGACAGCGATAATGTACAGTTCGGTATCGATGTTTCAACATGGCAGGGAGATATCGACTTTGAAGCAGTAAAAAATGCAGGATGCGAATTTGTCATCATGCGTATAGGCTGCTGGTACAATACCTATGACGGCGTGAGAATCGATGACTGCTATGAGGAAAATATAAAAAATGCCAAAGCCGCAGGTCTTGACGTGGGCGTGTATCTCTATACCACGGATAATTCCGAAAAAGGTATAAAAGAACACGCAAAATGGGTAGCTGATACTCTTGACGGCAAAAAGCTTGAATATCCTGTTGCTTTTGACTGGGAGGAATGGACGAATTTTCAGGAGTTTGAGATGAGTCTTCATGATCTGAATGAACTTTTCAGGCTTTTCTCGGACGAAATGGAAAAATACGGCTATTCTTCCATGCTTTACAGCAGCCGAAATCTTCTCCGTACTATCTGGGACGACAAGTCAAAGTCATATAATTCTGTCTGGCTGGCACATTTTGTCGATGATACCGACTATGAAGGTGATTATGCCATCTGGCAGGCAAGCTGTTATGGAAAAATTGACGGTATCGCTGGAGATGTGGACATGAATATCCGCTATCTTGACCGTGATATGCCATAAGGGCATCTCTAAAAACCCCTTCTGAGAAAAAACAGCTATGCACAGCATCT
>JAKSQT010000050.1 GCA_024403995.1 Ruminococcus sp.
GATACAAGTTTATGACGTACAAAGTCGTTAGACGTGCTTTGTGCGGTGTTGCCTATAGTTTTTTGAAAAACTTCTATATGAGTACCGACCTAAATGCAGGGGCATATTTAATTATACCTTATCTTCAATATTTTTTGGAATACGGTTATGTTTTTTCTGTTTTTTCTGCTCATACATCTTTTTGTCGGCTTCATGAACGCAGATGAGCATATCCATATTCGGGCGGCAGTATTCATAACCGACACTGACGGAAAGCGGGTAATCCTTTTTGGAATATCTGTTGTATTCCTTAATCTGAGCCTGCATCTCGGCTATGCATTTTTCAGCATCTAATGTTGATTCAGAAGGGAACAGCACACAGTATTCGTCGCCTCCTGTACGTGATGCAAGACCGTTTGAAGGAGTGATCTTATAAATTATATCGGCAATTGCTTTGATGGCTTCATCGCCTTCAAGATGTCCGAATGTGTCGTTGATATATTTCAGTCCGTCCATATCAATGCTCATGATGCAGAAGCTTTCACCCGTACTCTGGAGGTGTTCATAAAGTTGTCTGATGAAATGCTCCATATAGCGGCGGTTTGGAATCTGGGTCAGTTCATCAAGGTATGACTGTTCACGCAGATCCTGAATCGTCTGATTTTCGGAAAATATTCTTATACGGTCAATAGCATCGCAGATAGAAAAGATAATAGGTTTGACAAGCTGTTTGAACGGGTTGATGTCATTGATCTGCCATACTACATAGCCATAACAAAAATCTTTGCAGTGCAGATTGAAAACATGGAGGACGGAACTGTCATTGCGAAAATCGTCAGGAAGGATTTTTTCACGTTTGAACACAATGTCGGGGAGGTCTACGCTGTCTTTGGAAACTGCGGCGGAGAGTATCACATTTTCAGTAAACTGACCTGCCATTTCAGGGAGATTATCCTGACGTTCACTTTCGTCACAGAGACAAACGTAAATTGTACCGAAATTCTCGGGACAGCCCCACGGACGGTTTGTCATTACAAGACCTATGATATTGAAAAGTTCCGGCAGATTATCAGCACCGCCAAAATCAAGGCTGATATACGGACAGTTATAGAGAGATCTGTAATAGTGCTCCTTTTCGATATAAAGGCGCTGAAGGATGCTGAGGTCTATTTCTTTTTGGCAGCCGCAGCTGTTTCTGTAACAGACTTCAAGAGGGATTCTGTTTGTTCTTTCGCACTTTATGCCGTTATTAAAATTATCGATAAGTTCAAAAACTTTTTTGCAAATTCTTTCTGTGGAAGCAACAATTGTAGATATCGGAGGAATATGGAAAAGAGCTTCTTCAATTCCGTCAAGACCTGAGATGCATACATCTTCAGGGACACGTATTCCTCGTTTCTGGAGCGAATCGCATACTGCCATAGCCATATAGTCGTTTGAGCAGACGATAGCCTGCGGAAGTTCATCATTCTGTGAAAGAAAGTATTCAACAGCTTCATCGCCCTTGTCACGCCAGTAGTCACCGTAAAAGATCATGCTGCTCTTTACTTCAAGACCGTGTTTTTTCATAACAGAGAGATAGCCGTCAAGTCTTCGGTGCGAATCGTCAAGATACATAAGTCCGGTCATAAAGAAAATGCGTGTAAAATGGTGAACTGTTATGAAATGTTCGACCATTTCAGCCATTGACGATTTATCTTCGTAGAGGATATTATAGAAACGTTCGTCGTTGTCTCGTACTGAAATAACGGGACATTTTGCATTTTTAGCGAAATAATTGGCAACTTCCTCAGACATACCTGTAATAGCAAATGTGTCAAGGCAGAGAATTATATAGTCATAATTTGAAATATCAGGGATACAGAATATCTTTCTTTCGATCTCACCGTGCATAGCGTTTATGCGGTCGGTATTGAAATTGATGAAGAATTCAATATTATGACCGAGTTCAACGGCTTTTTCAGACAGTGCCTGCATTAGTGAGGATTGAAAATCTACCGTTATTTCGCCCATAAAACATAGAATTCTTGCCATATGATCACCTCTTTTAGTATGTTTAGAAAAACGAATAGTGCAAAAATTACTGCTGATGTATAAACATAGAAATTCACTATTAACATTATACCATAAAAATATGCAGTTTGCAAGTATTTTTTTAAAATTAACATATATTTTTCGTGGATGTTGCTTTGCTAATATACTTGTATATAAAAGTTTAAAATTTATTCCTTGCAGAGTCCGGCAATGCGTGTTATAATAAATTCAGGGCATCTTTGAAACTGTTTTGGGAGAAATAAAAGATGTATTTTGAAAGGGTGACATATTATGGATAAAAAAATGTTCAGCAAGCTGACCTCGTGCATAGTATCGGCTTGTCTGTTTACAACATTCAGTGCGTCGGCATCTGCGGCATCAGAAAGCGAGATCCGTCTTGGTGATGTTACGGGCGACAATATTGTAAATTCGATAGATGCTTCAAGGGTACTGATCGAATATTCCATGACATCGGCAAATTATCCTCCGTCATTCAGCGATGCACAGCGTACTGCCGCTGATGTAAACAAGGATAAAATGATAGATGCAAGGGATGCATCGCATATTCTCGGATACTATGCATATTGTTCGGCTTTCGGCAATATTTCTTTGGATGATTACATTTCGTCATTTACAGGTTCCGGACAAACATCTGTGACAACGACAGAAAATGTTACGGCAACGACTTCTGTAAGCTCAACGGCATTGACTACAACAACGGTTCAGACTTCTTCAACAGTACAGACGACAACTGTTGAAAGTAGGTATTCCTTAGAAGATATAAAAGACAGTCTGAATGCATACGATTGGTTTTCGAGACAATTGTCTCACGAACTTTTCAGGGATGCCCTGATACCTGACGGCGGCGGAGTGAGATACGGCATAGACGAAGGAATTACTTTGCTGACTGTTTTGAATTATGATCAGATCACTGATGGTAATATCAGTAATAAAACAGTAAACCATGCTTTTGGCTTTACAAATGATGAACAATTCAGGAAAAGTTCGCAGTTGATCTATGAGATCGCCGCTGCTGAACAGATGACAGGAGAAAAAGTAGATTTCACAAAATATACGCTGAATAAAGAGATAGGTGAATATATAAACTCATTGTCAGAGGCGGCAAAGAATGGTACTTTGCATGAAAAGATACGTCTTGACTGGGATGAAGGAAAAATGCCCGAATCGTGCCGCAGCCATCCGGCGGCAGTTGGTGCGCTTGCAGCTTATGATATCTTTTATTATGGCGGCGAAACCATCAATAAAAAGACAGCAGATGAATTTATACTGAATGAAACTGTGAATGACCTGTTATATATAATATACGGGATAAAGAACGTGACATCAACAGCTCCCGTTACCACAGCAGTCTCAACGTTTACTGTTGCAGCTCCGCCTTTAGATTCTTCGGAGCTGCCTACATATACGGAGAGCCTGTATACGGTGCTGAACAACAATGTTCCGTATTTTTCTCCCGATGATTTCAGCGGAGAATCGTTTGAATATTACAGTGAACTTGACGAGCTTGGCAGATGCGGCGTATGTATGGCTTGCATTGGCGAGGATATAATGCCGACAGAGGAAAGGGGAGATATAGGCAGTGTAAAGCCTACAGGCTGGCACTCGCAGACATATGACATTGTTCAGGGAAAGTACCTTTACAATCGCTGCCATCTTATCGGCTTTCAGCTTACTGGTGAAAATGCAAACAGGAAAAATCTTGTGACAGGTACACGCAGCATGAATGCTGATGCGATGCTGCCTTTTGAAAATCAGACGGCTTCATATGTTGAAACTACTCATAATCATGTGCTTTACCGTGTTACGCCTGTTTTTGAAAGTACGGAGCTTGTCTGCCGTGGAGTGCTCATGGAGGCTTGGTCTGTTGAGGATTCTGGTGCAGGAGTCTGCTTCAATGTTTTCTGCTATAATGTACAGCCCGGGATTGCAATTGATTATGCAAGCGGAGAAAGTTCGCTTATCGTGGATTATGTGACGACAACTGCTGTCACATCAATTACAACTGCTTTTTCATCAACATCAACTGTGACTTCAACAAGGAGTAAAACAACAACATCGGCTGTATCAAAAACAACAGCTTCAAGAACTACCGAGCCGAAAACAACGTCAACATCGGTTACTACATCATATATTGGTGATTATAATTATATTGTAAATAAAAAGACAGGGGTGTTCCATAATCCGGATTGTTCCTCGGTCAAGCAGATGAATGACGAAAATAAGCTGTATTTCCACGGTTCACGAGATGATGCTTTAAGCAAAAATTATAAGCCATGCAGTAAATGCAATCCATAAAAATAACTGTGCCCGATTTTTTGCGGTAAAAAGAAAAAGGAGTCATATAATGCAGCAATGTCCTGCCGCAGATCTGACTCCAAAAATATTGTAAAGCCTTTGACAAACATTGGTCGTATAAGTCTCTCAATAAACTGTTCACTGCACTTTAGCTACAACAGCATACCATGACTCGTCTGGAACGGGAAGACTACAGCTGCAATGGCCGTAACCTGGTCATTATAGTGATCCCTTGCTGTTCTCTAAGCCGCTTTGCAGTTATCAGATTCAGCAGCCGAACCGTATACAGGAAATTGATAACAAAGACGAACAAATAAGCAATGTACCCATTCATTGCCTTTGGATACTTCATGAAATGTCATTTTACCCGGAATGGCATTTGAAGCATTGCCATCAGCTTTTTGTTCTATGTATATATTACCATAAATTTTACAGTTTGTCAATAGTTTTTTAAAATTCTATTAATAAAACATTAACACCGTTTTAATTTAACGCAAATAGAGTATATAATTTATTATTTGGTAAAAGTGCTGAATGACAATAAACTCTGATTAAGCATAATTCCCCGTGGTTTATTGCTGCTAAGATATAACTATATGTACAATTTATGGATTTTCAAAATGAGGGGAAAATTGACATAAATTTGACAGTGAAAAATATTTGTGTTATAATGAGAAAAAACAAAAGCGGAGGATGGAAATGTTAAAAAAAATAATCGCATTATGCCTTTCAATTCCGTTCATATTCTGCGGATGCGGATATGAAGAAAAAGAAGGCGATGTCAGCAATGTAAAAATACATGAGTTCAGTTCTGAGCTTTATACCGAAGAAGATGTCAATGCTGCGGCAGATGAGATAAAAGATTTCTTCAAGGAATATTTTTACGACTGTACGCTTAATGAGCTTTATTATGCAGGCGATGAGGAATGCAACAAGGAAAAACAGTACCGCAGTGAAAAAGAATATGAATATATGGTTCTCCTTTCATCATTTTATGTTGGCAAGCATTTTGATGGCACGTTGGGAACTGATTGTACCTATAATGACTATAAATGGCTGCTTTACCGTAAGGAAGGCGGAGATTGGGTACATTTTGACCAGGGATACTGTTAAATCGGAAGGAAATATTATGATCTTACTTACAGCACAGAATATATCAAAAACATACATGGAACGCAAGGTTCTTGATGATGTGTCGTTTTTTCTTAACGAGGGCGATAAAGTCGGAATTATCGGTATAAACGGCACAGGAAAATCCACACTTCTGCGAATTCTTGCGGGAGCGGAGGAGTCCGACAGCGGCGAAATAATCAGGACAAACGGAATTCGTATATCCTATCTGCCGCAGATACCTGAATTTGAGGAGCACGGTACGGTTCTTGAACAGGTCATGCTCCATCTTCCTGATGATTTAAAGGAAGCAAAGGAATTTGAGGCTAAGTCAATACTCGGAAAGCTCGGTATTTCCGACTATTCACGGGATATAAGCTCACTTTCCGGCGGTGAAAGAAGACGTGCCGGAATTGCCGCTGCACTTATTCAGCCAAGTGATATCCTTCTTCTTGACGAGCCGACTAACCATATAGACAATGAGACTGTTCAGCTTCTTGAAGAACAGCTTACAAAATACCGTGGAGCGATCGTCATGGTTACGCATGACCGTTATTTCCTGAACAGCATTACAAAGAAAATCGTCGAGGTTGACAGGGGAAAGATATACGAATGCGAGGGCAACTATGCTGAATATCTCGAACAAAAAGCACAGCGTGAGGCTGATGCCGAGGCAAAGGAACGCCGCAACCGCACGATATACCGCCGTGAACTTGCATGGATAAGACGTGGACCACGTGCCCGTGGAACTAAGTCAAAGGACAGAATAGAGCGTTTTCACGAGCTTGAAAACCGTGAGATACCTGTTGAAGCAGAAAAACTGCAATTGCAGTCCATATCCTCAAGGCTTGGAAGAAAAACAATTGAGCTTGAAAATATCACAAAAAGCATGAACGGAAAATGCCTTATCAGCGATTTTTCATGTACGCTAATGAGAGATGCACGAATTGGCATTGTTGGTCATAACGGTGCAGGAAAAAGTACGCTTCTGCGTATGATAACAGGGGAGATACGTCCCGACAGCGGCAGTGTGACACTTGGAGATACTGTAATTATCGGCTATTTTTCGCAGGAATGTGAAAGCATGGATCCTTCACAGAGAGTTATTGAATATATACGTGACACGGCTGATATTATCCACACTCCCGACGGAACGGTTACAGCATCGCAAATGCTTGAACGCTTTCTTTTTACGCCTGAACTTCAGTGGAGCAGAATAGAGAAACTTTCAGGCGGCGAGAGAAAAAGGCTTTATCTGCTGAAAATTCTCATGACAGCGCCGAATATTCTTCTTCTTGACGAGCCGACAAATGACCTTGATATTGCAACGCTGACAATTCTTGAAGATTATCTCAGCAATTTCAGCGGTGCTGTCATTGCAGTATCTCATGACCGTTATTTTCTTGACAAGATGTCAAATGAGATATGGGAGCTTTGCGGCGACGGAAATATTAACCGATATAACGGAAATTACAGCGATTATTCCGAGAAAAAGAAGTCGGATGCAGAGGCATCTTCTGATAATTCCGAAAAGCCTGCCGAGAAGAAAAAACGTACATATACAGGCAAAACACGCCTGAAATTCTCCTTTAAGGAACAGCGTGAATATGAGACTATTGATGATGAAATAGCCGCACTTGAAGAAAATATAGCGCAGACCGAAAAGGAAATAATCAACAGTTCGTCCGATTATGTGAAATTGCAGGAATTATCCGATAAAAAGGAAAAGCTTGAAGCAGAGCTTGCTGAAAAAATGGACAGATGGGTATATCTCAATGACCTTGCAGAACGCATTGCAAATGGCGAAATGGTATAAAAAACAGGCTTGCCGCCGGATTATCCGGAGACAAGCCTGTTTTTATTTGTAAAGTTCGTCCAGAGTCTTGATTTGATTTGCGGAAGATAAAGCGTAGAATCTGAGAATATCAGAAGCATCACGGGCATCGACTTTTCCGTCATTGTTTACATCAGCAGCTTTTTTCTGTTCATCGGTAAATGAACCGCCTGCATCAGTTGAGGATTGTGCATATTCAATGAGAACCGCAGAAGCATCCCTTGCATCGATGATCTTGTCGTTGTTTACATCACCAAGAATAAATTCAGCAGATTTTGCTTCAAGGATTTTGAACTGCATACCGTTTTCCTTGGCGAATTTTTCGGCATAACTGCCTGTATTGCCGATAATTACAGCATCTTTGCAGTCTGCGAAGGCTTCTTTGTCGATTTCCTTTATGCTGTCAGCAATTTGAATTTCTTTTATGCTTGTGATACCGGCGAGCAGCTTACTATAAATCTTTTCGCCGCCGGAGATGATAACTCTTTCAAATGTTTTAGGCACATATGCGCCATAGGTATCGTCTGAATCAATGTGGTAGTATCTCTCATCAGATTCAGCATTCATGTTAAACCTCTTGTTGAACACAGCATCTTTGAGCTGGAGATTTTCTTCAATATCCTTTTCGGTAATGCCGAAAGAAATTTCTTCAAGGTTTGCGCATCCGATAGCGGCAGATGCGAATCTCAGATAGCTGTCACCGATATCTAAAGACTTGATACCATCACAGTTAAAAAATGCAAAATCACCAACTTCAAGTGTCTCAGGCAGTGTAAGCTTGTCTATTTTCAGAGAATTACACTTGTAAAATGCCTGCATTCCAATTGATTTCAAGGATTCCGGCAGATTGATTTCTTCAAGTGAAGTACACTCCATGAAAGAATAATCGCCGATAGAAGTTATTGTATCCGGAAGTGTCACTTTTTTCAGCGAAGTGAAGTCCTGAAATAATCGATCCGGTATTTCCGTTCCGTCAGTAATGACGATTTCTTCAAGAGCCTTCGGGATATATCCGGCTACTTTATAAAATCTTTCTTCGTCTTTCAGTGTATCAGACATAAAAAGAGTTTCCTGAAAATGCAGCAAATCTGTGATATTTGATAAAGGACATGATATTTTTTTAAGATTTGCACAGTCAAAGCATATTCCTTCGGTTCTGTCGTATTTGCCGAAAGAAGACGGGAAAGATATTTCCGTAAGACCGTCACAGCCCTTGAATGCTCTTGAACCTATGTAAGTTACACTTTCAGGAATGACAAGACTGCCGAAATTCATTGATTTACAGCCTGAAAAAGCACTGTCTCCGATATAGGTGATCTTGTCCGGTATCTTGAAATCCTTGATGTCAAGCGATTCACACGCACCGAAAATACCGTATGATAATTTTGTAAGCCCTGCAGGGATATTGATAGTTTTAAGAGATTTACATTTGATAAATGCATTTCCGCCAATTTCTGTGACAGTGTCAGGAATGTGGATATCCACAAGTGATTCACAGTGACCGAATGCACTGCCACCGATAGATTTGACATTATCCGGCAGAGTAATTGATTTAAGAGAAACAATGCCATAAAAAGCGTTGTCAGGAATTTTCTCAGTGTTGGTGACAATAAGATTAGTGAAAGACTTCGGAATAAATATACCTTCTTCACTTTTGAGATATTTTTCATCGGTATTTCTGTCATAAACGACTTCATTGGTTTCCGGATCTGACATTTGGTATCCTTGTAAATGACCGAAAAACAGATGATCGAGATCTGTGGTGTTATCATCGGGAGAAGTGCCTATATACGGGATAGTGACCTTTTCAAGAGCAGTATCTTCATAGAAAAGGCTTTCACCGATTTTTTTCAACGCCGTCAGGAATGACCACTTCTTTAAGTGATGTACACCATAAAAAAGCATTATCACCGATCTCTTTAACAGACTGCGGCAGTTCAATTTTTTCAAGTGAAGAACAGCTTTCAAAAGCATTTTCCCTGATCACAGTAACAGGTCTGCCTTTGATAGTATCAGGGATAATAACCTCACCCTTGACCGAATCCTGACAGTCAAGAAGAACGACATGATTGGATTTAACATCATAGTCAATGCCGTCGACTAAGACTTCACCCTCAAATTCAAGTTCCTCTTCTGCGGCATAAGCAGTCACGGAAGGCTTTGCGAAGGAACTTCCGTTTGCCATGAAAGCGGTGCCGACAAAAGCGAGTGCCATGATCATTGCGATAGTTTTTTTGATTTTCATATTTTTACCCATCCTTATTAAATAAATTAGTTCTGAAAAAATATATTTCCATATTTTTCCGGAACTTTGCTATTATTTTATCATTTTATATTTGCTTTGTCAATTGCTGTTTAAAAAAATATATATAACAAATTATAGGCACATATATAGCACTATATCATGCATAAAAAAGCTGATGCACAATAACGTACATCAGCTCAGCGTGTCAAAAAACTTATTTGGGGACGTCGAGGACGCCGTCCCCTACAAATGCATTAACGAAGAATAGCTGAATTGTAGGGGCTGGCGTCCTCGACAGCCCTTGCTTAACGAAATAATTTCGACTTTTTCAACAGACTGAGCTGATGCACAATAACGTACATCAGCTTTGTATCTCAGAAAAGACTGCGCAGGATCATCAGGTCAAAAACATCGATCTCTCCGTCAGAGCAGAGGTCAGCGGCTTCTGCATCGGTAATGCTGCCGTTTCCGAGGAGATAAGACTGCATCATAACAAGGTCAGCAATGGATAATTCGCCGTCTGCATTAATATCGCCGATAATTTTCTGCGGTTCGGGAATGACCTCCTCCATTATCCAGTCCTGACAGTTGAAGCCGTTTACTTCCCATTCCTGAATATTTGCACCGCTTTCTGTTTTACCGTCAACAACCTCTACACAGCTTGATCCGTTTGTTACTTTGGTGCGTATCTTTACTGAACCGTCAGGATTTTCAGTAAGCTGATACTTCTGATTGTCGCCGCCTGTAAGGGTATACAGCGCAATATTCGTGCCGTTTGCGGTTTTCTTTGATGTGACATCAAGCAGTGTTTCGTTGTCGGTATATATGCTGTAATAACCGTCACCTGCATCACGGAAAGTCCATATAGTGCCGTTTTCGCTCTGTTCAACATTAGCGCCTGAGTCAGTTGAGACCGCCGTCATATAGAGTCCGCTGTTGACATTTTTCAGTCTGAATTTACTTCCGTCAGCACCGTTCCAGATACTTAGCGGGGAACGTGCATTGCCGCTGAAAGCAGTGGTTTTGCTGCCCCAGATTGTCTGATTATTGCTTCCTACGGCAGTGAATGACATTACCTTTGTGCCTTTTTCGTTCTGGGCAGCAAGAAATTTTCCGTGATATTCCTGACCGCCGATATTCAGCACTGCATCGGCAGAATCCGGAAGTTCACGCCATGTTCCGCTGACAGCTCCTGAAATTTTTCCGTCGGCTGAAAGGGTGATATTGCTGCTGCTGTGAATGGTTTTATCCGTGTCATTTCCGTGATTGACAAATTCATATGTACCAGCAATATCTGCCGATTCATAGCCTGTTGTATCGATAATATCGCCGCTGTATTCAAAAGGTGAGACAACGCACCAGCCGTCTGTTGTGAACTGCATGGAATGTACTCTGACTTCGTGATACTCCGTACCGCCGTTAAAGCGTGTGTGGTAGACGAGATACCATTTTCCGTCGTCGTCATGCAGAACAGAATTGTGACCGCCTGCCATGTAAGCAGTATCCAGTGTGCTGAATTTGTAGTTGCCCATTACTTTAAGACCGACGCTGTCGAGATTTGAATTTGCTGAAAGGACGGCGTTGTTGCCTGCGGCATCCTTAAACGGGCCTTGAGGGGACTGCGAACGGAAAACACGCATATTATAGCCGCCCTGAGCTGTAAGGCCGCCGTAAGTTACCCATAGATAGTAGTAGCCTGTATCGGGATTGTACTCAATAAATGGGCCTTCGCCTGATTTGCCGTAGCCGCCCGATATTTTTGTGCCGAAGTAGCTGTCGATCATTCGTCCGTCAGCGGTATTTCCTGATTTCGGGTGAATGCATTTTCCTGTTTTTTTGTCGATCTCAAGGGAGAAAATTCCGCCTGACCACGAACCATAGCTCATATACATTCTGCCGTCGGTATCAAAATAGATATTCGGGTCAATGGCATTCGGGAAAAGCTGATTATTGAAGTTGTTATTGCTGAACCAACTGTTATTGAAAGCAACTTCGCCCGATGCCATCAGTTCGTCGATGTTTGTTGAAGTATACTTTTTGTTAACGTTTTTCGTAGAGCTTCTGACATACTGGTCATTGCCTGTAAATCCTGAATATATCAAAGTATCAACAAAAGTATAAGGCCCTTCGATATTTTTTGAAACAGCGTATCCTATAACAGAGCGTATATATGTGGAAGATGTGCAGAAATACATCATGTAAGCACCTGTTGAGCCGTCTGAATTGACATAATCTGGATTCCATACAACATCAGGTGCCCATACAGCAAAGCCGCCCTCGCAGTCTTCAAGATTTTCACCGCTCCAGTCAAAGGCTTTTTTCAGATTGGATGAAAGATTGCCGAATTCAACGTTATTTGGCGTGGTATAGCCGTTTGCAAAGCTCTGCCAGTTTATGAGATCATTGGAACGTGCAGCCTCGATATGTGAGCCGAAAACGTAATATTTGTTTGTCTGAACATCCTTCACGACAGACGGGTCATGGACTGAGACACGTGCATGAGAGACAGCATAAGCGGATATTCCTGAAAAATCAAAGCCTGAAAGCAGAAATAATCCTGTCATAGCTGCTGCAAATATTTTTTTGAACATAGTAATCACTCCCGAATATTGCTCCACCAATTAAGCATTGCTAAAAGACACAGAGAAACTGGATTTTTAACAAGTATTGACGGCAAGTTTTAGTTGGTGGAGCAATAAAATCTTTTATATAATTGTAGCAAAACAAAGTAAAATGGTCAATGACACATTGTACTATATTTATAACATTTCATGCTATAATTGGTTTATGTATATTTATGGCTTGACAAAATGTGGAAAATATGTAAGAATATAAATAAGGAACAGTTTGAAGAAAGAGAGACGGATAACTATGCAGATCAAAAATCATGAGGACAAAAGCGGTTTTACAATTATAGAAGATGAGAGAAAGACGATCGTGAATGTGGAAAACTTCTATAATGCGATCAAGCTTGATGATACATATATTTCTGTTGTTTCAGATGCAGAAGGTTACACGAGAAAATGCTTTGACAAAGAGGGCAGGGAGGTATTTTCTGTCATTTCAGGGCAGGACAGAATGACCTTCAACGGAAATGAAATCTTGCCTGAATGCAGTCTGGTGACGGCAGACCTGTACTGTCCGGAACAAAAGCTTGCAGTGCTTGCTAATAATGCCGATAAATCAGGGAAAAAGCATCATACTATTTTTGTTTATGACAAAAACGGCGTGCTTATGAATACAGTGAACGAGCCTGCAAAAACCGATGAACGGCGTGTTGAATGGTGTTCAGTCTATTATAAAAACGGCGAAATGCTTGTAAAAGGAGTGGAATATTTCTACAGCAGCGGCGAATGCTATGAGAGAAATGAACTGATTTTCAGGCTTGATATGGAAAAATATACAGTTGAATAAAAATAAGCGGCAGTTCATAACAGGTCTGCCGCTTTTTCTTATCTGAAACGCTCATTTGCAAGCTCAATATATTGGCTGCGGGTAATTCCGCCGAATTTACTGGCGAAATTGTCACACGGACATGAAGTATCAAGCCCGAAATAATCGATGATGCGCTTTTTCAGTTCATCAGCCTTTGAGGGAGAAAGCGCAATATTTCCCTTTTTCAAGCCGTTATTCTGATACTTTAGGGCGTCTCTATAAAAACGTTTTTTCTCAGAAGGGGGGGGTAGAGGTGCCCAATACTTTCGATATAAAGAAAAAATGGATTGCAGTCATAAAGCTGATGTAGAAATGATGATTCGTTATTTTGCTGAATATCAGAATTTATTTTTGTGGATTTTGTGCAGTGAATTGTATAGAATTTATCTTAAATCCGATTGCATTTTTAATTATAACGCTGAAATATATTCGTATGACTTGGAACGAAAAATAAAGAATACATGAGAAAAACAAAGAATTAGCATGATAGTTTGCTAAAAATAATGAATGTGAAAATTTGCGAAAGTGTTTGCAAATGAGGAATAAAGCTGATATAATAACATATGACAACGCAGCACAAAAAATCGTGCATCGTTGCTTTTGGCGGCATAAACACGTTTGCCGCAGATATGAAAAGAGAGGTTTAAATTATGAAAAAGACAAAGATGTTAGCCGGAGTTCTTGCATTATCTATGATTTTTGCAGGATGCGGCAAGGCAGACAACGAAACAAAGGAATCTTCTGTTGAAGAAACAACTGCTGCTGAAACAACAGAGGCTGAGACAACTGAGGAAGCTACTGAAGCTGAAACTACAACTGAGGCTGAGGAAATAGGCGAAGGTGAGCCTGAGGAAGAAGAACCTGCAAGCGAAGAAGAACTTCAGGAAGTAAAGGATATCATCGCTGCATATGAAACTGCTTTAAAGGCAGATGACTATGAGACAATGGTTGACTTAACTGATGTTGATTTACTCCAGTACATAGCAACAGGAAAGGAAGGCACAAAAGAAGAGCTTGTTGCACTTTTAAAGGGTGAGACCGGCGATGAAAATACAATCGTTGTTAAGCAGGATTACTCAAATACAGTATTCGGTGAGCCACGTTGCTATAACTCACAGGCTAAGATGTTTAATGATTTCCTTGCAAGTGATGCAATTGCATTTTTTGCTGAGGAAGGCGAAGGCGTAACAGATGCTGCTGACAAGTTCACAATTGATGGCCTTTATGCATTCAGTATGTCATCTGAGACTTCTGCTGAAACATCATCTGAAATTGAAGACGGCGAAGGCAGTATGTCATTCAGTTCAAACGGCAGCTTTGATATGGATATGTATGTTGTTCATATCAATGGTGAGTGGAAGGTAGATTCAGGCTTTATCATGGTAGCCGGCATGTATCAGGCATTCAGCGGCATGGCTGAAGAAGACACTGATAAAGACCTCGACATGGATGAAGTTGAGGTTGAAGCTGAAGATGCTGAAGAAGCTACAACAGAAGCTGAATAATCAATAATTGTACAAACAGAAAACAGCCGCATTCCTTTTGGAAATGCGGCTGTTTTTTATTATGGTAGAGCTGCATCAAAGCATATCAGCCATTTCAAGAATGAGTCTTTCGGTCTTTTCCCAACCAAGACATGGGTCGGTGATGGATTTGCCGTAGATGTGCTCATCGATTTTCTGAGAGCCGTCCTCGATATAGCTTTCGATCATGAAGCCCTTGACAAGCTTTCTGATATCGTTGTTATAGCGGCAGTTATTGAGGACTTCCTTGAGGATACGTGGCTGTTCAAACGGATGCTTTCCTGAGTTGCTGTGATTGGTATCTATGATAGCGGCAGGATTGGTAAATCCCTTCTGAGCGTACATATCAGCGAGGAGAATAAGATCTTCATAGTGATAGTTCGGCATACTCTGACCGTGGTGGTTTTCAAAGCCTCTGAGAATGGCGTGAGCAAGCGGATTACCGTTAGTGCTGACCTCCCATCCTCTGTAGAGGAAAGTATGTGAAGCCTGTGCAGCCTCAATTGAATTCATGAGGACGTTGATGCTTCCGCTTATCGGATTTTTCAGACCAACAGGAATATTCAGACCACTTGCGGTAAGGCGGTGCTGCTGGTTTTCAACAGAGCGAGCGCCTACAGCTACATATCCGAGCAGATCATTGAGATATCTGTGATTTTCGGGGTAAAGCATTTCGTCGGCACAGGTGAAGCCTGTTTCCTCTATTGCACGGAGGTGGAGCTTTCTTATGGCAACGATACCTTTGTACATATCAGGCTCTTTGTCAGGGTCAGGCTGGTGGAGCATACCCTTGTAGCCTTTGCCGGTAGTTCTTGGCTTGTTTGTATAGATACGTGGAACAATGAGTATCTTGTCGCTGACCTTTTCCTGAACTGTTTTCAGACGGCTGATATAGTCAATAACACTGTCCTCGTGGTCAGCAGAGCAAGGACCGATTATGAGGAGCATTCTGTCATCAGCACTTGTAATGACATCTGCTATCTGTTTGTTTCTTTCATCGATGATCTTCTGTGTTTCAGCGGAAACAGAGTACTGTTCCTTGACTTCCTTTGGAATCGGAAGCTTGCATTTAAAATTCATATTCATATTTGTTTTCTCCTTCTTTCAAAGACGACATAGACTTTCTGTCGTATGTGTTTATTATAACACAAATCAGCATATATTTCAATGCTGATTTCAGTCTGTTTAAAAAGTCGAAATTATTTCGTTAAACAAGGGCTGTCGAGGACGCCAGCCCCTACAATTCAGCTATTCTTCGTTAATGTATTTGTAGGGGACGGCGTCCTCGACGTCCCCAAATAAGTTTTTTGACACGCTGAAATCAGCATATATTTCAATGCTGATTTTATATTTCATGGGCATCTCTGAAAAACGTTTTTTCTCAGAAGGGTTTTTTAGAGATGTCATTATATATTGAATTTCGGGCTGCCGTCAAAAATATGGAGAGTATTGATATTTTTGGCACGGCTGAGCATTGTTTCTGCATCATGTTCAACGGCAAAATCATATTCAGCTTTTGTAAGCGGAACGATCCATAGGAGATTGACTTTTGTTCCGTCCTGAAAACGTGGATATACAGGCTTTTCGATGCCGTCAGTCATATCAGGATTTACGAAAAGCACAGCCTCGAAGCCTTTTAGTTTGCTGAACGGGATAGTATGTCCGTGTGCAAAAAACGTATATTCATTCCACGGATATTCGGTATAGTTTCCGAGAACGCCTGCCATAGGCTGGAGGAGCTGACGGAATTTTGAGCCGGCTGCAAATCCGAATTCAGTGCGCTGATAATCAGTATATTTTTCACCGACATACATCTCAATATTGGGCATAGCCGCAAGGCTTGCGCCGATAGTCAGGCAGTAACAGGTATTATTCCGTGAACCTGAAACTACAGCTTTGGTCGGAAAACGATTTTTGCTGATATCGAAGTCATTGCCGTGAACGCTGAGAAATTTAAGCACTTCAGGGAGCTGACTCATCATATATTTTCTTGAAGCTGCAATAGTTCCGAAGTTATGCCATAGCTTTCTGCCTTTTTCGACACGCAGCATAAGGCTGTCAGCGGCATTTTTCATTTCCCATGCGTATCTTCCGGTGCCGACAGCATATTTTGAATAGCCGTGGAAATCCTTGTAGCCGCTCCATTCGGGAATGACGCAGATAAGTTCGTCTCCGCAGAGAAGGGCGGCAGAAGTGCCCTGTTCAAACCATACTATAGAGAGATTTTTATCATCAAGGTCGATACCTCCGGCAGCATGGCATATTGAGTCGGCAGTCATCATGGGAGCATTGCCGTTTTTCATTGAATCGGGATCAAAAGTCAGCGGCGCAGGTTTTCTGTTGCATATCCAGCACACTTTCATGGTCTTTTTGATAGGTTCAAAGAGATAGAAATAATAGGTCGAGTCACTTTTCTCGACAAAAGCCTGCATATTGCAGACAGGTGATTCGCTTTCGCAGACCACTAAAGGCTTGTGGTCATCTGTATTCAAATTAAAATTATCAGGTGTATTCATTCTTCCTCAGCTTTCGTGTAAAAAGGGGTTGCATTATTTTATTTTTACGCAGTTTCTGCCCGAAGATTTGGCGAGGTACATAGCTTCATCAACACGTTCAAAAGCATTAGTGGCTTCCTCATTTTCCTTGACTTCGGTAACGCCGATGCTGCAAGTGAAATTTCCGACAGTTTTAAAAGGTGTATCTGCAATGAGCAGACGGAATTTTTCAGCTATCGAAACAGCTTCATCAAGTTTTATGCCGAGGCATACAGCAAGAAATTCTTCGCCGCCCCATCTGCCGAATTTGATATTGTATTTTTTGAGATAATCAACGGCGATCTTGGCAAGCTGTTTCAGAACATCATCACCGGCGGAATGACCGTATGTATCGTTTACGTTCTTGAAGTGGTCAAGGTCGATCATGATAACTGACAACGGCTGCTGAGTATCTTTTTTGAAGCTGATAGCCTTATATAATTCAGTCTCAGTCCTTCTTCGGTTATAGATACCGGTAAGCGGATCTTTTGAAGCAAGCTCCTCGTATTTTTTCAGTGTGGACATAAGTTCAACAGTGCTTTCGTGTATATTCTGTACCATGAAAACAAATCTGAAATCGTCCTCGTCATGAGTTTCAACACGGCTGAAAATGAGTTTTACCCAAATATAAACGCCTTCAAGGTTCTGCATCTGACAGTCAAAAGAAGCAGTTCTGCCCGGAAGAAGATTCTTTTTCAGGTAGTCAGGGGCAGTCTTTTCAAGAAATGCAGTCTGATCTTCCGGAAAAATCATATTCACGATCATGAGCCGCCACTGTGTATATGAAAGTTCGGAGGCATTCATAGGTTCGTCGGAAATTTCGGTAACACTTATACTGCTCGTAGTATCTTTAATAAGGTCAACGTACATGGAGAAGAGATAAGTGTTCTGGATGCTGTTAATTTTTTCCTTGGTGATGAATTCCTGAATATACTCACTATTGTCAAGTTCGTCAAGAATAATGAGATACTTGTCAGAATCATGCAGAGGATAAAGCATCATCTGAACAGCATGAGGTGTGCCGTTGAAGAAAAGAGTGAGCTTTTTGCTGTATTTTCCGCTGAATTTTCCGAAAGTAGGGACGAAAACATGATAATCCTCGGTAATTGCATCAGAACTGTTGTTGAAGTGAAACCACAGCTTTTCAATAATGTCATGGTATTTGCCGCTTTTTTCAAACATATCGGCAAAGATTCCCTTTTGGAGAATGGCTCTGTATGAGTTTGATTCAGCATCCACGATAAAAACTGCGTCTATCTCCTCACGTATGATTTCGGCTATATCGTTCCATGAATATTGTTCAGTTGGTTTGTTTTCCATAAATTAAACCTCGCTATTGCAAAAAATAGTACATATGTCGGAAATATACCCATTCCCGTTCAGGCAATTTCCATAAAATTATAAGATATAAATATTATATCACTTCTTTTGCAATATTTCAATAGTTTTTATAAAAATAATACATATGGGCATCTCTAAAAACCCATTATGAGAAAAAGCAGCTATGCACTGCATCTATCTGTTTTTTACTATTGCTCCACCAACTAAGGCAACACCGCACAAAGCACGTCTGACGACTTTGTACGTCATAAACTTGTA
>JAKSQT010000051.1 GCA_024403995.1 Ruminococcus sp.
CAAGTTTATGACGTACAAAGTCGTCAGACGTGCTTTGTGCGGTGTTGCCTTAATAACAGCGGCAGGTCTCCTGACTTATGATTTGCAGACAGCTCTGCAAAAGAACACCTTCTCGGATAAAATCCAATGGCACACGTTCTCATCTCGTCAAATACAGTAATGGTGGTTGCTCAGGATTCTGACCTGATTCCCTTTTGATCTACTCAGCATGAAGCTTTTCAAACCGCTTTTCCGATTATATCATAATACATAAAAAAAGTCAAGGAAGCACCACACGGAAAATGTGCGGCGCTTCCTGACAATCCTTAATCATGCCCCATTTTTGAATGCCCCCCGACGGCTTGTCACCCCTGACAACTGCCGCCGCTTATAAATCCTTAATCATGTACCCCAATTATGTCGCTCTTGCTGTGTCTTATCCGTACAGCTTTGATTTCCCCAAATCTCAGCCGCATTTCAACTTTCTTTTCTTATTTAAACTTTCTTTTATCCTTTTTCTTATGTGACTTTGGTTCCCCAACCTCAGCCATGTGACTTTCTGTCGCTTTAATTATGTCTTTCCCCATACAGCTTCGTTTTCCCCAAAACTCTGCCGCATTTATCCCCGTTTATGGTGGTAACTTCTTTTCCCCTGTGACCTTGATTTCCCCAAACCTCAGCCACGTTTTTGATCCCTTTTGTCACTTTGATCATTCTTTTTCGTGCGGCTCGGTTTTCCCCGTACCAAGCCGCCTTTCATCCATCCTCTTTTGTATTGGTTGATGTTTTTCCCCCTGTGACCTTAGTTCCCCAACCACAGCCACAGCATATCCCTGTTTTTGTCACTTGAATTGCGTCTTTCCCCATGCCGCTTTGTTTTCCCCAAAACTCTGCCGCATTTATAATCCCTTTTTTGGTGGTAACTTTTTTCCCCTGTGACCTTAGTTCCCCAACCTCAGCCACGTTTTAATCCCTGTTTTTGTCACTTGAATTATGTCTTTCCCCATGCGTCCTTGTTTTCCCCAAAACTCAGCCGCATTTATAATCCCGTTTATGTCTGATATATTATGTCGTGTTTTCCCCGCAGTCCGAGTCTCCCCAGACTCTGAACCACGTTTTTTCCTTATTTTCACTTTTATACCTGTGAGGCATCCTGTCCCCCGACTTCCGCCTGAAGGTTTTGACCGTTATGTCCCCAACTTGAATGTCACCTGAACTTTGTCAGACTTATTCCCCTGACAGCCTCAGCCACCCCTGACCTCAGCCATCGTTTTTTCCTATATCTGTCCTACGCTATTCTGCCGTAAAACTTGTCCCATAATTCCTTATCAGCGTTCTGCCGTGTGCAAAACGTTTATAGTGTTTTGATTTCATCAGATCTTATTTCCTTTGCCATTCCATCCATATAGGTGACAAATGAGTAATCTTAGTCGATGATAATGTCAACGAGGTCAATAATCGCCTCAATAAGGCATCCAACAACATCGATCGCTGCATCTGAAATAGACTTTCTTCGGTTTTTCCTCATGGTTTTTCCCTTCTGTGATAATCCACTTAATTCTTATTTTCCACTAATTTTTACCCCTGAGTTCATATCTTCAGATGTCCGTCCACCCCTGAACTTTCATCTTTGAACTTTTCTGAACAGATGCTTTACAAACAATCTATGAGTATATCAAGAATATCGAAAATATTTCTGAAAATAAACTTCACAACATTAACGATGCCCTTAATAACAACTCCTAAAACACCAACTATAACATCTGATACTGAATTTTCCCGATAATCCCTCATGATATTTTCCCCCGTTTGTGATATTCCCCACATCACTTAGTTTAACAAATGAACACTTTTTTACCCCTGAGGTTTTTCCTCTGAATTTAATCCCTCGGTTTCCGCTCACCCCTGAACATCCGCCGCTGAATCCCTATTTTATGGTCAGATGAAGCGGTCTGTCTTATTCCCCGTGCAGACCATTCAGCCTTCATTTCCCATTGTCCCTATTAAACAGATGTCTTACAGCATTTCGTTGATTATAAGCATTAAAAGCTCATATGAAAATCTGTTAAGTCTGCATCTGTCATCATTACTGCATCTCAGACAATATTACCTCCATTCCTTTTTCCATTTCGCCTTTCAGATAGCCGCTTCTGTAAGCCATGATCATGACGTACATAGCCTTTCTCAGTTTCTGAACATCGGTTATCTCATCCTTGTATTCGTCAACCTCCTGAGCAACAAGCTCCTCGACGATCTCGGGAACGAAAGCTCCCTCGTCTTCTGCTTTGAAGATTATTCTGCAAAGGATATTGTAGAGCAAGTCCTCTGCGACGATATCATCCGAAGTATCTTCAACGTCGCCGTTTACATACTCCATAAGTCTTACGATATCATCAAGCTTCATTGCATTTCGCAGCATATTGATGAGAAGAATTCTCAGCACTTGCTGTTTGTCGTACTTCTTGCCTTTAGTGGACGAAACCCAGCCTCGCTTGATCCAGTTCTGAATGGTAGTTCCTTCCAGACCTGTCAGCTTAGAGAGCTGTGAAAGAGTAAGCCCGCCTGTAGCTTCAAGAACAGGAGAAATCATTGAGAAAGCCGAATTTCGAGCCTGTTCAGTGAATTTTAATGTTGTACCGGGAATAAGTCTGTTCACGGTCTTAACCTCCTCTCACATGATGGTATGATTATAACATAAGTTCACATGAACTTCAAGTGTGAACAGTAGACGATTTAAGCCGTTTGTGTGATTTTTTGCAGATTTTTTTGAATATATCTCCCCAATTCTTATATTTTCTTCCGTTTTCTTGCTTTTTTGGATTTGTTGAAAATTGCATCAAATAATAGCATATAGAATTAATACAGCAAGGATAATTCACTGCTTTAAAGCAAATTTCAAGTCCAGAATGTATAAAAAATACCCCAAAATACCCCCTGAACATAAATAATAAAAATGCACAAAGATAGTTACTTTTCTTTGTGAGGTATTTTATCATATAAACCTATTGACATTTCTAATATACTGTGATATACTATCCACAACAGATAAACGTGAATGAAAATTCACAACGGGGTACGGTAATGCATGAACTATGCGCTGACGAATTTTACCGTTAAAAAAGTGAAAAAATAAAGAATATGGGGGTTGATTTTATGGCTATTATTCCATTAATGAGAAAGATGAAGGTTATCAGATGCTTTGAGCGAGAGGGCGCTCTTACAAAGGACACTGCCCTTACTTTCGCAGAGGCAGGCATCAGAAATCCGGGTGCATTCAGTCAGATTACATCGATGCTGATGTCCGACGGTATTCTTCGTTCGATCGATGATAAGTACTATCTCGACGCAAACAGAATATAATGCTTACGCCGCAGTGAAGCAACACTGCGGCGTTTTTTTGTATATTTATGCAGTACAACATGGGCGAGCGGAATTTTCTCCGCCGCAAAAACAAAAAGGCGGCAATATCTGCCGCCCTATGCATATTATGCAATAATTATTCAGCTTCTGCGTTTTTCTCAACGTAGTTAACGATATCGCCGACTGTCTTGATCTCCTCTACAGCCTCATCAGGGATAGAGAGGTCAAATTCGTCCTCTATTGTTGTGATAAGGTCTACTACATCAAGTGAATCAGCACCGAGGTCTTCCTGAATATCGGAATCCATGGAAATTTCATCAGGTTCTACACTGAGCTGTTCTGCAATAATATCCTTGAGCTTTTCAAAAATCATTATTTTGTCCTCCATTATATTTCATTAAAATCGTTACTCAATGAAAGCTCCGATTTTTCTAAACTTAGTATAACGTTCTTTCAGCAAAACGTCAATATCTTTTTTGCATTTTTCGGGAATTTTTTGTGACAAATATTCGTGTATATTTTCCGAAATTTTGTCTAAATCGTTATGTGCCCCTCCGAGAGGTTCAGGAATTATCTTCTCTGCAACACCGAAACGAACCATATCTTCCGCAGTAATTCGCATAATTTCGCTTGCTTCCTGTTCTCTTGAAGCGTCCTTCCAGAGTATGCTTGCAAAGCCTCTTGGTGACAGTACAGAATACTCTGCATTCTCCAGCATTGCAAGTTCATCGCATACGCCGAGAGCAAGTGCGCCGCCGCTTCCGCCTTCGCCAAGCACGATGGAAACTATCGGTGTACGAAGTGTCGTGAATTCAGCAATATTCTTTGCAATAGCCTCGCCCTGTCCACGTTCCTCAGCCGCTACGCCGCAGAATGCGCCGGGAGTATCTATAAAGCATATGATAGGTCTGTGGAATTTCTCAGCCTGTCTTGCAAGCCTCAGAGCCTTTCTGTAGCCCTCCGGATGCGGCATTGCGAAATTGCACGCCTTATTCTCGTTTATATCACGTCCCTTGACCTCACCGATTATGGTCACAGGTCTGCCGTTGAGCCTGCCTATGCCGCCTATGATAGCCTTGTCGTCGCCATAGAGACGGTCGCCGTGCATCTCATAGAAATCCGTGAATATCATCGGGATATACTCTTTTACAGTCGGTCTGCCCTTTGCATGGATGATTTGCAGACGTTCCCATGCCGTTCTTTTATCGCCCATTGCTCAGACCTCCTTTTCCGATGCTGACTGCGGATAGAAGCCGTGGAGCTTCAGCAGATGCGATAAAACGCTTTTCAGCTTTCTGCGCTCAACGATCATATCCACAAAGCCTTTTTCGTGCATGAATTCAGCAAGCTGGAAGTCCTCGGGGAGTTTCTGGCGGATAGTGCCTTCGATGACACGTCTGCCCGCAAATCCTATGAGAACCTTCGGCTCGGCGATTATAATATCCCCTAAAGATGCAAAACTTGCCGTAACACCGCCTGTTGTAGGGTCTGTCATGACAGATATATAGAGTCCGCCTGCCTCGCTGTGAAGCTGTACCGCTCCCGATGTCTTAGCCATCTGCATGAGTGATACAATCCCCTCCTGCATACGTGCGCCGCCTGATGCCGTAAACATGATAACAGGCAGTCCCTTCTCGGTTGCATACTCAAATGCACGGGTTATCTTTTCGCCCACGACACTGCCCATTGAGCCCATCATATAGCGTGAATCCATTATGCCGAGCATTACGGGCGTACCCTTGATCGTAGCCGTACCGACAACTACAGCGTCATTTATGCCTATACTGTCGCTGAGTTCAGACTGTTTTTCCTTGTAATCAGGAAATTCGAGAGGATCAGTACCTTTCATATCCTTATACATCTCACGGAAACTGTCCTTGTCAACAGTTATTGCAAGGCGCTCTGCGGCTGACAGTCTGCCGTGGTAGTTGCACTGAGGGCACACACGATGAAGCTCCTCATATCTTATGAGGGGGCTTGTCTGGCTGCATCTCGGACACTTGAACATCGGAGGCTTGTATTCTTCTTTGTCACCGTCGTTGAAACGCTTGGTGACTACTTTAAAAATATCTTCTAACAATCTTCTTCACCGTTCACTTTTTCTTAGACTGCATATACCGGTCGAGGAAACCGATATCATATTTTCCGTTTCTGAAATCGGAGTTTTTGATGATACCGAGCTGGAACTCGATATTCGTGTCAACTCCTTCTACGATAAATTCAGAAAGTGCCCATCTCATTTTATTGATAGCATCGTTTCTGTCTGAGCCGTGTGCAATGAGTTTGGCTATCATTGAGTCATAGTAAGGTGTGATAGTATAGTTCTGGTAAACCGAGCTGTCAATTCTTATTCCGGGGCCGCCCGGCATATAGAGAGAAGTAATTGTTCCGGGAGACGGCCTGAAATTGAGTTCAGGGTTTTCTGCATTAATGCGGCATTCTATCGCATGGCCACGCATAACGATATCGTCCTGCGTAAGCTGGAGCGGCAGACCTGCGGCAATTTCTATCTGTGCCTTTACAAGGTCAAATCCCGTAACTTCCTCGGTTATCGGGTGTTCGACCTGTATTCTCGTGTTCATTTCCATGAAATAGAAGTCACGTTTTTCGTCTACGAGGAATTCAATAGTACCTGCGTTATAATATCCGCACTGCTTTGCGGCAGTAACAGCGGCTTTTCCCATTCTTGCACGAAGATCGGCATTTACGATAGGGCTTGGACATTCTTCCAGTATTTTCTGGTTGCGTCTCTGCATTGAGCAGTCACGCTCACAGAGATGAATATAGTTGCCGTGCTGGTCAGCTATTATCTGTATTTCAACATGGTGCGGATTTATCAGCAGTTTTTCGATGTATACCGCATCATCGCCGAAGAAATTCTTAGCTTCAAGACGTGCGGCAGTCATCTTTGCTTCAAGCTCATAAGGCGTATCGACACGGCGAATACCTCTGCCGCCGCCGCCTGCGCTTGCCTTTACAAGTACGGGATAGCCAGCCTTATCGGCTATTTTTCGTGCTTCATCAACTGTGCGTACTGCGCCGTCAGAACCGGGAATTACAGGAACTCCGGCGGCTTTCATGGTCTCCTTTGCGGCAGCCTTGTCACCGAGCATTTCAATTGAATGGTATGACGGGCCTATGAAAACAATGCCGTGCTTTTCGCAGAGCCTTGCAAAATCCGCATTTTCCGAAAGAAAGCCAAATCCCGGGTGAATAGCCTCTGCACCCGTATTCAGAGCCGCCTGAACGAGAGCATTCATATTAAGGTAGCTGTCCTTGGTCTCGGACGGCCCTATGCAGACTGCTTCGTCGGCTATCTGTGCATGGAGAGATGAGCGGTCAGCCGTAGAGTATACTGCAACGCTGAGAATGCCTATCTCACGGCAGGCTCTTATTATGCGGACAGCTATCTCGCCTCTGTTGGCGATAAGAATTTTCTTGAACATAGCTTACTCATCCTTCTCCCTGTCAGCGATAACAAAAGTTATCTCGCATGAAACAGCCTTCTGACCGTTGACGGAAGCGAGAGCACTGCCCGTACCCACAGGGCCTCTCTGACGTATCATCTCGACCTCAAGGTCAAGAACATCGCCGGGGACTACCTGTCTGCGGAACTTAGCCTTGTCAATGCCTCCGAAAAGACCGAGTTTACCCTTATATTCAGGCTTGGAGAGCATACATACAGCTCCAGCCTGTGCAAGCATTTCAACAATGAGAACGCCCGGAGTTACGGGATAATCAGGAAAATGTCCCTTAAACCAGAAATCGTCCTCTTTGATATATTTCCTTGCGTGGACCTTAACGCCGACTTCCATGTCAACTATCTCGTCAATGAGAAGAAAAGGGTCACGGTGAGGAATGATCTCCATTATCTGTTCCTTATTCATGAGAATTTCTGCCATTTTGCGATCCTCCAATATCAGCGGTCAATTACTTGATTATCATGATAGGCTGATCGTACTCAACAGTCTGACCGTTTGAAACGAGAATGCTCTGAACAACGCCGTCAAATTCCGACTGTATCTCATTCATAAGCTTCATCGACTCGATTATCATGAGAACATCGCCCTTGCTTACTCTGTCGCCAACGTTTACGAAAGGCGGCTTGTCAGGTGAAGGAGAAGCATAGAAAGTGCCTACGATAGGGCATCTTACAACATTTCCCTCGTCCTCATTATCATTATCCTCATCATCTGATTCTATTACAGGTTTTACATTTTTCTGTGTCTGCGACTCATAGACAACATTTTTCTTGCCCTTCACAGTAATTGTCTTGTCACCGTCAGAAAGCGAAAGCTCTGAAAGCTCATTTTTGCTTACGATACCCGCAAGCTTTTCGATAGTCTCAAGATCTATCATACCGAAAATTTCGCTCATCATATATCCTCCTTTTGCTGTTATTCCTCTATTTTTCTAAAGCAGAGAGTAGCATTATGACCGCCGAATCCGAGAGAATTTGACAGTGCCGCTCTTATAGTCTGCTGGATATTTCCGTCTTTACAGTAGTCAAGATCGCAGCATTCATCGGGATTTTCAAGTCCCACGGTTGCATGAATGAAGCCCTCCTGAATTGATTTAGCGCATACGACAGCCTCAACAGCACCAGCCGCACCGAGAAGATGTCCTATCATTGACTTGGTCGAGTTTATCTTTACATTCTTTGCATGATCGCCGAAAGCGAGCTTGATCGCAGCAGTTTCATACTTGTCATTGAGACCTGTTGAAGTGCCGTGTGCATTGATGTAGTCCACATCGCACGGTTCAAGACCTGCCTCCTGCATTGCAAGAGTCATGCCCATTCCTGCGGCTTCTCCCGACGGCATAGGTGATGTCATGTGGTAGCCGTCACAGGTTGCGCCGTAGCCTGCAATTTCAGCATATATCTTAGCGCCTCTTGCCTTTGCGTGTTCATATTCCTCAAGCACGAGAACTGCGCTGCCCTCACCGAGGACGAAACCGCTTCTGTCCCTGTCAAACGGAATAGATGCCTTTTCGAGGTTATCGCACTTGGTAAGTGCCTTCATATTGGCAAAAGCGCCGAAAGTGAATTCCTGATTAGTGCTTTCTGTACCGCCTGCAAGAGCGGCATCGAGATAACCGTCCTTGATCTTGCGAAAAGCCTCACCTATTGCGTGAGAAGAAGATGCACAGGCTGTGGTGACATCAAAATTTGCGCCTCTGAAGCCTGTTTTCATGGATATAGTTCCTGCCGCCATGTTGGATATCATCATGGGGATATAGAAAGCGGAGATTCTGTGCGGGCCTTTTTCAAGGTATCTGCCGTACTCAAAGAGAGTGAGGTCGATGCCGCCGATGCCCGAACCTACTATAACGCCTGCCCTGTATGGGTCGATGTCGGAGAAGTCCGTACCTGCATCCGTAAGTGCCTCATGTGCGGCAGCTACGGCATATTTCGTGAACTTTTCCATATGTTTTGCTTCTTTTTTGTCAAAGCAGCCCTCAACGCCGTAGTACTGTGTTTCGTCAAAATCACGTACAATTCCTGCCACTTTAACGCCTGTTGGTTCTGTGTCGTACATATCAATGAATGAATAGCCTATCTTATTCTCTTTTATTCCCTGCCAGAACTTTTCAACGCCTGTTCCAAGCGGAGTTACGGCTCCCATTCCTGTTATTACAACTCGTCTGCTCATTATTATTTCCTTTCTTGTGCTGATTTACATGGAAAGACCGCCTGATATTTCGATGACCTGACCTGTAACATAGGACGCATCATCGGAAACGAGGAAAGATACCACAGAAGCAATCTCCTCCGGTTCGCCATATCTTTTTAGTGCAACTGCTTCGATCATTTTTGCCTTTAATTCATCAGAAAGTACGTCAGTCATAGGTGTCCTGATAAGTCCGGGAGCGACTGCATTGCAGGTAATATTGCGTGAGCCGAACTCTTTTGCCGTAGTTTTTGTCATGCCGATTATTGCGGCTTTAGTGGCGGAATAGTTCATCTGACCGGGGTTGCCGTAAAGACCTGCCACCGATGAGATATTAACGATTCTGCCGTGTCTCTGCTTCATCATGACACTGCATACGTGCTTGGTCATGTTGTAGACGCTTTTCTGGTTGACTGCGATGACAGCATCGTAGTCCTCCTCGCTCATTCTTGCAAGGAGCTTATCCTTAGTAATTCCCGCATTGTTCACAAGGGCATCAATAGTGCCGAAATCTGCTTTTATCTGCTTCACCATAGCTTCGCACTGGTCAAATTTTGAAACGTCAGCCGCATAGCATTCTGCCTTTACACCGAATGCACGGCATTCCTCAGCGACTGCAAGAGCCTTTTCCCTGTCGGAGTCGCTCGGATAGTGGTTTACTGCGATATCGAAACCGTCCTTTGCAAGTCTCCTTGCGATACAAGCTCCGATTCCCTGTGAAGCGCCTGTGATAATTGCTGTTGCCATCATTTTCTCCCTTCGTGACGATTGAATAAAATTTGTTCCTTTGCAGAAAACTTTGTCCTTTTTGAGGGCGACTCCTCACAGAGTGGGGAGGTGTCACCCTGTGACAGAGGGAGACGGGCATCAGCCAACCCTTTTTCAAAAGGGTTTCCCTCAAAAAAAGAATGAAGTTCTCCGCACAGGTTCAGTTTTATTCAATATCATCGTCCTCGAAATCAAATTCTTCTATTTTTTCAAAGACCATATCAAAAGTCACCATCTGACCGCCGCCGAGCACCTCAACGGGCACAGTACCGACAAAACGGTATCCCATTTCAGCCATAAGTTCAATAACTTCACGGTGACTGCTGCCCTCCAGCTCGCCTTTTGCGACGAAAGTGGACTGCAGATGCTTTCTGCACATTCTTATATATCTGTACTTACTCATACTTAATCCCCCCTGCCTTTAGGCAACACCGCACAAAGCACGTCTAACGACTTTGTACGTCATAAACTTGTATCTTTCCCGTCATCTTGCACAGAAATTCTTTGCCATACGACAGTATGCCTGCAAAATTTCTGTACAATCTGACGAAAAATCTAACTGCGTTTCTGCCGCACAATCTTTGTGCGGTGTTGCCTTTATTCATATTTTAAGAAGCTTTTCAGCTTCGTCATTTATCTCACGGATTATATCCGCACACGGTCTTATGTCATTTATCATACCTGCAATTGCGCCGCAGAGGAATGAACCGCTTTCAACATCTCCGTCAACGACAGCACGTTTAAGAGCGCCGACCGTAAGAGCTTCAAATTCTTCAGGAGAAAGCGTACCGTCCTTTTCGCCCATTGCAAGCTTTTTTGCAAACTTAGTCTTTACGTTCCTGCACGGATGACCTGTATATCGTCCTGTAACAACGCTGTCAGTGTCCTTTGCCTTAACGACAAGTTCCTTGAAAACGGGGTGTATCTGACATTCTTCCGATGCGAGGAAACGAGTGCCTATCTGAACGCCCTTTGCGCCAAGCATGAATGAAGCCGCCATACCTCTGCCGTCAGCGATGCCACCTGCGGCTATAACGGGTATGTTAACAGCGTCAACTACCTGCGGAACAAGGCACATTGTAGTATTTTCGCCGATATGTCCGCCTGATTCAGTACCTTCTGCGATAACCGCATCTGCTCCGGCTTTTTCCATGCGCTTTGCGAGAGCGACCGACGGAACAACAGGAATTACCTTGATGCCTGCGTCCTTCCAAGCCGGAATGTACTTTCCGGGATTGCCTGCGCCTGTTGTGACAAGGGCAAGCTTTTCGTCTATTACAAGCTGTGCAAGGTCATCGGCATTCGGGCTCATGAGCATGATATTCACGCCGAATGGCTTATTCGTCTTTTCCTTGCAAAGATGTATCTGTTCACGCAGATAGTCTATCGGGGCATTTCCGCCTGCGATAAGACCAATTCCGCCTGCATTTGATACTGCGGAAGCGAGGGTATGTTCTGCGACCCATGCCATACCGCCCTGAATTATCGGGTATTCACAGCCTAAAAGCTCAGTTATTTCTGTTTTCATACAGTCCTCCTCAAAACTCCGTGATTATGCTTCCATAGGTAAGTCCTGCACCAAAACCGATGAGTGCAATTTTCTGTCCTTTTTTAAGTTTTCCGCTGTCTATAGCCTCGCACATCGCTATCGGTATCGAGGCAGACGATGTATTTCCGTATTTATCAAGTGTAACTATAAATTTATCCATAGGAGCGCCGAGTTTTTTAGCGGCGGTCTCGATTATTCTGACATTCGCCTGATGCGGAATGAACCAGTCGATATCCTCTTTTGTCATGCCGACTTTTTCTGCCGCCTTTTTAAACGACTTTGGCAGAATGGAAACAGCGAATTTATATACTTCCTTGCCGTTCTGATAGAGTTTATGAAGCGGTTTATCCGGAAATCCGTCCTCAAAATCGCTTTCAACGGCGACCTCGGGAGCAGTCTGCAAAGCTCTTGCACAAAGAAGACCTGCGCCGCTTCCGTCCGAACCGAGAACTGAAGAATAAAGCTTGTCACTTTTTTCGATAACTGCGGCAGCAGCGCCGTCTCCGAACAGTATGCATGAGCCTCTGTCCGAAAAATCGAGGAAGTGCGACAATGACTCAGCCGCAACAACGAGGGCATATCTGCATTCGCTGTCGGTCTCAAGGAAACGCCTTGCGGTATCAACTGCATAAACAAAGCCCGTACACGCTGCGTTCAGATCAAATGCGGATGCGTTGACTGCGCCTGTTTCATACTGGACTATGCTTGCCATGCTTGGAGTATGAAAATCAGCAGTCGCAGTGCAGAATATCACAAGACCTATCTTGTCAGGCGATACTCCGGCTTTTTCAATTGCCTGCAAAGCCGCCTGTTTTCCCATATACCACGTCGGTTCCCAGCCAGCCATACGCCGCTCGGCAATCCCCGTGCGTGTCCTTATCCACTCGTCATTGGTTTCGACAAAACGTGCGAAATCATCGTTGGTAAACTTCTGCTCAGGCAGGTATTTTCCCATGCCGAGAATATTGATACCCATTAAAAGACCCCTTGTCTCATATCAGAACTTGCTTTCACAAAATAAAGTGTGAACGGAAGTTCTTAATTTAAAAATAATAGTTGTAAAATGAATGAAAATGTGGTATAGTGTATGTATACGTTTTTGGTCACAGCGGTTAAATACCATTATTTGGTTATTTTTCGTTATGGCTATTTTATATTTTAAATCATTTCAGCCTTTTTTTCAACGCTTATTTTATAATTTGTTTTCTTTTGAACAAAATATCGTCTAATTGCACAATAAGCCAATGTTAAAATAAATGATAATGCACAAAAAAATATAAACAACATACAGAAAGGATGTTATACATTATGACAATTTCACAGTTTTCCGGACAAGGTTCGCAGTATGAAGGAATGGGAAAAGATATCGCTGAAGCTTTTCCTGAACTGCTGTATATATATGAAACCGGCTCGGATATTCTCGGCTATGACCTGAAGGATATCTGCTTCAATGCGCCTCTCGAAAAACTCTCGCTCACCATCTACTCTCAGCCTGCAATTATGACTACATCCATCCTCTGCCTTGAAGCCGCAAAGTCAAAAAATTATGCATATGAAGGCGTTGCAGGTCACTCTCTCGGCGAATATGCCGCAATGTACGCCGCAGGAATGATATCTCTTGAAGATGCCTTCACCCTCATAAAGGCTCGTTCCGAGGCTATGCACGAGGCTGCACAGAATTCAACCGGTGCTATGGCTGCTGTCATGAAGATCGCTCCCGAACAGGTCGAGGAGGTATGCGCCGCTGCAAAGGAATTTGTTGTTCCTGTTAACTATAATTCTCCCGTGCAGACTGTCATCGCAGGCTCACCTGAGGGAATTGCCGAAGTTACCGATATTTTCAAGGAAATGAAGGCAAGAGTCATCCCTCTTAACGTTGCAGGCGCTTTCCATTCAAAATTCATGCAGCCTGCCGCCGACAAGTTCTATGAGACTGCAAAAAACATCACATTCAATGAGCCGCAGGTAAAATTCTATTCAAATGTCATCGGCGGCGAACTCACAGATTTCTCCGATATGCCGTCACTTCTTGCAAAGCATATCGTTTCGCCCGTGCGCTTTGTCTCTGAAATTATGGCTATGCATGACGACGGTGCTGATCGTTTCGTTGAATTCGGTCCGGGCAAGACTCTCACAGGTCTTATCAAAAAGACTCTCAGCGATGCAGAAGCCCTCAATATCGAGGATATGAAAACTCTTGAAGGAGCTGATATATATGAATAAATACGCCCTTACAGGTCATCCGCTCGGTCATTCCATGTCGCCTCTCATACATGAGAAGCTTTTCGCTCTCAGCGGCGTGGAAGGCGAATATTCGCTCATCGACGTTGACCCGAAGGATATCCCGGACTGCCGCAGCATTTTTGAGCCGCTTTGCGGTCTTAACGTTACTATCCCCCATAAACAGGCAGTTATTCCTTTTATGGACGAACTTGATGATACTGCCGCACGTTACAGCGCAGTCAACTGCATAAAGAACGACAACGGCAGACTTATCGGCTATAACACCGACTGCGACGGTTTTCTCCGTTCCGCTGCACCTCTCCCGTTAGGCGGAAAGGTACTCATTCTCGGCTGCGGCGGAGTTGGCAGAATGATAGCTATTGAATGTGCCCGTCACGGCGCTGACATCACCCTCGCCGTTATTCCGCAGGATATCAAGACCGCACAGATGCTCATGGCTGAAATTCTCTCGAAATGCGGCAGTGTTTCGGTAAAGATAGAGGATATCTCGTCAGTCAGCGAAAAATTTGACCTTCTGATAAACGCAACCCCTGTTGGTATGTACCCGAATGTCGATGCCTGTGCGGTAAGCGATGAGATAATCGCAGACTGCGGCAGTGTATTCGATGTCATATACAATCCGTCCGAGACTCTGCTCATGAAAAAAGCCCGTGATATGGGCAAAACTGCAATCGGCGGCACGGCTATGCTCGTATATCAGGCTGTACGTGCCCACGAAATATGGTACGGCGGAAGCTTTGCTGATGATGACGTGAATAAAATAATAAAAGAAGTTGAAATTGCTGTCAACTCAATGAACAAAAACTGAGGAGGAAGCGAAATGACTGTATTCCTGTGCGGCTTCATGGGCTGCGGAAAAACCACATCAGGCAAGCTTGCCGCAAAGAAACTCGGCTGCGGCTTCTGTGATACCGATGACCTCATTGTGCGTACTCTTGATATGTCGATACCCGATATCTTCGAGAAAAAAGGTGAGCCGTTCTTCCGTCAGACCGAGGCTGAAATAGTGAAGTCGCTCTGCGGAAAGATAATCGTTGCTGCCTGCGGAGGCGGCGCTATGCTCAATAAGGATACCGCTGAGGCTGCAAGACAGTCCGGAAGCAAGATAGTCTTTCTTGATGTGCCGTTTGAAATGTGCTATGAGCGTATCTGCGGCGATACAAACCGCCCTATCGTTATGCGCTCAACAAAGGAAGAACTTGAAACTCTCTATAATCAGCGCCGTTCAGTCTATCTGAAACACTCCACTGTCACCGTTGACTGTTCGGGAACTCCTGCCGAAAATGCCGACAGGATCGCCGAAGCTGTCAGAAAGTGAGGATATATGCTGATATACAACGCTGAAATATGCACTATGGACAGCGAAGGAACTATCCCGAACGGATATATCGTTGTCGAGGAGGGACGAATTGCTCTTATTGGCGAGGGTACGCCCGACTATATCCCCGACGGCAGCATAGATGCCTGCGGAGGTCTGCTTATCCCCGGATTTATCGATGCACATACTCACCTCGGCATTATCGAGGACGGACTTGATTTCGAGGGCGACGACTGCAACGAATCCACCGACCCGTTCACTCCGCAAATGAGGGCTATCGACGGCATCAACCCTTTCGACCGCTGTTTCGAGGAAGCCCGTATGCGTGGAATTACCGCTGTGGCATCAAGTCCCGGAAGTGCAAATCCTTGCGGCGGCGAGATATGCGCTGTCAAAACCAACGGCAGACGTATCGATGATATGCTCATAAAGCCCTGCGGAATAAAATTTGCTCTTGGCGAAAATCCGAAAAATGTCTACAACGGACGTGAGGAAACACCGATAACACGCATGGCTGTTGCTGCAATTATCCGTGAGGGACTGTATAAAGCACGCCGCTATGGTCATGATATGGACAGCTACTACTCCGACAGCGAAAACTATGATCCGCCCGAATACGATATAAAATGTGAAGCACTCATGCCGCTCATGGATAAAAAGATAAAGGCTTTCTTCCATTGCCACCGTGCTGATGATATCTGCACCGCCATGAGAATTGCATCTGAATTTTCGCTTGACCCCGTTATAATCCACGGTACAGAGGGATATAAAATAGCAGATATCCTTGCCGAAAAGAATATCCCTGTTATATGCGGACCTCTTATATGCGACCGCTGCAAGCCTGAAATGCGTGGACTTGAATTGAAAAATGCATCTGTAATGCACGAAAACGGCGTTAAGATAGCTGTCTGCACCGATCATACAGTCATTCCGATACAATATCTGCCTCTTTCCGCACAGGCTGCCGTCAAGGGCGGTCTTGCATTTGAGGACGCTCTCCGCACTGTCACCATCACGCCTGCGGAAATTCTCGGCATAGACGAAAACGTGGGAAGCATCACCGTCGGCAAGGACGCTGATATCCAGCTATATCCGAAGGGCGCAAATCCTCTTGACCTTATGTCAGAGCCGTCACTTGTTATGATAAGCGGAAATATCTGCCGCAATGATATGTCATGATATTATTTCGCTATGGCACGGGCACACGGAATGTTCCCGTGAAATACAGCGAATAACCGTCATTTATTTCACGGTATTGTACTTTTTGCCAAAACACCCACCAAATGAACAAGAAATTTCTAATACCGACACTCTTTTGAAACTATTGACATAAAGAGCAAAAAATAGTATGATTAAAGGTAATAACCCGATATTTTATCGAAACGATTCAAAGGAGGAATAATTATGCTGAACGACATTAACAGCAAATTTCAGAAGGAAGGTCTCACTTTTGATGATGTGCTGCTCATACCTGCTAAATCAGAGGTTACTCCTAATATGATCAAGCTCGGAACTCAGCTCACCAAAACTATCCACCTCAATACTCCTATCATGACTGCCGCTATGGATACCGTCACTGATTCACGCATGGCTATCGCTATCGCACGTGAAGGCGGAATCGGCATCATCCACAAGAATATGAGCATTGAAAAACAGGCTGAGGAAGTCGATAAGGTAAAACGTTCTGAAAACGGCGTTATCGTTGATCCGTTCTCACTCACAGAAGACCATATCGTTGCTGATGCTGATGAACTTATGGGAAAATATAAGATCTCAGGCGTTCCGATCGTTGACGACAACGGCAAACTTGTAGGTATCATCACAAACAGAGATATGCGTTTCCTTACGGATTTCAACGCAAAGATCTCTGAGGTAATGACCAAGGAAAACCTCATCACCGCTCCTGTCGGAACAACTCTTGCAGAGGCTCAGGATATCCTCCGTACACATAAGATCGAAAAGCTCCCGCTCGTTGACAACAACGGCTATCTCAAGGGACTTATCACTATCAAGGACATCGAAAAATCCGTTCAGTATCCTAATTCAGCCCGTGACGCTCAGGGCAGACTCCTCTGCGGCGCTGCTATCGGCGTAACAGCTAACGTTCTCGAAAGAGCAAAGGCTCTCATCGATGCACAGGCTGACGTTCTCGTTCTTGACTCTGCTCACGGTCACAGCGCAAATATCATCAAGTGCCTGAAAATGGTCAAGGAAGCATTTCCGAATACTCCTGTTATCGCAGGCAATATCGCTACTGCTGAAGCTGCCGAGGATCTTATCGCTGCCGGTGCAGACTGCCTTAAAGTCGGCATAGGCCCAGGTTCTATCTGCACTACCCGTGTTGTTGCAGGTATCGGTGTTCCGCAGATCACAGCCGTTTATGACGTTGCATCAGTTGCACAGAAATACGGCATCCCTGTTATCGCTGACGGCGGTATCAAGTACTCAGGCGATATCGTCAAGGCTCTTGCCGCAGGCGCTAATGTAGTTATGCTTGGTTCACTCCTTGCAGGCTGTGCAGAGGCTCCCGGTGATACAGAGATCTATCAGGGCAGACAGTTCAAGGTATACAGAGGCATGGGAAGCCTTGGCGCTATGGCTTGCGGCTCTACTGACAGATATTTCCAGGAAGGCGCTAAGAAGCTTGTTCCTGAGGGCGTTGAGGGCCGTGTTCCATACAAGGGACCTGTTGCCGATACTATATTCCAGCTCGTTGGCGGTATCCGTTCAGGTATGGGTTACTGCGGCTGCGAAGATATCCCGACTCTCCACGAAAAGGCTCAGTTCGTAAGAATTACAGGCGCTGGTCTCAAGGAAAGCCATCCTCACGATATCTATATCACAAAGGAAGCTCCTAACTATTCTACACAGATATAAGTTGAATTTATTTCGTTGATAAGGGCTGTCGAGGACGCCAGCCCCTACAATTTTGTTGTTCTTTGTCAATACTTTTGTAGGGGACGGCGTCCTCGACGTCCCAAGATTGTTTTATGTGGGTGGGCATTGTCCGCCCACATTTTATCTGACCATACAGCGAGTTCGTAACCATCCTCGCTCGGACAGGTGTCCGGAATCAAAACTAAGGAGAATTTAATATGCGAAAAAATAAGGTTCAGTACATCTCACACGGCGCACTGATAGCCGCACTTTATGTCGCCCTGACATATGTCTCAGCGGCATCAGGTCTTGCAAGCGGCGCAGTTCAGCTAAGACTTTCTGAGGCTCTTACCGTTCTGCCTCTGTTCACGCCTGCCGCAGTCCCCGGACTAACCGTCGGCTGTTTTCTTGCAAACCTGACTACAGGCTGCTCACCGTGGGATATTGTCGGCGGCACACTTGCCACATTTCTCGGCGCAATCGGCACATACAAACTGAAAAATGTCCCGTATGCAGGCGCTGTTCCGCCTGTTGTCAGCAACACCGTAATTATTCCGCTGCTGCTGAGATTTGCCTATCAGCTTGACGGCACTCTGCCTTATTTCATACTCACCGTCGGTATCGGTGAGCTTATCTCATGCGGCGTTTTCGGCACTCTCCTGACTGCCGCCCTCCGCAAAAATTCAAAGCGTTTCAGTTTCAATAAATAAAAACGACTGTCTTATAACGGCGGTGCTCTTATAGAAATTCTGCTCTTTATCGGGGCAAACCTTTCTGAGGAAAGGTTCTTCCCCGAACCCCTTTC
>JAKSQT010000052.1 GCA_024403995.1 Ruminococcus sp.
AAGGGGTTCGGGGAAGAACCTTTCCTCAGAAAGGTTTGCCACGATAAAGAGTAAAGACTTCTATAAGAGTACCGCTGTTATGTGGCTGCCTTTTTATTTGCAGATGATTGACAATGCAGTGCATTTGTAGTATAATTAAATTGTATATAACCCGTGAAATTATGGTGTACTGCACTCCGTAAATGCAGAAGATGCAGAACGGGATTTTTCCCTGTTCTGCGAAGAAAGGAGCGATTATGAGTATATTCAATCTGTCCAAATCCACACCTGAACTTAGCCGTGACTGGAAAGCATTTCAGCAGTTTGTCGGCAATATCGGTGCATTTACATATATAGCCAAGGAAAAGGTCGCATACTTTGACTCTGTTGCCGCTCATATGCTCGGCTGCACAAGCGAAAAGCTCAATGAGTTTGATTTCTTCAATCTGCTTGAAAAGATCTCGAAATGTCCTGTTGAAGGTCAGAAGCATATCTATGTCTTTACCGACAACCAGACAACCCGATACATAAAAATGAACATCTATGAAAGCAGTGACGAATGGCTCGGTTTCGTTCAGGATTTTACCCGCCAGATGAGCACATTCTATGAACATCACGGCTTTGTTGAGTATGACCCTGTGACACGTCTCCAGTCATTTCCGTCATTCTCACAGAAGATCAGGACAATTCTTCCGGATGTCCAGCACGCCTGCCTTGCCACGATATACATCAACGGCATCGACAAGCTCGGCACATACCTCACGGTTGACAACACCAACAACTGCATAACATCCGTTGCCGAGGTGCTGAAAAGGTTCTCCTCTGACAATATAATCATCGGCTCAAAGTCGAATTATGAGATATGTGCATTTTTCCGTGAATGCGACAAAATGAGCATATATAACATCCTCAACAGTATGGACGAGGCTGTGCATAACTGTATCCTCACCGATGATTTCGGTGAGATAATCGATATTTCGGACAAAAGCAGAATTTCACTTTCTATCGGCTGTGCCTCATATCCAGAGGAAGCATCCGAATTCAATATGCTTGTGAATTACTCTGAATTTGCCCTCTATGAGGCTAAAGCCGACCGCAGAAGCGTGATAAACTGGTTCTCGGAGGAAAGCTACCTCTGTGACAAGGACACATACAAGAATGCGCTCCTGTTTTCACGCATAGTTCAGGAAAATCTGCTGACATACTATTTACAGCCTATCGTCGAGACTCAGACAGGCGAAATAGTGGCTTATGAGGCTCTTATGAGAACCTGCGGCGATATAAAAATGCCGCCGTCACAGATACTGAAAATAGCTGAAAATCAGAATGATCTCTACATGATCGAAAAGCTGACATTCTTCAACTGCATGAAGCTGCTCAGCGATAATCAACAGGTTTTCGAGAACAAAAAGCTGTTCATAAACTGCATCGCCGCATCTCTGCTGTCGGACGATGACTTCAACGAGCTGTATCTTACATACGGCGAGCTTTTTGAAAAAGTCGTCATTGAGGCTGTGGAGGAGACTTCCGCCACACCGTCCGCTATTGAAATTCTCAGGAAACGCTGTAAGTTCATTCATTCACAGCTTGCTATCGATGACTACGGCACAGGCTATTCCAACAGCTCAAATCTTCTGCATTATGCTCCAGAGTATATCAAGATAGACCGTTCACTTATAACCGATATCCACAATGACCTGAAAAAACAGCAGCTTGTTACCTCGATCATCGAGTTCTGCCGTGAAAATCAGCTCATCTCGCTTGCAGAGGGCGTTGAAACGGTTCAGGAGCTGAAAACCGTCATAAGACTGGGCGTTGATCTCGTTCAGGGTTATTATACCTCAAAGCCGAAGCCGCTGTTCCTCAACAGCATATCAAAGGATGTCAAGGACGAGATAATCAATACAAATCTCGAAACCAAGCCTGACGGAATGAAGAAGATATATGCCGCACATAATGACACCGAGATCGACATTCTCAAACTCGCACTTGAAAAATATACCGATATCCATATTTATCAGAGTCAGCTCACAATTGTCGGCGATCCCGATAAGCCCGTAAAAATGAATATCACTCTCATGGATAACCATAGCTGTGAACTGACCATGAAAAACTGCAATATTACAAGCTGTTCGGGCAGACCTACTGTCATGGTCGGAGAGTATGCAAGGCTTGTGCTCAATGTCTCAAAGAGCAACAAGATAGGCTATTCGGGCATCTATGTGCCTATGGGTTCGCAGTTTGAGCTGACAGGCAAGGGCAGTCTTTCCATCGACTGCTATGCTACCGAGGGTATCGGCATAGGCAATGACTATGACCACGGCTACGGCGATATCATCATCAACAGTTCAGGCAGTCTCGAAATAATCTCAAACAGCGTTGATGCGGTCTGCATCGGCGGCGGATATAATGACGATGATTCCGAGATAAAACTGCTTTCAGGAAAGATAGATATCTTTATGTACTGTCATAACGGTCTCGGCATCGGAAGCTTCAACGGCGATGCAAATGTCGAAATATCGGAGAATTGTTCACTTGATATCACTTCTTCGGGCATTAAGGTAACAGGCATCGGAAGCTGTAAGGGCATTGCCTCTGTGACTTCCGGCGCCGATATAAATATTTCCTGCACCGGCGCAAGCGCTGTCGGTATAGGCGTTCTCGACGACGGCGAGGGCAGTATCGTTATCGAAAGCGGCAAGCTTTCAATGAAAATGCGTTCTGCTCATCATACCTGCATCGGCGCTATCAAAGGTTCTGTCAATACTAAGATAACAGGCGCAGAGATCACTATTGACTCTGAGGGCGACGAAATGACAGGTATCGGCGATGCTCTCGGCACAGGCAATATCGCTATCATAGACTCTACGGTCAATATGACCGTTTTCGCCGGTAATCCGAAGGATATCGGCACTTCAAGCGGCGATCTGCAAATCCAGAATTCCACCGTGAATTCCCTCATCAACAATCAGCGCATCGCCCACTGATCTACATTTGTATAATATTTTTCCCTGCATGATTCCTTTTTTCTGAGGGAAACCCTTTTGAAAAAGGGTTCTCCCTCAGACTCCCTTCCTAAAACTTTTGGGTGTTTTAGCGTATTGGATATAGGACATTTGTCCTATATCCAATACGCCATAATACTAAAAGTCTTTGGAAAGGGGGTCGGGGAAGAACCTTTCCTCAGAAAGGTTTGCCCCGAAAAAAAGGTATCAGGCGGGGAATAGTAATGATAAGAAAGGTAAGAAGAAAAAATGAAACTTGGTATGGTTGGTCTGCCAAATGTTGGCAAAAGCACACTTTTTAACGCTCTGACAAATGCAGGAGCAGAATCTGCGAATTATCCGTTCTGTACAATTGAAAAGAACGTAGGTATCGTATCCGTTCCTGACGAGAGGCTTGACAAGCTTGCAGAAATGTATGAGCCTGACAAGTTTACCCCTGCAACTCTCGAATTTGTGGACATTGCAGGACTTGTCAAGGGTGCATCAAAGGGTGAAGGTCTTGGAAACAAGTTCCTCGCTGATATACGTGAAGTAGACGCTATCGTTCACGTTGTAAGATGTTTTGAGGACTCCAATATCATTCATGTTGACGGCAGCATCAACCCACTCCGTGACATTGAAACCATAAATCTGGAGCTTATATTCTCCGACATTGAGATCGTTGACAGACGCATTGACCGTGCAAAAAAAGCTGCTAAGGGCGATAAGAAGTATCTTGCAGAGATAGATTTCCTCGAAAGACTGAAAGAACATCTTGAAAACGGCAAGTCTGCCCGTGGTTTTGACTATACAGACGACGAGAGGGAGCTTATAAAGTCTACTCCGCTTCTCTCGGCAAAGCCTGTTATCTATGCCGCAAACCTCAGCGAGGATGACTTTGTGAACAACATCGAAACTAACGAAAATTACAAGGCTGTATGCGCTCTTGCCGCAGAGGAGCACTCTGCTGTTCTCCCGATATGCGCTCAGATAGAGGCAGAGATCTCCGACATGGAAGCCGCTGACAAGGCTATGTTCCTCAGCGAGCTTGGACTTGAAGTTTCAGGCCTCAACCGCATCATCAAGGAGGGTTACGCTCTCCTCGGACTTATTTCATACCTCACCGCAGGCAAACAGGAAGTACGTGCATGGACTATCACAAAGGGTACTAAAGCTCCGCAGGCTGCCGGTAAGATACACACCGACTTTGAAAAAGGATTTATCCGTGCCGAGGTCATCTCATTCAATGACCTTATGGAATGCGGTTCAATGGCTGCCGCTAAGGACAAAGGTCTCGTGAGACTTGAGGGCAAGGAGTATGTTATGCAGGACGGCGATATCGTTCTGTTCAGGTTCAATGTCTGATAAAAGGCTGTATTCCGATGTTCAGGAGGTGCTGTTATGAGTTTTTCACCAAGAGAAATACTGAATTTCATAGAAGAAAATGATGTCAAATTCATAAGGCTGACCTTCTGTGACATCTTCGGCAACCTCAAAAATGTTGCCGTCATGCCGAATGAACTTCCGCAGGCTTTTGAATATGGCATCCCTTTTGATGCATCGCCAATTGCGGACGGATGTTCAGATTTGCTGCTCGTTCCTGATATTTCCACGCTTTCCGTACTTCCGTGGAGACCTAAATCAGGCAGAGTAGTGCGATTCTTTTGCAGTCTGAAAAATGCTGACGGTAGGGATTATGTAGGCGATCTGCGTACTGACCTTACAAATTACATAAATTCGCTGAGGCTTGACGGCTATGTATGCGAAATGGGCACGAAATGCGAATTCTATCTCTTTGAACTTGACGAAAAAGGCGAACCTACGCTTATTCCACATGACCACGGCGGTTATCTTGATGTTGCGCCGCTGGACAAATGCGAGAATACAAGACGTGAGATATGCCTGTCGCTTGAAGAAATGGGCATGAATCCGAAAAGCTCATGCCATAAATTCGGCCCTGCACAGAATGAGATAGACTTCCGTGAAAGCGAACCCGTCACCGCCGCAGACAACATGGTACACTATAAGACCGTGGTAAAATCCATTGCGGCACAAAGCGGTCTGTTTGCGTCATTCATGCCGAAACCGCTCATATCGGAACACGGCAGCGCTCTCTGCATATCTCTTAGTATCAGAAAATGCGGCGAAAATATATTCGGCTCAGACCTCAGCACAATGTCTCACGAGGGCAAATGCTTCATCACAGGTCTGCTCAACAGGATACGTGAGATAACCGCATTCCTCAACTGCACGACCAATTCATATAAGCGCCTCGGCATGGGATATGCGCCGAAATATGTTGACTGGTCGTTTGAAAACTGCTCACAGCTTATCCGTATCCCACGGACTGTCGGCTCTGCACCGAGAATAGAACTGCGTTCAGCCGATGCCGCCTGCAATCCGTATGCAGCTTTCAAGCTGATACTTGCCGCAGGTATCGAGGGTATCAGAAATAACGACTGCTCACTGCTTGACAATACCATGAAGCTTGATGCAGCTCATTCGGATTTCCAGCCGCTTCCGACATCTCTTGAAGAAGCCTCAGAAATAGCCGAAAACAGCGAATTTGTCCGCCGTACTCTCCCTGATGAGATACGCCGCAGCATTTTCAGTGAGCTTGACAGGCAGATAAAAGATTATTCTGATGCTGCTGATAAGGACGATTTTGAACATAACGCATATTTCAAATATATCTGAGGTGAACGATGGAAAGAGCTGTAATCATCTCATCAAACAGCGATATATCGCAGAAAATCGAGTCTGCCGCCGTAAGTGAGGGATTTGTGTGCAGTGCATTTTCAAGCTGTAACAGCGCACGCCGAATACTCTCAAACGGCAGTGAACCTGCGCTTATTATCATAAATACTCCGCTGCCCGACGAATTTGGTCAGGAGTTTGCGGAAATGGCTGCGGAGAATACTGCCGCCGCAATAATCCTGATTTGCAGCGGTGATATTTCAGATGACGTTGCAGACCGTGTTTCAGACCACGGGATATATGTCCTGCCACGTCCGCTCAACCGTGAACTGTTCCTGCGTACTGTCAGGCTTGTCACATCCTCACGTTCACGAATGATTGGCATGAAGAAGGAAAACAGCGAAATTCTCACAAGAATAGGCGAAATGCGGCTCATTAACCGTGCTAAGGCTATACTCATGAAATACCTGAAATTCACCGAACCGCAGGCGCACAGCTACATCACACGCCAATCTATGAACAACCGCCAGACACGACGTGAAACTGCCGAGAAAATACTCTCTCAGTACGAAAAATGAAAAACCCTGTATGAATAACAGCGGTAAATTTACAGATATATTCTGCTTATTATTGAGGGAATCCCTTTTGAAAAAGGGTTCTCCCTCAAACTCCCTTCCTAAAACTTTCAGTATTAGTGGATGTCATACCTGACATATGTCAGGTGTGACATCCACCATTATATTAAAAGTCTTTGGAAAGGGGTTCGGGGAAGAACCTTTCCTCAGAAAGGTTTGCCCCGATAAAGAGCGGAGTATCCGTAAATTTACCGCTGCCGTACATACAGGGTATTTTTTACTCTTCGCTTGCGAACTGTGATTCGTGGCGTGTGAAGAAGTCAGTCTTAGGCGGGAGGAATTTGAGCTTATGATTTTCGCCTGTGAAGTAGGTGAGCGGCTCAAAGATAGTATCCCATGACCATATTCTCTCATCGACCTGTAAGTACTCACGGAGCTTTTCAGTGCCGAAAGGAACCATTGGGTGGAGGAGAATGCCAGCAATTCTTATCATATAGAAAAGGTTAGCAAGAGACTGTTTAAGCACTTCCTTATCAGGGTATTCGCCTGTGAGAGCCTTAGCCATATACTTGCTGCCGTTTCTGATATAGCTGTCAAGAACGTAGGTACACTGGTGGAAAGTGAACTTGGACATATGTCTTTCATATTCAAGAACAGCCTTTTTCGCATCTTCAACAAAGCTTTCCTCAGGGGCATTGTCAGGCATGATGCCGTCAAGTTCCTTCTGAGCGGTATAGAAAGCAGTTCTTATCATGCGGTTATACACGTTGGAGAGGAGGAAACCGTCCTTTACGACAGGATCTGCCTCGTCAGGCTTTGCATCGGGGTTATACGGCTTCGGCATGAAGCTTACGGAGCGCTGTCCGAGACCGAGGCCGAGCCAGTGCATACGGAGCTGTTCAGGTGTATAGTGATTGAGGAGGTCATCAGCCATAGGAGGCTTTACAGCGCCTGAGCTTGAAGCTTTCTTGTCGAGGAAAAGAATGTGGTGGTTAGCCACGATAACAGGGAGCTGCAATTCGCCGTCGGCAGGTGAAGCGGTCTTTTCGTCAGCACTCTGCTGAGCCATCCACATTGCAGGTTCTGCGATGCCGTAGAAATAGATATTATCCTGACCGATGAACTGATAAACTGTTGAGTCCTTGCTGCACCAGTAGTCCTTCCATTCCTCACGGCTTCTGCCGCACTGTTCGAGGTAGGTCTGTGTGAATGAGACAGGTGCCCAGAGCGACTCAGGCCATACCCATACGGTAAGACCGTCAACGCCGTCCATAACAGGTGCAGGAACGCCCCATTCGATGTTGCCTGTAAGTCTGAACGGAACGAGGGTTTTGCCTGTACGGTAGTGAATGCCGTTTTCGGTGAGTATCTTGCAGGCTTCATCACAGTCTGAAAGCTGTTTGAACTGGATAGTGAATGACGGCTTCTTTGGTTCTTCAAGGTATTCATGCTCAGGCATAGATTCCCTGATCTCCATGTATTTTTCCTCGAATTTACGGCGGATATATATAACAGGAGCTTTGAGGAATTCATCGATGGTCTTCCATACGACAGGTCTGATGTCCTTGCGTTTTTTGAGTTCCTCGACCCAGTCCTTCATGAGCTGTTCGTAGTCACGGAGCTTGAAGTACCAGTTTGTAACAGGGCGCATTGACGGAGTTTCGCCTGTGAGTGTACTTACAGGATCGATGAGGTTTTCCGGCATATACTGATGACCGAGGTCACATTCGTCGGCATAGCCTTTTTCAGATGTACAGCCTTCAACAGGGCATTTTCCGATTACTTGTCTGCCGTTGAGGAACATACCTGCCTTTTCGTCATAGAACTGCATAGTGGTGATCTGGTTGAGCTGACCTTTTTTATGGAGAGAGCTTATGAACCAGTCGGTAACTTCTGCGTGTATCTCCTTTGAGCGTCCGATGCCTGAAGCGCCGAAAAGGTCAGGGGAGATGCCGTAAGCGTCAAGGGTAGCCTTCTGTTTATTATGGTTGCGTGTAACGAAGTCCTCAAGAGAGCCTTCAAATTCGCCGTTTCTGACCTTTACACGCCAGCCCTCAGCGATAGGAGAGCCGTAGCAGTCGGTACCGCTGACGAAGATAACGTTTTCCTTGCCGATACGGTCACGGAGAAAACGTGCGTAAGTGTCAGCGAAAACGAGCATTCCGCCGACATGACCGAAATGAAGTTCCTTGTTTCCGTAAGGCATACCGCCTGTAACAACGGCACGTTTCGGGAAAACAGGTCTTGGTATCTCAAAAGGCTTGCCGCCTTCTTTATTTTTTGCCATTTATTTCAGTTCCTTTCGTTGATATGATAGAATATGATAATTTCGTCGGTCTGCGCCTCCGCCGTGATTATTATATATTCAAACCCATGTGTTAAGTCTTGCTCTTACGATATCCTCGCCGAGAACATGGCTTACCTCGTGAATATCAGGTGCATTTGCATGACCTGTGAGAGCAATTCTCAGCATATTTGTGATATGTACGATACTGCCCTTGAACATTTCGGGATTTTTCTTGAAATCCTTTGGTTTTACAGCAAATCCGAGTTCTTCAGTGATAGCCTTTACCTTGTCGAACCATGCAGAGCTGTCATCGCTGTGGTCATAAGTTTCAAGGTATTTTGCGAAGAACAGTTTACGTGTTGCCTCGTCGCATTCCTCAGGCATTTCGTCAGCAACAGTGAACTTTTCGTCATAGTAGAAGCTCATGAAGTCGCAAGCCTGTTTCCATGTTTCGATGTCCTTACGAGGCTTTGCGCCGCCCTTGCCAACGTTGAGAGCAGCAAGTGTGCGCTCAGGATATTTTTTGATAAGTTCAGCGTATTCAGTATTGTACTGTTCGCACCATTCGAGCCAGTTGTCAAAAACGGTCTGAGCAGACATACGGCAGATAACGTTCTTGGAAATATCCGTCATCTTGTCGAGGTCAACGAGAGCGCCTGAAACAGACATTTTTCCGACAGTATACGGGAATTCACGGTAGTCTGCATCAGGGTTTGCGATTCTCCATTCCTCATAGTTGGAGTTGAGGAGAGTGAGGAGAAATTCCCAGACAGCGTCCTTGCTGATGCCTTCCTGTTGATAATAGGAGAGGGCGAGTTCAGGGTCTTTTCTCTTTGAGAGTTTGCGCTTGCTTGCGCCGTCCATCTTCATAAGAGTTGCGGTGTGACAGTATATCGGCATTTCCCAGCCGAGAGTATTGAAAAGCTCAACGTGCATCGGGAGAGATGATATCCATTCCTCGCCTCTGATAACGTGAGTTGACTGCATGAAGTGGTCATCGATAACGTGAGCGAAGTGATAAGTCGGGATGCCGTCGCTCTTGAGGAGAACGAAGTCCATATTATTTCTCGGCATTTCGAGTTTTCCACGAACAGCGTCCTCAACACAGATATATTCGTCAGTTTCAACGCCTCTGAAACGGAGAACCCATTCCTTTCCTGCGGCGAGATTTTCCTTGATCTGTTCGAGAGTTAGGTCACGGTTCTTTGCATATTTGCCGTAAACGCCGGGATTTTCCTTGTTTGCTGTCTGCTGTTCACGGATAGCGTCAAGTTCCTCGGCAGTCATGAAGCAAGGGTAAGCCTTGCCCTGTTCAACGAGAAGTTTTGCGAAAACGTGGTATATATCCTTACGCTGACGCTGTCTGTACGGGCCGTAGATGCCGTTATCGCCGTCAGCAGTTGCACCTTCATCGAAATTAACGCCGAAGTATGACATAGCATTTATTACAGTTTCAACAGCGCCTTCAACTTCACGCTTGTTGTCGGTATCCTCGATACGGAGGTAGAAAACGCCGCCTGACTGATGAGCGAGACGTTCGCCGATAATAGCGTTATAGAGATTGCCGAGGTGAACGAAACCTGTAGGGCTTGGGCCGATACGTGTAACACACGCATTATCGGGAAGCTCACGTTTCGGGAAACGAGCGTTCATATCCTCGGGAGTCTGTGTGACATCGGGAAAAAGGAGCTGTGCAAGAGCATTATTATCCATATTGATCAATCCTTTGTATGTGTTATTCCGTTATTGCTCCACCAATTAAGGCAACACCGCACAAAGATTGTGCGGCAGAAACGCAGTTAGATTTTTCGTCAGATTGTACAGAAATTTTGCAGGCATACTGTCGTATGGCAAAGAATTTCTGTGCAAGATGACGGAAAAGATACAAGTTTATGACGTACAAAGTCGTCAGACGTGCTTTGTGTGGTGTTGCCTTAAACATTGCCAAAAGACGAAATTAAAAATCAAATTTATCAAGGATGACAACGCAGAGAAATTGGATTTTTAACAAGTATTGACGGTAAGGTTTAGTTGGGGGAGCAATATAAACGGATATTCGATTAATTATAGCACATTATGAAGAATATGTCAACTGTGATGAGGATGGATCTCGCTCAGAATATACTGGACAAATAAAGGATAATATGTTATAATAAATTTGTCAAAAAGGGAGAGACCATGTAGCCGGCAGACGTGCTTTGTGCGGTGTTGTCTTTATAAGGCAGTATTGCCAAATATTATTGCTCCACCAACTAAATCTTGAATTTTTCTGCTTGTCCTGAAGAAGAAATTCTGCGTCAGAAAACCTTGAAATACGTAAGTATTCCTGCGGCTTTCTTCCTTGACTTTCTCCTTCATTACTTCGCATAAAATATTCAAGGCTTAATTGGCGGAGCAATATTAAGGAGAAGATACAATGAAAATTACCATTATCAACGGAAGTGCAAGAAAAGGCAATACACTTGCAGCAGTGAATGCATTTATTGAAGGCGCAAAGGAAAACAATACGATCGAAGTTATCGAGCCTGATAAACTCAGTATTGCCGCCTGTAAGGGCTGCGGAGGCTGTGAGTGCAGCAAGGGCTGTGTTGACAAGGACGATACAAATGCCGCTGTTAATAAAGTTGCAGATGCTGATATGATATTGTTTGCAACGCCTGTATACTGGTGGGGCATGACAGGTCAGATGAAGCTCCTCATCGATAAATGTTACTGCAAAGGCGCATTGATAAGGGGAAAGAAGATCGGAATTATCGTCACAGGCGGCGCACCGGTCAATGATATGCAGTATGACCTTATCAGAAGTCAGTTTGAATGCATGGCGCAGTATCTTGACTGGGAGATATTATTCTTTAATAAGTACAGCGCAAACGGCAAAGATGAACTTTCACAGAATCTGTCTGTAATGGATGAACTGAAAAAAATCGGTTCATTAGTAAAATAATTACATAATATCTAAAGCAGCACCGCACAAGTCATGCCTTTTGACTTTGTGCGGTGCTGCTTTAGCAATAAACGGGAAGTATACCGCAATAAATGAAAAAAATACAGCAATAAATTACTTGCACAATTTTTTTTATAGTTGTATTATAAATTTAGCATATGTGCACATTTTCGCCGTATGTTTATTTGATGGATTATAAGGAGGTTTATCGGAATGAAAAACAGAATTTTATGGGGTTTAACTGCTGCGGCGCTTGCTATGGCTTCAGTTCCGCTGGTATCAACGGCGGCGTATGCTGAAACCGAAAGCGAAAGCGAAAGTGAGACCGAAACAAAGACAGAATCTTTCAGCGACAGAAAAGACGGAATATATATCGGATACGATAAAATCGACGGTGTAGGCGATCTCGATGTAAAATGGGGCTCAAACGGTGCATTCAGTTGTGAATGGAGCGATGTTTCCGAATGCATTGTAAGATCGGGATATGAACTTGACAAAAAACATAAATACCAGGACTATAATGGTATATTCAACAGCTATGATATCGATTACAAGCCGCAGGGAAATTCATATTTTGGTTACACAGGCTGGTTCTGTGACCCTGAGACGCATGAACGCACGATAGAATACGCCATTGTTGAAGGATGGGGTGGCTGGAGACCGCCGGGACAGAATAATCCTGTCGCACAGGTTGAAATTAACAACAGATCCTATGACATCTATAAAACTACCGAGTTTGACAACAGCCATGAACCACATATAAAATACTGGAGCGTAAACAGAACTAATCCTGCAACTCTCAATGAAAAAAAGAATATCAAAGGTACAGTTTATATTTCAGAGCATTTTGCTGCATGGGAAAAGAACGGTCTTGAATTAAACGGCAATCTTGAAAATATGTATTTCTTTGTGGAAGGCTATGATTCAAAAGGTTCTGCCGATGTAAGACTTGAGGGAATTTTCCGCAGCGGCTTTGAAGAAGACGACGAAAAGTCCGTGACACTCGCTGACATAGAAGGCAGTACATATAAGGAAGCTTTCGGCGATTATTTTGATATCGGAAGAACAACGCAGGCACTCCAGAGAAATAATCCTGACTACATCAAGGAAAATTTTGTATGTATCGCACCTGAATATTCATTGAAGCCCGATGCTCTGCTTGACATGGATGCCTGCATTGCGGCAGGTGATAATGTCACAGTAGCCGTAAACTTTTCAAGAGCTGATGCTGAACTGAAATTCTGCGAGGAAAACGGAATCGAACTTTTCGGCAGCACTTTTGTCTGGTACAGTCAGACACCTGATTGGTTTTTCCGTGAAGATTTCAGCTCGAAAGCACCTTATGTAAGCAAGGAAGTCATGGATCAGCGACTTGAAAGCTTTATAAAGAATGTTTTCGCCGGTCTGAAGGAAAATTATCCGAACCTGAAAATAAAAGGCTATGAAGTTGCCAAGGAGATATTCGCCAACGATACCGGCGAGCTGCGTCAGGAGAACTATAACTACTGGGCAAAAATCTATAAAGATGATGAATACGTTTTCAAGGCATTTGAATATGCAAGACAATATGCTCCGGAAGGTACACAGCTCTATTACTGCGACTATAATGAGTATGTGCCCGAAAAGACAGAAGGTATCTGCGATCTGGCAGAAAGACTGAAGGAACAGGGACTTATTGACGGTATCGGTATGGCATCGTGTCTGTTCATGGACTACCCGACCTTGGAAATGTATGAGACCGGTATGAACAGATTAGCCGAAACAGGTCTTGATATCATGCTCACCGAATTTACTGTTGATAATGCCCGCAGACTTCCGGGCAGAGAAAAAGTTTATCAGGATATTCTCAACATCTGTCTGAAACACAAGGACAGCGTCAAAGGCATTATTTTCGGTCAGTCATACGGAAAGGAAGCATATCCTCTTCCTTTCCCGACGCTGGAGGAGATTCTTGACTGGAAAACTGCTGCTGAAGCAGTTTCAGGCGATGCAAACGGCGACGGCACATTCAGTATTGCAGACGTAGTCGTAATGCAGAAATGGCTGATAACCGATTCTGCCGACGGATTTGCAGACTGGGAGGCTGCCGACATAAACAAGGATGGTCAGCTCAATATATTTGACCTCTGTCTTATGAAAAATATGCTTATCAAATAACATATAGGCAACACCGCACAAAGATTGTGCGGCAGAAACGCAGTCAGATTTTTCGTCAGATTGTACAGAAATTTCGCAGGCATACTACCGTATGTCAAGAAGTTTATGTGCAAGATGACGGGAAATATGCAAGTTTATGACGTACAAAGTCGTCAGACGTGCTTTGTGCGGTGTTGCCTATAAAATCAAACACCGTACCAAGCCGTCAGATGTGCTTGGTACGGTGTTATTTTTTTTAGAGTTGCCCTTATATTACTTCTGTTCAGGAAGTGAAGGGATTAATTCAAGGCAACACCGCACAAAGATTGTGCGGTGTTGCCTTAGAGATGCACATATGATATGCTTGTTTTTTTCTGACTTTTGTGTTATAATCAAGTATACAGTAGCATCCAAATACTTTATTGGAGGATTTTTTATGAAAGCAAAAAAAATAACAGCTGTATGTACAGCAGCGCTCATACTTACCGCAGTGTCGGATATTTCACCGTTTTTTTCTCAGCTCCGGATAAACGCTTCGGCTGAAAAAACAGTCACCGAACCGGCAGCAGAGTCAGCACCTGATGAAGATAACGAAATAAATTCAAATGAGCTTGAACTGGTATGGAATAAGGATATCTATGACATACTCGGTATTGATCCTGATGGCGAATATGCCGAAATACCTGAAAAAGCAACGATTGACGGAATTGAATACACAATAGTCGGCATCAAAAATGATTTTTTCAGAAATATGCCTAACCTGAAATCAGTCAGACTGCCGTCAACTTTGAAAACAATAGGTGACTCCGCTTTTATCAACTGCACAGAGCTTACCGAGATCGAAATACCGGAAGGCGTTACAGAAATCGGTGAAAATGCATTCTGTAAGTGTGAGTCTTTGAAAACAGTTAAGCTTCCCGACAGCCTGACTATAATTGAAACTGCCGCTTTTGAGGACTGCACATCTCTCAAGTCAATAAAGATTCCGAACAATGTTACTACTATTAAGGCATTCACATTCTATAACTGCATTTCGCTTTCGTACGTTACTCTCCCTGACAAGCTCACAGCATTGGAAGACAGCGTTTTCGGAAGATGTTTCATGATCAATAAGCTTGTTCTCCCTGATGCCTTGCGAAGCATTCATAAATATGCTTTCATTAAGACCACTACTTCTGTTGAATATAACTGGCCGGCAGAAGTCAAGGAAATACCGTCTGATTTTTTTAAAGGATTAACGATCGAAAAAATAACAATACCTGAAGGCGTTGAAAAGATTGATGACGGTGCTTTGAAATACTGCTGCATGGATGAACTGGTACTTCCCGATTCGATAAAATATATCGGAAAGGAGGCTTTTTTAGGCTCTGGTTTCAAATCAGTAACAATTCCTGATTCAATAACCGAGATAAAAGAAGGAACATTTAAAAACTGTTTAAGTCTTAAAAACGTAAATTTACCTGACGGTATTACAGCAATTGGTGATAATGCGTTTTTAGACTGCCAGTCGCTTTCAACTGTCAATTTCCCGGAGGGACTTGAAAGAATTGGCGAAAGTGCATTTGATGGCTGCCGTCATCTCGAAACAATAAAGCTGCCTGAAAGCCTTAAAGAGATCGGAGAAAACGCCTTTTTCTATTCATATATAAAGGAACTTATACTTCCGGATACAATGACCGGATTTGATACATTACCGTTTCCCTGCAGTACTGTCAGAAAACTTGTCATTCCTGACGGATTGAAAGAAATCGAATTCGATGACAAAAATGAATGTCACATAAAGGTCATATGCGGTTCTGAAAATTCTATTGCATCTGATTGGGCATCAGAACATGAAATAATATATCTTCCGCCGGAAGCTCCTGATATAAATTTATTTGATTTTTCAGATTCAGAGGAAGGCTATCTTTTTGAGGCTGATTGCTTTGGAGATGTCGTGATACCTTCAACATATACATATAAAGATAAAGAATACCCTGTCCGTTATATCTGGACTACTGCTTTCCTTAATAAGACAGATGTCACATCAGTTTTAATTCCTGACACTGTGATAGGTATTGGCAATGAAGCATTTTACAACTGCACGAATCTTCGATCTGTCAGCATACCGAATTCGGTAAAGGAACTTGGAAGGGAGATCTTCATATACTGTGAACTTGATGAACTGACGATAAAAGCTGCTGACATTGAACTTGAAGATGCACTTGAATCATGTACTATCAAAAAAATATACGGATACAGTTCTTCAACAGCGGAAGAATATGCAAAGAAACACAATATCGAATTTGAAGCTATCGGAAAAGATAAATCACAATCCGAAGTAGGCGCAGCCGCCGCAGCCGGAGATGCAAACTGCGATAGACTGATAAATCTTGCTGACGTTGTAATGATAATGCAGTCAATTGCAAATGCCGATAAATACGGTATTGACGGCAGTGATCCGTCTCATATCACCAGACAGGGAACACTAAATGCAGACGTTATCGGTTTTGACGGAATGACTAATCTCGATGCGCTCACTATTCAGAAATACAAGCTTGGTCTTATCGATTCCCTGCCGTATATTGAGGAAAACTAAGGCAATGTTGTTCAGGTTGAAATGCCTGATTTTGTAATGCCTCCGCTTCATGAGCAGGAAATGTTCATCATCGCTCCTGAACCGGAAATAATCACTTTCTCAAACGAAGATATCATCACAACATCAACGAAGTTCCCTGATGTTGAGATCTGATCTGCCAAAAACGAAAAATAACACAGAAAGTCCGCAGTAGTAACGGCGATACTTATACAGCAACTTTGTACTCTTTATCGGGGCAACCCCTTTTCCAAAAGGTTTTCCCTCAATAATAAGCATAAAGGGCACCTCTAAAGTTGCTATTGCTCCGCCAATTAAGTCTTGAATATTTTATGCGAAGTAATGAAGGAGAAAGTCAAGGAAGAAAGCCGCAGGAATACTTACGTATTTCAAGGTTTTCTGACGCAGAATTTCTTCTTCAGGACAAGCAGAAAAATTCAAGATTTAGTTGGTGGAGCAATATATGAGAACCATCGTTAATTGCTGCGGACTTTTTGTGTATCGTCAGCTTTCTGTGAAAAAAATGACAATATGTGTTGACAGAGTAGAAAATATTTGTTATAATGTAAACATATAGTATCTTACTTTTTATGGAGGTAAGAAAATGAACAATTATTTTATATGGTTTATAATTTTTTTCTGCATCATTCTGCCGCTTTTTCGGGAAAGAAAACAGGCTGATGTTAGAAAAATACAGAAAAAACGAAGAAAGCAGGGAAATGTTACGATGGATGAAATAATCAAAGAATTTATTGACAAGGAAGTTGTAGTATATGTGTCAGGAAGCGGTTCTGCTGCCGTTACAGGCTTTATCCGCAAAGCAGAAAACGGCTGGATAAAGCTCGAAAAATCAAATAAACAGGTCGAGATAATCAGTATCGACTACGTAAGCAGAATTCAGGAGTATCCACGCAATAAAAAGGGCAAAAAGAAAATGATATTTGCTGAATGATACAAAGTTGAACAGGAGCAGATAATGGACTATACAAAATTCGATTTGCTTTGCAGCAAACTTGCAGCAGCATACAAAAAACTTGATTTTGATACGGAGTATGTCAGAAAAAAGAAGGCTTCGCCTGACAGTATCGCTGAACTTGAAAATGATCTTGATATAAAGCTTCCATGTGCGGTAAGAGAGTTTTTTGCCGATTTTTCAGGCGAATACCGTATGAATGTTTCGTTTTCCAATGAATTCTGCGGCGGACTTCCCTCTGAACTGGACATGGTTTTCAGCGCATTTTTTGACTTTTCAATTGAAATGCTCAGGATTGCCGAAACAAACAGGAGAGGCTGGGTCGAAAAATGTTTCAATAATTCTGATGATCCATATGATATGGAGTGGCATGGCAAGCTCGGCTTCATGACCGTCGGAAACGGCGATATAATAGCATTTGATGTGAGTGCCGATGCGGATGACCCATCGGTCGTATATCTCAGTCACGATGACGGTGATGGACACGGCGCTGTGCTTGGCAAAAGCTTTGAGGATTTCGCTTTCAATCTCGTCAGGGCAGGTGCCTGCGGCAATGAGGATTGGCAGCTTCTTGCATTCATGAAGGACAAAAAAAGCGGAATTGATGCGGAATGCGAAAATGCAGTGAAATTCAGGGATATCATCGGTTTTGATGCGGAGTGATACGGAATGAAGCTTTGTGTATTGTTCCCCGGCATGGGGTATCATGCTGACAAGCCGCTGCTGTATTATTCGGCTAAACTTGCACTGAGCAGAGGGTATGACGTGATTCCGCTTAATTTCCGTCAGGTGCAAAAAATGATGAACTGCTTTTGAGACAGTCCGTGGACATCGCTTTTGAACAGTGTGAACGTCAGCTTGCAGATACGGATCTCAGCCGATATGATACTGTCATATTTGCAGGAAAGAGCATAGGAACTGCGGTTATGCTGAAATACCGTGAAAAATACGGCATAAATGCAAAAGCGCTGCTGTATACTCCGATAGTGCCGACTTTTGACTATACGCTGTCAGACTGCACAGCATTCAGCGGAACTGCCGACCAGCTTGCAGAACCGTCTGAAATTATGGAGCTTTGCCGCAGAAATAATGTTCCGCTTTATACTTACGAGGGCGGCAATCACTCGATCGAGACCGCTGATATTTTCAGGAATATTGAAAATTTAAGGCAACACCGCACAAAGATTGTGCGGCAGAAACGCAGTTAGATTTTGCG
>JAKSQT010000053.1 GCA_024403995.1 Ruminococcus sp.
GGAGACGGTTCATTACCCATGCAGTTTCGTCTGAAACAGCCTGTCTTGGATTACCGTTGTTTTCATAGATGACCTTCTGGTTGCTGTCTTCTATCTTGGTGATTACATGGGCTTCGTTGTAAATGCCCTTGTTGCCGTATGGAAGGTAAGCATTTACGAGGTTTTCAAGTGTGATACCTTCTGTAAGTGAACCAAGTGAAAGCGCTGAGTTGGAGATCTCATCCTGAAGTGCAAGTTTCATGCCGAGCTGTTTTTTACAGAAATTATATATCTCGCTTTCGCCTGCATTATTAACGATCTGTGCAGGAGCAGTATTAAATGATTGCTGAAGGAGTGTAACTACCGGATATGTGCCGTAGGAAAGGGTATTACCATAGTTTGTAGGCCACGGCTTGCCGTTTTCGTATTTGATAGGAGCGTCCTTGAAGAATGTACCCCAGTGAATTTCGTCTCTGTCAAGAGCATAGCCGTAAGCAGCAACAGGTTTCATGGTCGAACCTACCTGACGTTTTTCCTGAACTGCAAAGTTGGTAACAAGTGAGTGTTCCTTTTCGCCTGTATCGCCGACAGCGGCAAGTACTTCTCCCTGATAGTTTATAGCACAGAATGCAACGTGCGGCAGATATTCCTCTGTTTTTCCGTCACCGTCTCTGTCCCACCAGCGTCGTGTTGCATCAAGAGAGATAAGGTTTGTGGCATCAAGGAATTTTTCCTCGACATATTTCTGCATTTTGTCATCGATGCATGAATAGATCTTGTATCCGCCGCTGTTAATCTTTGTATAAGCTTCATCAAGATCAAGATTATACTCTTTCATGAAGAAGTCAGCAGCTTCATAGTAAATAGCATCAAGTGCCCATGAATAGATCTTTTGTTTTTCTTCAAGTTCCTGAGCCTGTTTTTCAGGATGCTTTGCAAGATACTCAGGAGAGTCAGTATATATCAGCTTTGTGTCAAGATATTTCTGATATTCGTCATATGTTATTGCACCGTTTTCATAGAGCTTGGAGAGAACGTATTCCTGACGTGGACGGTTGTTTGCACGTCCGTCAACGATCTGTTTATGTGTATCATCATCATAGTATTCAACAAGAGCACCATAGAATTCAGGGCTTTTCGGTACGGCTGCAAGAACCGATGCCTCAGGAATGGTAAGCTCCTCAACATTTTTTCCGAAGTAACGCAGCGATGCAAGCTGAATGCCATTGATAGGTCCGCCGAAAGCGATTACATTCAGGTATTCTGCGAGTATCTCATCTTTCGTATAGGATTTTTCAAGCTGCATAGCCGAAAAGATCTCACGTATCTTACGCTGAGGCGTATGCTCATCATCTTTTGTAAGGTTTTTGACAAGCTGCTGAGTGATGGTAGAACCACCCTGTTCGGTATCATAAATATTAATGAACAGATTGACGAAGGCTGAGAATGTACGCTTATAGTCAACACCGTCATGAGCATAGAAATTTTCATCCTCAGTGCAGACAAAGCAGTCACGGACGTGCTGCGGCACTCTGTCGATCGAAACTGGGATACGCTGGAAGGAAGGCGTGACATCATGTATGACAACAAGTTCCTTTTCACCCTGTTCATTTGTCTGGTTGGCGTAAAAATAGGTCGTACTTGCAGATTCAAGGTCCTGCATGGTAATGTTCGTGGACTCGTCCATGAAGTCAAGTACATAGACCGTAAGTGCTGTACATACAACAGTGCTTGTGATGATAATTACCATGAACAGCGAAAGCAAGGTCGTGGCAATTACAGCGAACAGCTTTTTTATGACAAGAAACGCAAGACTGTGCTGTTTCTTTTTGGAGCTTTTCTTTTTTTCCCCTGAGCCATGCGCTCCGGACCTGACACGGGGGCTTATATGTTTTTCATCCATTTTGTCAGAATTGCCGTCTGTGAAACGGCATTACTCCTTTCAAAAATTTGTACACAAATATACAAATTATATTATACCACATTATTCTTGATTTGTTAAGTGGTTTTGAAAAAAATCGAAAATTTGTATAAGGTAAAGAAAACAGGGAATAATAACTACAAGAATTTAGGGATTTTATAGAAAAACGGAGTGATGAAATGATAAAGAGAAAAATAAACAGAAATTTCCGCATAGTGCTTACAGGTGCAGCCATAGCCGCAGTGACGGTTCTGTGTTCACTTGGAAAGAGCATGGATCATGTGCGGAAGGAAGAAAAGCATGAAGCATTAGCCGCACAGAAGAAAGAGCCGTACTGCGTTGTATATGAGTATGACGGAAAGCTTGCGGCTGCTCATTACGGGCATACCGAGCCGTATATGATACTTGATGTCAGGACGGCAATGCTCTCGGAATATGACCGTGAGCAGTTCAGAAAAGGCGTTGAGCTTGCGACAGAAGCCGACCTGAAAAAGCTTATCGAGGATTTTTCGGATTGATCTTCGGCTTGTGTTTTTTCTTTTTGCGGACTGACCAGCCGAAATCACCAAGCTTTTTGCCGAGGGCGAAATATTCTCCGTGAGCGTAAGCCATCAGACCGCACTGACGGAGGTCAAGCCTGCCGCTGCTGTCGAGGTACTGCTCATCAACATCGATTCCGACTATTTCAGCGAGGAACATAGTATGTGAGCCGAGCGGCTTAGCCTCGGTGACACGGCATTCAAGGCTGACCGGGCATTCCTCTATGACAGGTACGGATACCTCATGGGCAGGAACGGTATGGAAGCCGCATTTTTCAAGCTTATCGGTATCCCTGCCGCTTTTAACGCCGCAGAAATCGGTTTCACGGCACATGGCGGAAGTTGTCAGGTTGATGACGAATTCGCCTGAATTTTTGATGATGTCGTGGGAATAGCGTTCAGGACGCACGGAAATATAGGTCATAGGCGGACGTGTGCAGACTATGCCCGTCCAGCCTATTGTCAGAACATTCGTTTTTTCGATAGTTCCGCAGGTAACAAGTGCGGCAGGGACAGGGGCAAGGAGTGCACTGCCTTTCCAGAATTGTTTGGACATAAAATTTCACCTTCATATTATGGGCAGTTAAAACTGCCAAAAGTACTTTTTACATTATACCATTTAAAATGTAATAAATCAACATGAAATCAATTAATTTTAGAGTTGAAAGAATGATAAAAGATATACATTAATTCACTTGCTGTTCATTAACTGTTAACAAAATATACGTATATTAATAATTGGTTACATGATATAATATTAGACATAGAAATATGGAATATATGAAAATGTGAGGAGGGTATTGATGGATAATCTTAAATACTATGAAGCTTTTGAGAAATCTTTGATTAAACTGCACAATTTAGGAAATACAATTTCATATGATATAAGCGATGCTGTCTCCGAACTTTGCGCTATACTGAACATCGGCTGTATTAAGACAGCATATTATGACAGGGAAAACGCAAATCATCTGACGACCTGCACAAATACTGTTCTTTACGGTTCTGAATATCCTGATAACCGTACTCCGCTTGAAAAGAGATATGAAACGATCACGGGAAATACAGTGATCTACTACTTCTATCACAGCGATGAGGATATTCCGTGGAGTGCCGAGGAGAAAGAGAAGTTACAGATTTTTTCGGATATTCTCTACGATTACAACAGCAGAACAAAGGCGTTTGATACAGCAGCAATGCTGACATTCTACGATTTTGATATAAAAGTGCATAATCTGAAGTATTTCTACAGATTTGTTAACGAGACTGTACATAAAGGAAAAATCGGTACTTTTTCGGCTGTGCGCTTCAACATGAAGCAGTTTACTGTCATCAATCAGCGTGTCGGCAGACCGAACGGTACAAAGCTTCTTGCAAAATTTATCGGTATGATCGAAAGCTCGCTTACCGAGGAGGAGGTCATCTGCCGTATCGGCGGAGACAATTTCGTTATGCTTGTCAAAAAAGAGCATCTTCTTCCGATTCTGGACAGGCTCATGGGTACAGATATATGTATGCCGGAGCTTGGCAGCGAACCAATTCGTCTTGCCGCTTCAGTTGGTGTATTTGATATACCGCCTGAGTATACGGTCATTTTCCACGGTGAGATCATGGACAGCGTAAGCACTGCTATGGCTATTGCAAAGAGCAATTTCAAGCCTGAGATCGTATATTTCAATCAGAAACTTCTTGAAGTTAGAAAAAAGCAAAATTTTATCTCAGCCTCATTTGACCAGGCGATAGAAAACGGAGAATTTGTTGTGTACTATCAGCCTAAGGTTGATTTGCAGAATGATTTCAGAATGGCAGGCGGTGAGGCTTTGTGCCGCTGGATAAAAAACGGTGAATTTTATTCGTCACCGGGTGAATTTATCCCGATATTTGAGCGTGGATATGATATCTGTACGCTTGATTTCTATATGCTTGAAACTGTATGTCGTGATCTGCGGAGATGGCTTGACCTCGGACTTGATATTGTGAATATATCGGTCAATTTCTCACGCCGTCATCTTTCTGATGACAATCTTGTCAAACGAATCAACGATATTGTTGACAGGTATAGAATACCGCATGAATACATTGAGATAGAGCTTACCGAAACTACTACCGATGTAGAATTCAAAGCGATGAAGGGGCTTATTGACGGCTTGTCAAAGGCTGGCTTCTCGACATCCGTAGATGATTTCGGTGCAGGCTATTCGTCACTCAACCTGATAAAAAATCTCCCATGGAATGTGCTTAAACTCGACAAGAGTCTGCTTCCCGAGAGAGGCGCAGAGAATGTATGGCAGGACAGGATATTCTTCAAATGCGTTGTATCAATGGCTAAGGAAATGTGTCTTGAATGCATAGCTGAGGGTGTTGAGACCATGGAACAGGTCAATATCCTGAAAGAAAATAACTGTCATCTTGCACAGGGATTTTTCTTTGACAGGGCACTTCCTGCGGACGAGTTTGAAAAGCGTCTTAGAAATCCGATTTACATAAGATAATAAAAAGGCAGAGTCTTGCGGCTCTGCCTTTTTTGCGTATGAATTATAAATATCTGAGAATTTCGTCTCTGATTCCGTCATATTTTGAATCGGCAATTCCGAAATTCCTTTCCTTCTAAGACCATACACTTCTTGCAGTGCTGTACTTTTCAAAAACAGAATGTATGACTTTGAACCATTCAAGTGAATCTTCAGGTGCTGCGTTTTCAATAACTCCGTATTCACCGCAGTAGAGCGAAGTTCCGTGTTTAGCGGCTTTCTCAAGAGCAGTCGAGAAAAGTTTCTCGAAATATTCAGCGGTTGTATTGCTTTCGCTGAATGCCATTCTTTCATCGGGGGCGATGAGCGGAGTCCATGTTGCACCCTGATGAGTGAATTTCAGCGGCTCATAGCAGTGAAAATTGTAGATTATACGGCTGTCATACGGTTCGTCAAGATACTGTACGGTATCAGCGGCATTGTTGTGGAAGCTGCCGACAAGAATATATATTTCCGGAGCGATCGCACGGATTCTTCTTATGCAAATTTTTATAATTTCATTCCATTTATCGATGAATTCTGCATCAGTTACCTCGTTGAGAAGCTCGAAAACGATGTCATGAGTGTGAACGCCGTAACGTCTTGCAAATTCCTCCCAGATAAGATAAAATCTCTCCTGATATTTTTCATTGTCGAAAAATCCGCTTTCCTCCTCGCCGTAGTCGAACGAAAAACCGGCAGTTTTATGGAGGTCGAGTATAACTTTCAAGCCATATTTTCTGCTGAGTGCGATAGCGCTGTCGATACGTGAATAGCCTTCCTCAATAGGAGAACCGTCGCTGTTCTGAATGATATTATAATCAATCGGTATTCTTACATGGTCAAAGCCCCATGAAGCGATCGTTTTGAAATCAGGCTCTGTGATAAAGTTGTCGAGTCTGTCCTTGCTGTAATCACACTGAGACATCCAGCCGCCAAGATTAATTCCTTTTTTAAAACCCATGCTGATAAGCATATTTTCAACTCCTAAATTTTGATATATCATTATTCTACTATATCAGAGACGATATGTCAATACTTTTCAGCGATAAATGTAATGATTTTATTCCAATAATAATATATCAGTAAAATTACGCCGATAATGCCGGTGAAAAATATGAAGTGCCATTAAAATCAGCGCTTACATTGCTGTCATATCTGTCCTTTGAAATCGGCATTAACTTTATCGCAGATCTCTGCAATTTCCTCATGGGTTATTTTTTCGTCGGAAAAACTTACCATAACATGAAGCGGATTGTCACGCATCTGAGCCTCCATCATGAGACGTGTAGCCTCACCGAGTTCAGCGCCGTCGCCTTCAAGGTTTTTGCTGAATTCTCCGACAAGCTTTTCGATGTATTTTACACCGTTTTTCAGTTTCATAATGTCGCCCATTGTTGTATCGGGAGTGCAGACAAACGGCACCTTATCACTTGATTCAACGTGAATCGATGAAGAAAGCTTGATATCTCTTGAAGAACTTCCTATCATTATCTCGAAATCGCCGCTTTCCACAAACCAGTCGTGAGTCTTGTCATTATAGAATGAAAATGCACGTTTATCAAGAGTGAACACAATGACCTTTGATTCACCAGGAGCAAGTTCGATCTTCTCGAAGCCTTTAAGCTCTTTGACAGGGCGTACTACCGAGCTTTCCACATCACGCACATAGAGCTGTACAACTTCTCTGCCTGCAACGTGACCTGTATTTCTGACTGTAACAGAAAGAGTGAGCGAGTCACGATCGGTGATATTCTTAGCATAAAGTTTGAGGTCACTGTAGGAGAATGTTGTGTATGAAAGTCCGTGACCGAACGGGAACAGAACGTCCATATCCTTATAGTCGTAATAGCGGTAGCCGACAAATATACCCTCGCTATAGCGGACTGTGTCGCCGTCACCAGGGAAATTAAGGAATGACGGGTTATCCGAAAGCTTTTTCGGGAATGTTTCGGCAAGCTTTCCGCTTGGGTTGATCCTGCCGAAAAGTATATCGCATACAGCTTCGCCAACGCCCTGACCGCCGAGGTAAGTTTCGAGAATGCCCTTGACGTTTTCTATCCACGGCATCTCAACAGGTGAACCGTTGTGGAGAACTACAACAGTATCAGGCTGAACAGCGGCAACACGCCTTATAAGTTCATTCTGACATTCAGGGAGTCCCATGTGCTTTCTGTCAAAGCCTTCCGACTCAAAAAGATCAGTAAGACCTGCAAAAATTACGGCTGTATCGCTGTTTTTGGCAAGTTCGACTGCTTCGTTTATAAGAGCGGTATCTATCACGTCATCGTCAGTGCCATAACCCTGTGCGTATGATACATTGGTGTATTTTTCTGCGGCAAAGAGAGCACTTGTTACCTTGAATGAATTGATATGTGAGCTTCCGCCGCCCTGATAGCGTGGCTTTTCGGCAAATTTACCGATAAATGCTATCTTTCTGTTTTTCTGGAGCGGAAGTATCCTGTCGTCATTTTTCAGCAGTACCATGCACTGTGAAGCGATATCAACAGCAAGAGCATGGTCAGCATTCTTGTCCCATACAGCGTCATCGTCATGGTTCTGAACGTATGAATCAACCAGTTTCAGTACATTTTCAACAGCTTTGTCGAGATCTTCCTTTGAAAGAGTGCCGTTCTTGACTGCCTCAACGATTTTAGCATCATTTACGCCGTGGCTTGAAGGCATTTCAAGGTCAAGACCTGCGGCAACGCCCTGCGGACGGTCGCAGACAGCGCCCCAGTCACTTACCACAAGACCGTCAAATCCCCATTTATCACGGAGAACATCTGTGAGCAGATACTTGTTCTGTGAGGAATAAACGCCGTTTATCTTGTTGTATGAGCACATTACTGTCTGAGGTCTTGCCTCACGTACAGCAGTTTCAAATGCTGCAAGATAGATCTCATGCAGAGTTCTCTCGTCAATTTCGGCACTAACGCTCATGCGGCGGTTTTCCTGATTATTTGCGGCAAAATGCTTTAAGCTTGAGCCGACTTTCTTGCTCTGAACACCTTTGATATGACTTGCGGCGATATTTGATGCGAGATATGGATCTTCCGAGAAATACTCAAAATTTCTGCCGCAGAGAGGGGAGCGCTTTATATTTGTACCCGGACCAAGAAGTACGCCGACGTTTTCAGCCTGACATTCGTTGCCGAGGGCCTGTCCGAGACGGAAGATAAGGTCACGGTCAAATGAACAGGCAAGTGCGCAGGCAGATGGGAAACAGACGGCTTCGATGCTTTGATTGACACCTGCGCCGTCGTCGTCAACACGCTGTTTGCGGAGACCGTGAGGGCCGTCGCTCACCATTATCTGCGGAACGCCAAGTCTTTCAACTGATTTTGTATGCCAGAAATCCGAGCCTGACAGGAGAGAAGCCTTTTCTTCAAGAGTCAGCTTGGACATAATATGTTTTATATTCATAAAATTTCCTCCGAATGGTAAAAATACAATATTATTATATCACAATAATGTATATATTTCAAGTTAAATTTCCATAAAATACAATAAAAAAAGGGCGGATGTAACGACGATACTAATATAGAAACTTTATGCTTATTATTGAGGGAAACCCTTTTGAAAAAGGGTTCTCCCTCAAACTCCCTTCCTAAAACTTTTGGGTGTTTTAGCGTATTAGGTATAGGACATAAGTCCTATACCTAATACGCCATAATACTAAAAGTCTTTGGAAAGGGGTTCGGGGAAGAACCTTTCTTCAGAAAGGTTTTCCCCGATAAATAGTAAAAACTTCTATATCAGTACCGTCGTTACTTCGCCCTGTGAAAATTATTCAGCTATTGGAAGTGAACTTACAAGACCAAGCTTGTATTTCTGGATAGCCAGTGCATCGAGGTTGGTCATGCCATCGTTTCCGCCTGCACAGTCGGCATTAGCAAGACCCTGTCTTGTGATATGTGACGGGTCAGTACCTTCGAGATTGTATTTCGGAGGATTTACAAGAGCCTGCATGATAAGAACAACATCACCGAGGTTTATTTCACCATCACAGTTGGCATCACCGTAAGTGATATCCGTTTGCGCTGATGATTTCTGAGTAGTTGTTGTAACCTTATCATTTTCTGATGTTTTTTCAACAGTTGTTGAAACAGGCTGACTGGTAGTTGTAGTTGCTGTTGTTGTGACAGTGGTTGTAGTTTCAGAAGTTGTTGAAGTTGTAGAAGTGGTTGTTGTAGTTGCAGATGTTGTTGTAGTTGCAGATGTTGTTGTGGTTGTTGTCTCAGTAGTTGTTGTAGTAGTCGTTGTAGTCGGTTCTGTGGTCTTTGCAGGCGGCTTTTCACCTGAATAGTATTCAGTGATAGTGATGCCGTTGCCTGACTGACCGAGAGGAATTGTGTGGTCGAGGCTGATGAACTTGCCGTCCTCATTCTGCCAGAGGGCAGGTTCTACAAGAGCATATTTATCCTCATCCCAGTTCTGGAAGTCGTTGGTAAGAAGTCCGCCTGTATCGCCGGAGTTTTCATTGAAGCACCAGAATGTATGGTGGATGCGCTTTTCGATCATGTAGTCACGGAGAATTGTCATCCATTTTGTATTGTCGCCTGTCGGGTCATGGGTTTTGTCAATAAAGCCGCCCCATTCGCCGATGAGAAGCGGAGAGATCTTTTCTTCAACAAGATATGCCCATGAATCGTACCAGTAGTCTTCAAGGAGAGTTTCTCTTGTGAAGTCCTTGTTGAACCAGTCCTGTGCCCATACGAGCGGGCCGTAGTCATGAGGAGAATAAACGAGCTGTGACTGATGCTCCCCGAGGTTTACAGGATATTCTCTTGCACCACGGAAGTTTCCGCCCCACCATGCACCGTGGAAAGCCTGAGCAGACGGATCGTCATAATGAGCGTAGTCAACAGCCGGGCTGTCCCAGTCCTTGCCGTTTTCAAATTTAGGATATACTTCGATACCCTCGACCATTATAAGGAGATTCGGGTTAGCTTTAAGAACTGCATCCGCACCACGTTCAGCGGCGTATCTCCAGTTGTTTTCAGCTTTGGAGCCGTCCCAGATAGCCATGCCCTGACCGTCGTTCTTGCCGTGCGGTTCGTTTTTAAGGTCGATGGCGAGGATAGTGTCGTCGTCCTTGTAGTAGTCAGCGAACCAGTTGAGAGCTGTGAGCCAGTCCTCGGTGCTGTAGTTGCTGTCGTACCAGAGCGGGAGCTGATGACCGTTTGAAGCAGTTGTAGCACAGTGGATATCGATCATGATCTTGATACCGTTTTCACGGCACCATGCAACAGCCTGATTCCAGATGTCAAAGCTGTATTTTGGATCGCCGCCTTCAACGCCTTCTTTGGTAAGCTCAGGGTTTTTCCATGAGTTTATCTTGACCATGTACGGATCGGGAGCTTTTTCCTTCCACTGGAGAAGAATTTGTGTAGACATAGGAACACGCATGAGATTGAAGCCGTGGTCAGCCATTTCGTTGAGCATTTCGTGCATATTTCTTGACCATACGCCGTCGAAACACTGAGTTGTAACATTGTAGCCGAACCAGTTGCAGCCTGTCATCCATACAGGATTGCCGTTCATATCGACGATCTCTGCATTTTCGTTTACGTGCAGCCAGTCATCGTGATACTCGTCAGGAGCGGCATTTGCGGCAGGTTTCTGAGACAATGCGCCTGATGCAGGTACAAGCATCATTGCAGCAGCAGAAAAAACTGCGGCAGACTTTTTGATTTTTGATAAAGCCATAATTTTTTAACCCCTCTCATAAATTTTGAACAATGGCTGCAAAAACAACACGCTCATGAAATAATGCATCCATTTGTTCATATAATTAGGCAATTATATTATAACTGATTTTTTGTGTAATGTCAACAATTATTTACAGAAATGCTGTGTGAACAGCTTTATAGAAGAAATTTTTGAAAATGTGGTATTACAGACAAATTCTGTCTTGACTTACATATGTTTTTGTGTTATAATTGATAAAGGTTATTTCTGAAGAGCAAATTTTTTCAGAAAAATGTGTAAAAAATATGTTTTGCGTGAACGTATTCAATTTAATTATTAGGAGGCAAAAATGAAAGCACGTTTTCATCTTCCGGATTTTACAGAAAATTTTAATGTGAATTATCTCTTTATTGACATGATGGAGAAACTTCCGAAATATTTCTATGATAATATCGAAATTGCATCTGTATACGGCGTTTTCCCGCCTGCAATATGGAACGGCGGACGTTTCAGACGTGGCAGATGTACACCTGATTTCATCAAACAGGTCATAAACGCATTCAACAGCAAAGGAATTCCGCTTCGTTTCAGTTTTACAAATGTCATGCTGAAAGAGGAGCATCTCAAAGATGAGTTCTGCAATAATTTAATGAAAATGACGGATAACGGTCTTAATGAAGTAATAGTTGCATCTCCGCTTCTTGAGGACTATATCCGAAATACATACCCGAATTTCAAGGTCACAAGCTCGACCTGCAAGCGTATCACCGATCCTGAAAAGCTTTCGGAAGAACTTGACAAGGATTATCATATCGTTGTGCTTGACTATGACCTCAACAATAAGTTTGACATTCTTGAAAAGCTTGACCACAAAGAGAAGTGCGAGCTGCTTGTAAACAGCTATTGCCGTCCAAACTGCAAGTTCCGTTCAGAGCATTACAGAATTATCGGAGCACGTCAGATCGCATATAATAATCATCTCAATGCAGACAAGAACAACTCCGACAGGAACTTTGATTTCTTTGAACACAAGGAATTTTCTGAGTTTTTTGAAAGTCCGTCACTTGATTGTGAATGTGCTTCAAATACCATTTTCGATATCAAGAAATACCCGACTCATATTTCTCCTGATGCTATTTTCGATAAATATATGCCGATGGGATTCAATCAGTTCAAGCTTGAAGGCAGAAATATCGAAATGATAAATCTGATAGAGCAGTATCTCTATTACCTTACAAAGCCTGAGACCCGTGATGAGGCACGTTACCGTTTCTATGTCCAGCTTGCTAACCGTGGACTTATAAAATTCCAGTTCTGATGATATGATAGGGCTTGGATACACTGTCAAAGTGTATCTGAGCCTTTTTTTATTTGCAAATAGTATGAAGAATATTGAAAAAAGCTTGCAAAACGTGTGGAAAATGTGCTATAATGATGTAAATAGTATTTAATGTTAAAAGTGAACTATATTTATATATTTTACATAATCGAATTTCAGGATCATAGCTTCAGGAGGTTAATAATGAAACAGTTACATTTCAATTTTACAACAGATGAACAATTCAGAACAGAACTTGATAATGCAAAAAATGAATTTGATAAGGCTGAAAGCTTTTATTTTCAGATTTTTTCCGCAGTTCTCGATCTCACAATGCTTGAATCAGCAATAGCTGTTCTGCGTGAGAAATTTACGGGCTGTGTCTGCATTGCAAATTCGACCGCAGGAAATATAATAAACTCCGAAGGTGCAGGAACAGTCACGGTAATAGCCAATATTTTCGAGTGTGAAACTTCACGTTTTGATGTGCTCCAGTTTAAATTCGGTTCGTCGGAAATGGAGGAAATAGCCGAGAAAATAAAGTACGAGGCTTCTCTCAGACCGTGGGTAAGAGCTATCGAGCTGTACTATACTGTTCCAAGAAAATCCACGTCATATATTTGCGACAATCTTGCCGGTCTTGATGTAAATATCAAGGTCTTTGGTGCGATCGTATGCAGTTCGGATATCACAAGCACTGACTCGTTCATATATTCAACCGTCGGCGGTTATTCGGAAAACGGTCTGCTGTGTCTGTTTCTTGGCGGAGAGGATATGTATATCGATTCCATCAAGATAAGCGGCTGGAAATCTATCGGCAGGACTTTCCGTGTCACACGTTCGGACGGCAGCGTTCTGAAGGAACTGGACGGCATACCGGCGTATGATGTTTACAAGAAATATCTCAATATTCAGAATGATGAGAATTTTTTTATCAATGCTCTCGACTTCCCGATAATGTATGAGCATAACAATACCACGATAGTAAGGGCTTCGGCATCAAGCAATGATGACGGTTCTCTCAATATGTCGGCGAATGTCGATGAAGGCTCGATCGTACGTCTTTCATACGGTGAGCCGCAGATGATACTTGAAAGCATTCACGACAAGGGGATGACTATCAGGGAGTTTCAGCCCGATGTCATGCATATTTTCTCCTGTGCCGCACGTAAGGCGTTCTGGGCGACATATACCCCTACTTATGAGCTTGGTTCGCTGAGATCAATATGCAGCAGTTCGGGATTTTTCTCACACGGTGAATTCCTGCGTGAAAAAGGACTGATAAATCAGCATAATCTCACACTTGTTATTGGTTCGATACGTGAAGGCAGGAAGGAAACTTCATCAAATCCGAAGGTTATCGGCGAAGAAGAAAAGATCATCAATACAAAACTGCCTCTTGCAACACGCATGGCTACGTTTATCCGTGAGACATCATATGAGCTTGAACAGATAAACAGTCGCCTTGAAGTTATGAATCAGCAGCTTCATGGATTTGCTACCACTGATGCGCTCACAGGTCTGGATAATCGGCTGGCATTTGATGATATGCTAAAAGCAATAGATTCGGAAAGCAATATCAGGGATAACTGGACGATGTATATGTTTGATGTGAACGGACTGAAATATGTTAACGATACTTTCGGTCATTTTGCAGGCGACGAGCTTATAAGGTCTGCCGCAAATGTTCTCATGAAGACATTCGGCAAGGAAGGAAGCTGTTACCGTATCGGCGGAGATGAATTTGTGGTCCTGATAAATACGTCATACTCGACAATGCGTGAGCTTGAGAAGAAAATGCAGAAAACCATTGATGAACATAATAAATCTGCAATATATCATCTTTCAATTGCTGTAGGAAAAAGCAGCCTTATAGGTGATAACGGCAAGCGTAAGTCGATATCTGATTGGAAAATGGAAGCAGACCTCAGTATGTACAGAAATAAGGCATCATTCCACAGAAGCCAGCGTACAGACAAAAATGAGAATCTGAAACAGCTTATTTCCTGTCTCATTACGATAGAGGAGGCAAAGGATTCATATACTGCCTATCATTCAGACCGTGTGTGCAGTCTTTCGGGACTTCTTGCAAGGAAAATGGGACTTACAGAGGAAACCATCAGCATGATATCCGATGCAGCCGCACTTCATGATATCGGCAAGGTCGGAATAAGCGATGCGATTCTTCTCAAACCAGGCAGACTTACCGATGAGGAGTTTGACAAAATAAAGGAACATCCTGTAATAGGTGCAAAGATACTCATGAAATCAAATTATATGCAGGAATTCGTACAGATAGTGATGCATCACCATGAGAGGTATGACGGCAAGGGATATCCCGACGGTATTTCGGGCATTGAAATTCCGCTTGGTTCAAGAATTATTGCCATTGCAGATTCTATTGATGCAATGACAAGCCGCAGAATTTACCGTGATGCACTTCCGCTCAGCGTATGCCGAGAGGAGATCGTAAAGAACAAGGGAAAAATGTATGACCCTGCAATAGTTTCAATAACGCTTGAATACTGGAATGAGATCGAGAAGATCGTCATGACCAATCCTAAAAATCTTTCAAGAGATAATTAAGGCAACACCGCACAAAGATTGTGCGGCAGAAACGCAGTCAGATTTTTCGTCAGATTGCATAGAAATTTCGCAGGCATACTGTCGTATGGCAAGGAATTTCTGTGCAATATGACGGGAAATATACAAGTTTATGACGTGCAAAGTCGTCAGACGTGCTTTGTGCGGTGTTGCCTTAAGGCAATAAAAAAGCAGACCTCCTGTTGCGATAACGGGAGGTCTTTTTGACATTATTAAAATGACAGGAATTTGGCAAGCGAGATGTCATTTCCTGCGGATGAATATGCATAGTATGAAAGCAGAAGCGATGCATCACGGGCATCAACGAACGAATCGCCGTTAATGTCAGCCGCAGGAAGCTGTTCTTCAGTCAACGTTGCAGCCTGATTGGCGGATACTTCGGCATAGAAATGCAGAATCGCAGATGCATCCCGTGAGTCTATCATATTGTCAAGATTGACATCGCCTAAATGAGAAAATGACAGCATTTCTGTGCTTTTCAGGTCAACCGAATACCATGTGAGAGAATGATCTTCGGCATCCGTGACTGCCCATCTGAGTTCGTATCCGTTAACTATCGGCTGTGTTGAATTGTCTGAAAGACGTGCATTGGTGATGATGCTTTCAGGGCGTATAGTATTGCCGAAACAGTCAAGAATCACATAGTGAACAGAATCAAAAATCCCGTTTACGAATTGCTCCCAGAGTATGCAGTATGAACCGTCGCCAAGAGTGACCGCTTTTACCGCACCTGCCTGAATTTCAGAATTGCACTCTGTAAGCCATATTACATTTGTATCGGCTGTTTCGCCGGTATTTCCGTCAAGGCGGTCAGTGCCGGCAAACTCGGAGAAATTGCTGTTTATAAGTGAACCGTCAATGATCCTTACAAAAACATTATAGATGTTGTCGGGAACATCTGAGATGTTATGCACCTCGGAAGTATAAAGTTTTTCAGACTTTCCTGCAACAGCATAAGTTGAACTGCTGTATGCGATGCCGCCGAGATGAGTGAATGTTTCGTTGCCGTCAAGGAAATTTTCATTGTCGCCGTACTGACCGCTTGCGTGGTAGATAAGCCGCTTTCCGTTGAGGAGATTATCCCTGACCTCGCCGTTGCTTATCGTATATGTGCCGACATTTATTCCACGGGCAGATTCAGCGTCACCAAGCTGAATGAGCGTAAAGCCGTCTTTTACCGGTATCATGGAGATGCCGAATGAATGTGAGCCCTGCCAGTTATTGTTGGAAACGACGCTTAAATCATCGGAATTTGCGGCGATAAATTCAGAACCCTGATGATGCAGACCGTTTTCACTTTTTGTCCAGACAGAGTTGAAAACAGCAAGCACTATGCCGTCACGCACACCGATAGCGGCATTGCCTGAAACAAACGGAAACTGGGCGTTCGTCAGGCTTAAAGGATACTCCTTAGAACGCAGGAGAGTACCGTTTTTGCTGTATTTGCAAAGCTTGAGGGTGCTTATGCTCGTTATGCCTTCAAGGTCATCGTCCGTGAATGAGCGGCCCCATAGAATATATATGCAGTCATCGCTGTCAATGCCTGCGCCGCCGAATGTCCAGCCTTTGCCGTCAAAGGAAACAATTTCATGACTGTCGCTGAATGCGGCGACTGCCGATCTTCCGAGGTTAATGACTGAACAGCTTTCACCGTTCTGCATTCTGAATTCCTGAATCGCATCTCTGCCGTCGCCAAAGCCGAAACCGTTGTTATATGAGGTATTATTCGTATAAGACGAGATATCGATGCTTTTTATTTCAACGGAACTGCTGACAGCCGGAACATTGACAGGGGAGAGTGATTTTTCAATTTCATAAGTGACTTCCGGTCTTACATATGTAAGTTCCTCAATGTTTGGATTATCGTTGAAAAGCTCGGCAAACTCCTGATTTTCGGACTGGATGTCCACTGCGGAAAGACCATCGCAGCCTGTGAATGCACTTTCGCCTATTTCTTCAACGAGTTTCGGTATAGTGATCTGTGACATTTTTTTACAATTGCAGAATGCCATTTCCCTGATCTCGACAACAGTCTCAGGTACTTTGACATCTGAAAGTTCTGTGCAGTTATAGAATGCACATTCACCGATATAAGTGACTGTATCGGGTATCGATACGGAAGTCAGAGAAGTGCAGTCCTCGAAAAGAGAAAATTCAATTCGTTTAAGTCCCGAAGGGAGAATAACGGATGCGAGACTTGTACAATTTTCAAAAGCTCTTTCACCGATCGTTTTTATGCTGTCAGGTATGGCTATTGATTTGAGGGAAGTACATTCCTCAAAGGCTCGCATTGAAATTGCGGTTACTGGAACGCCGTTTACAGATGACGGTATTTCGATGATCTCGGCTGATTTATCACAGCCTGTGACTGTATATTCGCCGTTTGCAGCAATGTGAAATTCAAGCATATCTGCGGCGTATACTGTAGCTTTTGTAGATTCTGCAAGGTATGTCAAGGCTGAACCTGCCAGCAGTGATACCGAGCAAAGTAGTGCAATTGTTTTATGATGTCTCATTTTGTTCTCCTTTCTGTCTGCACATGATGTTGAAAAAATATCTATATCTATGTAATTATTATATAACATTTCGATGAAAAAGTCAATAAAATAGTTGGCTGATATTCCGAATATATTGTGAACAATGTAAAATTGTTGCGACCGTTATTAGTGTAGCTTGACAAATTGCATGATTTGTGATAACATAAAAAAGAGGTTATTATAACTTCTGCTTAAAAATAATGAATAAAAGGAGATTTTTTATGAATAAAACAATTAAAAAGGAGATAGCAGCGTAAATCGGGCGGTTTGCGCAAAAACTATCAGCCGGACCTCCCGATGTTTCAGTGAAAAGAAAATTATCAGGAGGAATTAAAAATGAATAAAAATGATTTTATTATACGTTTAGAAACTAAGGACGATTACCGTGAAGTTGAAAATATGACAAGAGAGGCATTCTGGAATGTTTATAAGCCGGGGGCTGATGAGCATTATTTCGTTCACGTAATGAGAGACCATAAGGATTTCGTTCCTGAACTTGCTTTTGTGCTTGAAAAGGACGGAAAAATTATCGGAAATATCATGTATACAAGGGCAAAGCTTGTTGATGAAAACGGCGAAGAACGTGATATATTAAGCTTTGGTCCGCTTGGCATCCTGCCTGAATTTCAGCGTATGGGCTATGGCAAAGCTCTTATTGAGCATTCTTTTGCCAAGGCTGCTGAGATGGGCTGCGGTGCGGTAATACATTTTGGAAATCCGGGAAATTATATGGCTCGTGGCTATAAGAGCTGCCGAAAGTATAATGTCTGCCTTGACAACGGTGAGGGCGGCATTTATCCGACTGCCCTCCTTGTAAAGGAGCTTGCAGAGGGATTTTTTGACGGCAGAAAGTGGTTCTTCCATGAGAGCGATGCGGCTGAACCGTGCAATGATACGGCGGCTGTTGATGCATTTGATGCTCAGTTTCCGCCAAAGGAAAAGCTTGAAACGCCAAGTCAGGAGGAATTTTATATCTATAGTCATTCGCAGGTAGTATTCTGATCGGGCGATTAATTTAATTTTTAAAAAAGACTGTGCAGCATGACGACGATACTAATATAAAAGTTTTATATTTATTATTGAGGGAAACCCTTTTGAAAAAGGGTTGGCTGATGCCCCGTCCCCTCT
>JAKSQT010000054.1 GCA_024403995.1 Ruminococcus sp.
GCTGCGGTTTTCGCGGCAAAGAAAAAGAAGAAAAAGGCAGAAAAACCTGCTGCATGATCCCTTAAATCGGACGTTCGGCGGCTGGAGAATCTGCCCACGTCAGCAAATATCAGCCTTGTCATAAGAATCATCCCCTTGGAGTATATCACGCTTTTGTGATTGTGCGTGTTTGCTCTAAGGGGATTTGTTATGACGGGTTTTCTTTTTTATAGGAGATATGTGTCACCTGTGCATTATGCTAAATTTTGTGGAAAGATGGTGACAAATTATATAAAGTGTGGTATAATATTCATAGCGACTTTTCCATGCGAAATTCTACCAGAAAGAGAGAGTGAAAAAGCATCATGAGGAAACACAAGAAAACTGCCGCCAGATTGCTCGCATTCAGCCTGAGTTCTGTCATGTTTTTGACCGCCGCGACGTATACAGCCGTATATGCAGCAAATGTTGAAGAAACTGCCGGAACGCAGCTGCAAACAATACTCCTTGATAATGACGGCACAAATCTCTGGATAACGGAAAGCTGGGGCGGTGCAAATATTCTGCCCAATACAAGCTGGACAACTTCTGATCTGTATGATTATTTCTATCACGGTTATCTGGAATTTGAAGTCAAAAGCAACGGAGAAGCGAATCTTCCGTTCTATGTCGGAATCACTTCGCATTCGCACAATCAAACTGTCACACTGTACTGGACTGATCTTGAAAAGTACAAAGGAAAAATTGTTGCTCCATCGGATTGGACAACTTATAGATTCCCGCTGAATGAACTGATAGAATCTTTTCCAAATGAAGGCTTCGATCGGCGCAATGTGTGGAAAGTAGCTGTCGGTGCTCTGAAATCAGGGAATACGGCATCTTTCAGAAATGTGAAGATCTATTCCGCCGATGAAGAACGGCAGTATCCGTTTATCAAGGTCAATCAGGTCGGATATACCTGCAATGGAAAGAAAAATGCAAAGGTTTCCTGTTTTGCAAAATTCGGCTCTTTAGACGGAAAAGAATTTGAGATCATCAATGCCGACACCGATCGCATTGCATATACAGGTGTGTTGTCCGATCCGATCATGAATGAAACAGCTTCCGGCGAATCGGTGTATGACATCAATTTTGATTCTGTGACCGAATCAGGAACATATTATATCCGCATTCCGAATGCCGATCTGAATGCATCCGCCCTGACACCGAGAGATCAGGAAGAAGGGCTGAAAACAGATACACTTGTTTCTTACAGCTTCCGAATCAGCGACAGCGTTTATGATGATATGCTGACGGATATGGCGAGATATTACTATTACCAGCGACAAGGGATTGAACTGGATGAAAAATATGCAGGAGAATTTGCAAGAAAAGAACTGCATCCTGGGGATTATCATGTAGTCAAATGGTCGGACAGAAACAATCCGAATGCGGAAACCTATGATATCTCACAGGGATGGTATGATGCAGGAGATTACGGAAAATACACATCAGCCGCCGCAACATCCGTGGAAAATCTGCTGTTAGCTTATGATCTGTACCCACAGGTATTGAATAGTGTCAATTCGAATATTCCCGAAACAGACAAATCAACCAGTATGTACAAAGACGCGCCTGCAATTCTCAGTGAAGTCAAGTGGGAACTCGATATGCTGTTGAAGCTGGAGCATCCAAGCAAAGACGGTTCTTTCTACGTTGCCGCAAACTATAAAGATGATGTGATCTTCATTGAAGATACGCTTTACAGCACATCTGATTATACGAAAGGCGCAAAGGAAACAGATCTGCGTTCCCATCTTGCCACATCCGATATGGCGGCAATGCTTGCACACGCATATATCATTTACAAGGATGTTCCAGCATATGCAGAGTTTGCAGAACAGTGTCTTGAAACAGCTGTCCGTTCATGGGAATGGATCAATGACGCAGCGAATGAAATGCATATGTCGATCGGCGCGGCAAACCGTACATACACCTTTACGCAGGAAGAACTGGACAGAAGTATGTACTGGGCGGCAGGTTCTTTATACAGAGCCATGAAAACAGCAGGAAAATCAGCAGATGCATATGAGAAATATCTGCTGGACAACTGTGAAACAGAGCATAATACATGGTGCTTTTCCAGTTCATCGCTTGGATACAGTCATAAGGGAAGATCGTTTTTAGGATATTTCTATTATCTGTATCAGAATGAATCTCCGTCTGAAAAAATCAAAAATGTATTTTCAAAGTATGAGACATGGAGAAACAGGATTCTGAAGTATGAGTGCTATGGAACAGATTATCCTGACTGGGGATACTGGTGGGGTTCCAATCAGGTGCTTGCGCAGAGCTCCATGACACTTTTGCTCGGAAGCATGATCTATGATGATGAGATTTCAGAGGCAGTTCTCGACTCCAATCAGAAAGCGTTCAATTATTTTCTAGGCGTCAATCCCATCTCATTCAGCTATGTATCGGGATACGGTGAAAACAGTGTCAGAAACATTTACAGTGCGATCTACTCAAAGGATGCAGCACTGGATCCCTACAAATGCCCGTCGGGATATGTTACAGAAGGCGCAAATTCAAACAACAATCCGCATCTTTCCAAGTACATCGGAAAATGCTACATGGACAGTGATGCGGAATATACAACAAACGAGAATACGATCTACGGCAATGCGGCAATGATCCTGCTGACAGCATCCATGATCGCAAGAACGGAAAAGACTTCCGTAAAGGGCGATGTCAACGCAGACGGAGCGTTTAATATTGCTGATATTGTATTATTGCAGAAATGGCTTCTGACAATTCCTGATGTGAAGCTTGCGGATTGGAACGCTGCGGATGTATATGAAGATCATAAGTTGAACGTGACAGATCTTTCTCTGTTAAAGAGAATGCTGATTGCAAAGTAACTGTCTGCATACGATGATGAGATATGGCGCAGGTGCAATGCGGCAAGACGATTCTTTCTTCATAGATGCAGTATATTTCAAGGTTACAATTAAAAGGCAGAAATCTCCCGAACGAGAGATTTCTGCCTTTGCATTTGTATCTTAACCAAGTTGTGCGATGATGCGGATAATCAGCGAGGTGTCCTCAGCGGTGTATTTGCCGTCGCCTGAGACATCTGCATTCAGTTTCCCTGAATTTGTAAGGGATACTCTTGTATCTTCTGCGACATAGCGGGCAAGCAGAATTGCGTCGCTGATCTGAATAGCGTTGATATTATGCCTGCGCTGACAGCATTTGCGGCAGGCTGTATTACCTCGCTCGTCATGCTGCGGATACAGAACAAAGAGAGCCTTACCAACCAGATTTGTGGCTCCGAAATGAAACTTGATACAAAGAAATCGCATATTCTTCGGAACAGTATCCTTGCAGTCGCGGGTGCATTTGGATCCGGGATCCTGCTGGAAAAGCAGGAGTTCACGCACATTGGGGAGATATTGCACCCAACTGATATCCCGAAGATCTTTTTCTCTACGCTCTTCACCTGCGAGGACGATGTTCGTGCAGCCATTGAACGTATGAAAGCAGACTATGAGAAAGAAGGCAAAGAATTCAATACGGATCCCGAAACCGGAGCAAGAGCACAATGGAACCAGATGGAATGGGAAATAGAGCTGGCAAAAACGAAAGAGAATGATTTTATGGATAAGCTCGGTAATTGCAGACTGGAACATATTGCAGGCGACCACGGTGTTTTCTATGCGCATGAGCCCGAGCAAATAGCCAATTCTATACTTGGCTTCCTTGCAGAAACAACAGAATAACACGAAGCGGACGGCTGTTATGCCGTCCGCTTGCATTCATGCGTATTTCATGCTATAATTGTCACATATTTTCAAGCGTTTCTATCGTTCTTCCGAATATGCGAAAAACGGATTCGGCATCGGACTTGCATTTGCAAAAAAAGTCATTTCCGCACAGGACGGAAGCCTGAAAGCATCAAACGTGAAACCACATGGTTTGCTTGGATAAATCGTAATTTAACTGAGTTGCAAATATGAATTTGCAGGAGGATTAAATATGGAAAATTTCGAGTATAAAGTGGTCGTGTATGATACAAAAGGTTTTTGGGGCGGAGGCGTTGAGTCAAATCAGCTTGAAAAGCAGCTCAATCTTCTTGGTAGCGATGGATGGGAACTTGTAAGTTGTACTTCTACAAGCCAAAGTTATGGTTCATCCAAAAGCATAGTTTGTATATTCAAGCGAAAGAATAATCTATAAATCTCAGTTTGGCGAACTATGTTAAATTTTCCTTTAACCCACATACAACTTTCAATTTGTCGAACTGACTTGAATTCTCCTTCTTGTAAACCGAATGAAGTCAAATAATACATGGTCGAAGAAGCTTATCAGAAAATTGTGGGAAAAATGATAATTTTCTCAAAACGCTGTAACCTTTCTCGTAAAAATTCGTTCTTATAGGTGAAGGCAAACACGAAAGGCGGTGATTGCCGTGGAAAGCGAAAGAATTCTTTTGATGTTTTATAATCGAGATGAGCAGGCACTGGAAGAAACCGTGAACGAATACGGAGTGCTCTGCCGCTCTGTTGCGCGTAATATTCTGGGGAGTGACGAGGATGCAGAGGAATGCCTGAACGATGCGCTTCTCACGGTCTGGAATGCGATACCGCCTGCAAAGCCGAAAAACTATTGTGCCTATCTGCTGAAACTCGTCCGCAATGCCGCATTTGACAAGTTCAAAGCGCGAAAAAGTGCCAAGCGCGGCGGCGGTCAGACAACAGAGGCACTCGATGAATTATCCGAAATCTTCCCGTCTGCGGACAATGTCGAAACAGAGGTCGAACAGCGTGAGCTGATGCAGGCGGTCACGAAATTTCTCGAACAGCTGCCGAAACATCAGCGTGATTTGTTCCTTTGCAGATATTGGCAGGCTATGTCGATTTCTGACCTTGCCGCGAAGTTTCACATGACTGAGAACAATGTCAAGGTGACGCTTTCCCGTCTTCGCAAACGACTGGAAACCGATCTCCGAGAGGAGGGATTGCTGTGAATGCCGAGCATTTTATGGAACTGCTGAACACTCTGCCTGACGAGATGCTTGTTTCAGCAGCACAGGCCGCCCAGAAGCGAAACCGCAAACCGATCATCTATCTGATTTCGGCAGTTGCTGCGTGTCTGGTCATCGGACTGACGGCGGCGGTTTATCCGAAACTGCGGACACAAACGCCTGAAATCGTACTGCCGAACATCTCCTCTGAAACGACTACGCAGACAGAACTGACCACCACAAGCGCATCCTCTGCCACGCAGACCACAAAAACCAGTGCAAGCCTGACTACCACAATCGGCTCGCAGACAGTTTCCACAGCAGAATCGTCCGTGATGTCCATGACGAGCGTACAAAGCGTATCTGCGGCGGAAACCGTGTCCGAACAGACGGCCACTACGGAACAGACGATACAGACTACCCTGACTACGGCATCCGCCACGGCAACGCAAAACCGTCTGACCACCACAGCGACCACAACGACCACCGTTCGGACAACAATATCGACCACGACAACTACATTGACCACGACAACTACAACAGCCGACGAGCACAAAGGCGATCTGCAGGAGCAAAGTGAAACCATACCGACGGAATTACTAGTGTTTTCGTGCGCCAAAACAAAGCTGAATGTATCGCTCTCGCCCGGGCCAACGGATATTTACACAGAGCAATGCACCTTCCTGCTGGATAATTCGATTCCCGAAAGTATCGTGCCCGTACCGGTCGAGCGCACCTACGATGACCTGTATGTGACAGTCTTCACGTGCAACAAGGATATTTCCATCACAGGCGGTGTGCTGGACACAGAAGCAGAAAATCTGGTGCTGACCGCAGACTGCCTGCTGACCACAGACGGAGATTTTACTCTGCGCGGATACGAATTCCTGATACAGCTTCCCCACAGCATTCTGAATAGCAATCCGTCCTGCCAAATGCAATTCCGCTATCAGAACGAACCGGATTATATCAGCCAAACAGGAGATACGATCCCTGTACAAATCATCGGGGCAATGCCCTGACCACCATATTTTTACAGAAAGGCGTGAATGTTATGAAAAAATGGACGAAACTGACCGCAATGCTTGCAAGTGCAGCACTTCTTTGCAGTTCTATGCCGCTGATGCAGGCTTCCGCACTCTGGTACTGGGGAGATGCCCCGACCGATTATTTCAGGAGTTCGATGCAGAAACTGGACGGCAAGGGTATGATCTCCGCGACCGATGTGGATTATGAGCTGTATGCCCAGCATATTTCCGAGGATATTGTCACGGAGGAAACGAACCCCGAAACAGGCGAAAAGGAAACTGTGACCAAACATATCGAAACAGATAAGCTGTATTTCATCATTCCCAAGACCAATGTGCTTCGATATGTACTGCGCGACCATGCGGACGCTGAACAGGCGGCGGAGATTGTGCAGACGATTTTCCCCGACTATCAGCCGACGGAGCATTGGAGCGATGAACTGATCTATGACCTCTATGTCAGCGATATCAATTACAGAACCGAGGAAAACTCTGCAAAACTGAAACAGGAACTTGCAAAAGCAGGTCTGATCTCCCATTACTACACATGGGGACAGGTTGGCTACTATCAGGATATGCTGTACGGACAGGAGGTCTGTCCGACAGGCGGAGATTGGCTTCTGACATACGATCCGGAGCCTTTTGGATATCAACCTGTCTTTGATGCGGAACAAGTCGAACAGTATCTCGAAGAAAACGAGATCGACTGCACCGTACAAAAGGTCGTTGAGCCGGACAATTATTGGGACACGCCGAGTGGAAAGCGTGAGATCGTACACTATCAGATCATACCCAACGGCGAAATGTCCTTCGTTGACCAGTTTGCGCTGGGCGCAGATATTTATGAGAAATTCGGCTACAGAATCGGATTGACTTGTCTTGAAACGGTCGCGGAGCTGGAAGCAGTCGGAGAAAACGGGCTGGAAATGCTCGGCGATGCGAATGTGGACTGCGATACGGATATTTCCGATGCAATTCTGACTGCTCGATATGCCGCAGAAGATACCGCCGTGAAATTGACTGAGATCGGTATTTCCAATGCAGATATGAACGGTGACGGCATTGTGAACGGTGCAGATTCCACGGCGATCGTCCGCAAAATTGCAAGGCTTGAATGAACATTCAAGTCAATGTGAATAGAATCAAAGAAACTGACTCCGCAGAGCGCGAAATACCCCCTCCTTCCCAAAGATCAGGAGGGGGCTTGGATCGAGAAACGCAGCATACCGTGTACGCTATCAAGGGGTTCCCACATACTATTTCGACAGGCTGAGCCGAACAGAATTTGCATCTGTTCGGCTTTTTGCATCTGGTGATTGACAATATCTGGTGATTGGCAGTATTTTTCAGCAATCATTTGCTAGAAATCAGAAAATGAATGTGATAAAATAATGCCGTAGAATTTTTACCGAAATATCACGGAGGTCAGATATGTTCAATCAGATTTTTGAATCCCTGCAAAACGGCAATGATGTGCGAGGTGCAGCAATCGCTGTGGAGCACGAAAAACGCACGCTTACACCCGATATTGCAGGGTTTATTGCAGCAGGCTTTCTTGTATTCCTGTCAGAAAAGCTTGGAAAATCGCCTGCGCAGCTGCGCATCGGCATCGGGCGCGACAGCCGCCTGACAGGGGAGGATTTGCTTGCAGGGGCATCCATCGGACTCGGAGAGGCGACCGTATATGACTGCGGTATGATCTCAACGCCTGCAATGTTTCAGTCTACGGTGCTCAAAGGAAGTGATTTCGACGCATCTGTGATGATCACAGCAAGCCACCTCCCATTTCACCGCAACGGCATGAAATTTTTCACAAAAGACGGTGGTCTGGAACATGACGAATTGACCGTAGTTCTGCAAAAAGCAGCTGCCATTGCCGATCAGTTCGGAACGGCAACCGAGGATGGTCTGGTCAAGGCTGTGCAGCCGTATACCCATGTGGGCAGACGGGAATCCTTTGATTTGCTTTCTCTCTATGCAGAGAATCTTTGCAGCATCATCAAGGAGAAAGTGCAGTCTGCTGACAGAGAACAGCCGCTCAAAGGACTGCATATTGTGGTGGATGCAGGAAATGGTGCAGCAGGCTTCTTTGCTGACCGTATCCTGCGAAAACTGGGCGCAGATACGTCAGGCAGCGTGTTTCTTGAACCTGACGGCACATTCCCGAATCATATTCCCAATCCTGAAAATGCTGCCGCAATGGATGCGGTCAAGTCTGCGGTTTTGCAGGCGAAAGCTGACCTCGGCGTTATTTTTGACTGTGACGGCGACCGTGGCGCGGTTGTCTTTTCGGATGGTACAGAAGTGAACCGCAATACGCTGATCGCGCTGCTTGCGGCAATCGCAAAGGACGATGCACCGCATTCTGTGATCGTGACGGATTCCGTGACATCGGATGAACTGACGGCGTTTTTGGAGGACTCTCTGGAAATGCAGCATCTGCGTTTCAAGAGGGGATATAAAAATGTCATTGACAAGGCAATCGAACTGAACAAAGCAGGGATTGACTGTCCGCTTGCCATTGAAACTTCAGGGCATGGCGCATTCCGAGAGAATTATTTTTCAGATGACGGCGCATATCTCAGCGTTATGATCATTTGCCGTTTGGCATTGATGAGAGCACAGGGAAAAGAACTTTCTGCGCTGATCGCAGACCTGAAACAGCCTGCGGAAGCAATCGAAAAGCGGTATTCCATTGCGGATGTTCCTGATTATAAAGCATACAGCCGAACCGTTTTGGATTCGTTTCAGGCGTATGCTGAAAAAGAACCGCTGTTTCATATCGTGACACCAAATTATGAGGGAATCCGTGTGTCTTTTGATGATGCAGATGCAAAGGGATGGGTGCTGATGCGTGCATCGCTGCATGATCCTGTGATCCCTGTCAATATTGAGTCCTGCGGCAAAGGGGGATGTGCGCGAATTCTTGACCGCATCCAGCCGTTTATTGACCGTTTCGGACTGCGTGTACAGTGACAATATTGCAGTTTGCTGCTAAAAAAACGCCGAATGCTTTTGGGGGCATTCGGCGTTTCCTTTATGTATTTGTTTCCGCAGAAGAATTGAGCACTTCCTGAATCTGTTCTTCGGTATATCCGCCCTCAATGAGAATCTTTTTGAGCAATTCCAGATCCGCATCGTCGAGCTTGCCGTCGTAGTTTATGTCGTATGTGTCGGAGAATACTTTGTCTTGCAGTTTTGCAAGCATATCGCGCATATCATCAAGATCTGCCCGACCATCATCGTTGAGATCGCCCTGAACAGGTTCTACGCCATATTCAGGCTGTTCGAGATATTCGGTGGGCGGCGGTCCATATACGCAGGTCATTTGGCTGTTTGCCCAGATGACGGCACCGGTTGCCGCAGCTGCCGCACCGACAGTCAGTATCGCTGCCGTGACGATTGTTTTCGCAGTTTTTTTCATGTTGTGTTCACCTCATTTTTCGACAGCAGATGACTCTCAGAACATAATGCAGTTTTACGAATAATGTATTATTCTTCAAGTCTTCCAATGTCAAATAACCATTAAGTAACCCCACATAAAGGGCAGAATCAAATTCGATAATAGGTAATAAGGAAAAAGCAGAGTGAGTTTGAAATCGCTCTGCTTTTGTATTGCACTTTAGCTATATTTATGATATAATATTTGTACACACCTCACAAACTTCATTTGTAGGCAGACTTTTTTCAAATTTCACTTTGAGTTTTGATGAAATCTTGGTACTAATAAGTGAAAGGTCAAAGAACTGCCCTTGAGAGGAGGATCTCCCCATGGATAACGGTGAAAGTAGCTACCGCCGTTTTCTTGCGGGCGACGATGAGGGGCTGCATGAGATTATCTGTACCTATCGGGCAGGACTGTTATTGTATTTGAATAGCTTTGTACAAAACATTCATACTGCTGAGGACTTGACCGAAGACACATTTGCAGAAATTGCGATTAAATGTCCCAAATTTTCTGCAAAAAGCTCGTTCAAGACTTGGCTTTATGCAATTGCTCGTAATATAACAGCAAAACATCTCCGAAAGCACTCAAAGCTTAGCGTCGTTCCGCTGGAATCGCAGGAATACCTTGCTGACGAGGAAAACCTCGAAAGCGATTACATAAAAACTGAACAGAAGCGTATGGTGCATCAGGCATTGCACCGATTGAAACTTGAATATCGGCAAGTGCTGTACCTTATATATTTTGAGGAGTTCACTAATGCTGAAGCTGCCCTGATTATGAAGAAATCAAGCAGGCAGATAGAAACATTGCTGTATAATGCAAAGAAAGCATTGAAGTCCGAACTGGAAAGGAGTGGCTTTGAATATGAAGAATGACGATCAGATGTTTCAAAGCGTACTTTCCAGACGTAATGAATATCAGGAGCGCAGGAAAAGACGCATCCTCACCATAAAACATAGCGCTCCGTTTTGGGCTTGTTTCTGCTTATGTGCTGTACTTGGACTCGGTTATTGGAACCATTTTCGAAATATACCGAGTATCCCCGTTCAGCACGATGTTATAGATGAAACGACATTGGAAGTACCCGAAACCACAACATCAACGGAATCTGAAAATACATCCAAGACGCAGATCACGAAGCAGACAGATCATATTTCTACTACAGCAAGCATTCAAACGCAGACAACAGCAGCCGTTACCGATGCGTCTGAATCACCAGTAACTCAACAGGTTACAGGAAAGCAGACGGAAATGCAAGTATCTGCGACTACTCATTTAGTGACAGAACCACCTCCTACTACAACAGTGCCGAGTTCTAATAATGTGACAACAGCGATCCAGACTGATATAACACTTACCACGATGGCAACAGGAGAATTAACAGTAAGTATTTCAGACACTGTTACAACGATTCAAACCTATTTGCCGACTACCGGTACATTTACAACAGATCAGATGACAACTATTACTGATGATACGACTACAACGACAACTACTACAAGTGCATTTGTGCCTGATCCGATTGAGCTTGCGCACGCCCGTGAGCTGATTCCGCAGTTAATTGATCTGTATGGGCTTGAACTACATCTCTGGGTTGCCGATGCGGACGCATATCCGCAGTATCCGAACACGGTTGTGATCGAGTATAATACGAAAGGAGTTGATGGAGTATTACGGATCTATGCAGTACAAAACGGCATTGATGAACACTATCTCACATTTGTTTATGTCAACAAAGAAAATCCCAATCTCTAATTTCCACTGTCAATCACTTGTTTCACCCGAAAAAAGGAGGGCTCATTATGAAAAAAATCCTTACTTACCTCGCCGTGACACTTCTGCTGATGCAGTCATCCGTCTGTGTTGTAAATGCAGCCGCAGAAGCCGTTGAATCCGGGACAATTACTATTTCCGCCAAAGAAGCAGTCACCGATACCGATCAGATATGCACGATATTGACTGCATATTTTGAGGAGAATGGGTTAGATTCCGCCTGTTTCTATGCGGAAACATATGATTTACATCCCGAATACGCCGGAAAAATCATTGTTGAATTCAATTATGCTGACTCTATTGGCACGAACTATGGTATTGATTACGATCATCTCATGGAGTATTTGATCGAGCAGAATATCCCAAAAGAGAGCATTCGTGTTGTCCCTCTGCTCAATGGTGAACCATATGTGCAGGAAACGGCTTCTGATACTAAAGTTGATGAAAAGGTATTAGATGCTTTTGCATCCGGCGCACAGTCTGTAGAAGTTTATATCCTGTACAAGGACATTCCGGTTGGTGAAATATCTGCGTGGTCAAGGGAACAGGCTGCACTCTATGCAGAAACGCTTGATAAGAATGTATATAGCGAAGAAGAAATCGTAAACATGGAGTCCGCTTATTATTCAGAGACCGTGACAGAAGCACTGAAAAAAGAACGTAACGCCAGAACCGCAGAGATACTGACTGTAATCGGCGTTGATACTGATTCGGCAATCTGTGCCGAGAATTATCCTCGTCTTTCCTGTGTTCTTACAAAAGATCAGGTTGAAACAGCCAAAGGCAATGAACTCGTTCGTCGCATCACGCTGAAAAGTGAGTGGAAATCTGCTGAGGATTTGGGGATTACAACGGCGATTCCGGAAGTATCTGGCTCAACTACTACAACCACAACAATCGAGGAAACAGAAAAGATCACAGACATCGAACAGATTCGCTCTATGCTGATTGCGTTTGTTGAGGAAAACGGACTTGATGCAAGAATAGTCAGCGATAAAGAGTATCCAGGCTATAGGCCAATCGTAGTTGAGTTTAATGGAGATGCCGAAATTAATGCTTGGGCTGTTTTGAGTGACTACATTGAAGAGCAGAATATTGACAAATTTAATATCAATGTGGTTCCTATTGTTGACGGCAAACCGATTACTACCGCTAATCCTGATGTTGAGAACACAACAACAACTACTACAACCACAACAATCGAGGAAACAGAGAAGATCACAGACATCGAACAGATTCGCTCTATGCTGATTGCGTTTGTTGAGGAAAACGGACTTGATGCAAGAATAGTCAGCGATAAAGAGTATCCAGGCTATAGGCCAATCGTAGTTGAGTTTAATGGAGATGCCGAAATTAATGCTTGGGCTGTTTTGAGTGACTACATTGAAGAGCAGAATATTGACAAATTTAATATCAATGTGGTTCCTATTGTTGACGGCAAACCGATTACTACCGCTAATCCTGATGTTGAGAACACAACAACAACTACTACAACCACAACAACAGATGGAACGAATACAGATCTCCCGCAAACCGGCAACAATTCCGTGACCAACAGCCTGATCGCGATAGCAGCACTGATGCTGACAGTTGCAGGTGCAGGAGCAGTGCATTCCTCCGGCATTCTCCGCCGCAAAGAAAATGAAAAGTAAGACGCACAGAAAAAAGCGATGGGCTCTGTTTTTTGCAGGGCTCATTGCCATTATAATCGGCGTCAGTGTTTTAGGTTTCTTCGGCATCAGAAAGATTTATCGGGAGTGGAAGAAACAAAAGCTGATGCATGAAAATCCTGTTGTTGAGATTACTGATTTGAATATCAAAGCTCCAATATTGGAAGGTACAGATAACAGCATACTCTCAAAGGCGGTTGGGCATTTCTCCGGATCAGGAGATTTCGGCAAGGGTAATTATTGTATTGCTGGTCACAGCAGCACGATCTACAAGGAGTATTTCAACAACCTCAAAAATATCGAAATCGGAATGACGATCACGCTCTATAACAAGGATAAGAAAAGCTACAATTATACAGTCGCAGAGATGAATATCGTCGAACCGAACGAAATATGGGTGCTTGATGATTTTGGAGATAATCGCATCACAATCATCACCTGCACCGATGACGGATCACAGAGATTGGTCGTAGTCGGACTATTACAGCAATAGTGGGACGGCTCAGGGAGCGATTAACAACAAGCTCTCTGAGCCGTCTTTTTCTTTTTCAGTGGACAGCTTTCCCCATAACCGTCATGTACAACTCAGAGGGATTCTCCGTTCGTCACAAGGCATAGTCAAAACGAGCTGTCGATAATCGACAACTCGCTTTGCTAAAATCAATCGTCCTCGTCGCTGCACTCCGACAATCCATGTGTAAGCTGAATGTATACGCACTCTGCTCGCTCATACTCCTCGCCCTCGGCGGTCATCATGAGTTCGAGGAAATACGCTTTCGCTTCTTCATAGTCTGTCCAGACCTTACGTTTGCCGTTGCAGACGGTCGTGACCTTGCGTGTTCTTGGCATTGCCAACTCAGGAATTTTCAACATAACAGCACCTCCGAAAATGTATTGTAGCTATATTATACTCCGCTACATTTCCAGAGTCCAGCATATTGAGATAATTGTAATCATTCTTGTGCAGGGCGCAGCAATTCTCAAAACAAGTCCAGTGCAGTTTTACGATTGCTCACTCGGCACATGAACAGCGATGCTTCTGATAAACATATCAATTTTCCAGATCGCATAGATCTGCTCCTCGATCTCCTGAAAGTCCTTGAGATAGGTATCATCGTTTTTCGTCATTTGAACCTTTATCTGATTCACATTGCTGTTGATGCTGTTCAACTTTCTGTAAATATCCTGCAATTTGTCCTTGTCGATCTGCAAGATCACGCCGTCAAAGATACAACGCCTGACGAAGTCGCTGAAATTATCACAGCGACTATTTTCATACTTCTTCATGAAGTAATCGTACTCCTGCTGAGTCACACGGATCTTCATGAAATGGTTACGGCATTTTGCAGGATCTTTCTTCTCTCTCTTTTTCATTTTCGTGTTTTCCTCTCTTTTTTTTTGAATTCGGGGTCTTAGGGGCAGAAGCCCTCTAACAAGTCCAGTATCTCGGAGGTTGCAATTTTGTACCTACGAGATACCGTGCTTGCTACTCCAGTTTCCGCCCCTGTGGGGCGTGTGCATTTCCGAGCTTTTCAGCTCGATCTGTTTTCTCGATTCCGAGAATCGAAGCTGTGCGACTTTTCTCTTTTTCGTCGTTCCCCATAATCAATATAGCGCATAATTCAGACTCAGTCAATAATGAATTTCAAAAAATTGAGATTCTTCAAAAATGACTTTGAAAAATTGCACAAATCAAATATTTCCAGAAAAAGCGTTATTTTCAATTTTGAAACTTCAATTTTCCTCGGTTGTTTGTTAACATTCTGTGAACAAAACTTTGTTTGAATTGCGTATTGTATTTTATATGTAGAGCGCGCTATAATTGCATTATGACAGGTCGGCACTCAGCCACCTGTGTAGAACAATATTTTTATGAAGGAGGGTTTCGTATGGGCATCTATACAGAGAAAAGAGATCAGCTCAACGAGAAAATCAAGGAATTGGAAAGGCATATCGAAAGAGATGTGGCGAAGAAGAAAACGCTGGAGGAGAAGCTGAAAGAAGTCACTCGTCTTGCAATGGCAGAGGAATACAACTGCAAGCCCCGTGAGCTTGATGAGATCATCAGCTCGGAGCATCTGCTTTTGCAGAAACTGCGGGCAAGCGGTATGTCAGATGCGGAACTGCTTGAACTCTGTGGAATGAAAACTTCTGATAGTACGGACAGCAACGGTGATGCTGACAGTAACACGGACAGTGACGAGATCAAGTTCCATGATGATCCTGATCGTGACGATGATTGATACTGCTTACAGCGGTGTAAGCAATTCCCCATAATAAGGGAGAACAAAAGTGTAGCCGTAAAATACTCAGTCGGCTCAAAAAGCTGAGCCGACCTTACGGCTATTATGAGGGTAAGAAATAGAATGCGATGCCCTCCGCTCTAAAAGCGTAGAGATAGAAAAGCTAAGGAGTAAAATTCGCTATGAATACAAACGCAACTGCCGCAGAGAGAAAGAAGGCAGTCAATGCCAAAATGAAACAGGAACAGTATAGAAACTGTCCGACACGCACAACGGTGCAGATTATTGATGGCTGCCGTTACATCGTGCATAGTCATTTCGTCGGGGAGAAAGACCTCGATGAAGTCATGAATATACTCGCCGTAGATGCCGCTTTAAACGAATCGGAAACGGCTTAAAAATTGCATTAAAGTATTGCCAAATTCGGTATATTGCGCTATAATAGATATATCGAATTTGGTTCTGCTTGCAAGGAAAGGAGTTTATTTATGGCAAAGCAGACCGAAAACAATGTGGGAATTTATCTTCGCCTATCAAAGGAAGATATGCTTGAGGGCGAATCGCTCTCTATCGAAAATCAGAAAATGATCCTGACCAAATTCGTGCATGACAAGGGTTGGAATCTTGTTTCTGAGTATGTGGATGACGGTTACAGCGGAACTGATTTTGACAGACCTGGAATACAGCGATTGCTTGCAGATGCACAGCTCGGCAAGATCAATATCGTGGTAGTGAAAGATCTTTCCAGATTTGGTCGTAATTATATTGAGGTGGGCCGCTACATCGACTACATATTCCCAATGAACAATATCCGCTTCATAGCTCTGAATGATAATGTGGATACCGCTGATCGTAACAGTACAGCTCTTGATATGATGCCGATTATCAATCTTTTCAACGAATGGCACGCTTCCTCTACAAGTAAGAAAATCAGAGCTGTATTTGAAGCAAGTGCAAAAGCCGGAAAGTATCTCGGCGGTCGTGTTCCTTACGGTTATGACCGTAGTGATAATCCGAATCATCTGCCTGTTATCAATCCCGAAACTGCACCTGTCGTAAAGCGTATCTATGAGCTGCGTTTACAGGGATACAGCCAAAGAAAAATTGCTGATATGCTCAATGCTGAGGGTATTCTTTGTCCGTCTGAATATTATTATGACAGACAGGGCAAGGATAATATCCTCAATTGCAGAAAGTTGTGGGGCAGAGCTGCTGTTGACAAGATACTGAAAAATCCGATGTATCTTGGGAACTTGGTTCAGCTAAAAACAACAACGGTATCCCATAAGAATCACAAAACTGTCAAGAAAGATGAATCTGAGTGGGTTGTCGTTCCGAATACCCATGAACCGCTTATTACACAGGATATGTGGGACAGATGTCGTGAGATTGATCAAGAGCGTTCAGTCGGCAGGCGTACTAAAGACGGCGATACCAAACCGCTTAGTGCTTTGATATACTGCGCTGACTGTGGCTTCAGAATGAAGTTTTCCCGTAATCAGAAAATGCGTGGTGTAACAACAGGCAATCCGCACCAGATTCGTGTTGGCTCGTACAATTGCGGTACATATTCTCAGTATGGTAAAGAGTATTGCCGTACACACTACATCAGCTAGTGTAATATTGAGCAGATCGTTCTGAATGATATTCGTTCCATGATGCAGTACGTCGAGGAAGATGAAGATAAAGCCAGAAAGATGTTCCTTGCAAGAAAGCAGCAACAAGAAAGTAAGCAGATTTCCTCGGACAAAGAAAAACTCCACAAGGCAAAAGAGCGCATTGCGGAGCTTGACAGTTTAATGCAGTCGGTATATGAGGATAAAGTGTCAGGCGAGATTCCAGCAAGTATGTGTGCAAAGCTCCTTGCGAAATACGAGGAAGAGCAGAACACGCTCTCTGCTGAGGTTAATGAAATCGAAGCAAGACAGCGTGTACAGAAACAAGACGAAGATGGTGTAGATGAATATATCTCTCGTCTGAAAAAGTTTAGGAATGCTGAATATCTCACCAGACAGATGTGCCTGGAGCTTATCGACTCAGTGATTGTTGACAGCTTTGAGAGAGGAAGACAGGAACGTGATATTCACATTTACTACAAGTTTATTGATAAGGGTTATACTGCAAAGTCCGAT
>JAKSQT010000055.1 GCA_024403995.1 Ruminococcus sp.
TCTACTGTACCTATCTGCTTTTTCTTACTCAAAACGGGTTTTTAGAGATGCCCTTTATTCATAAAAAATAATGCACCTTAACAGTGATATCCATGTGGAGTATGATACTTATTATCGGGGCAAACCTTTCTGAGGAAAGGCTTCCCTCAATAACAAGCATAATACTTCTATATGAGCATCGCCGTTAAGGTGCATTATTATTGCTCCACCAACTAAATCTTGAATTTTTCTGCTTGTCCTGAAGAAGAAATTCTGCGTCAGAAAACCTTGAAATACGTCAGTATTCCTGCGGCTTTCTTCCTTGACTTTCTTCTTCATTACTTCGTATAAAATATTCAAGACTTAATTGGCAGAGCAATATTGTTTATAAAGAAGCGTGGAATGTACGTGAGATAACATCGTCCTGCTGTTCTTTGGTAAGCTTGACGAAGTTTACTGCATAGCCTGAAACTCTTACCGTAAGCTGGGGATATTTTTCGGGATGAGCCTGAGCATCAAGGAGAGTTTCTCTTGAAAATACATTGATATTGAGGTGATGACCTCCCTTTTCGGTATAGCCGTCTATGAGGTCGATAAGGTTATCTATTTGTTTCTGGTTGTCCATAATTATCCTCCTAAATCAGAATTCGTCGTCATCGTCATCGGCTTCATTCGGCTGACAGCAAGCGCCTTTTTTGCCTGCACAGTCGGTACTTTTCACTGTACTTACCATAAGACCTTCGTTATTTTCATCAGCCGTGATATTTATATGACCGTTCCCCTGTGCCATGAGCCTGTCAATGAGGTCTGCAAGCTCGTCGGGCTTTTCCGTGGAAAATTTATCAGGAGCTGTCATTCCTGTTCACCTCTGAGCTTATCAAGGTCGATATCGCCGACGAATACTTCCATATCCTTGCCGAGTGCATCAGGAATTATCGAGAATGTATTGGAGATGCCGTCCTGAGCGTGTCTGAACGGGAGCTTTGCAACAGACGAAAGCGAAGCAACTGCGCCGTGGGTATCCCTTCCGTGCATAGGATTTGCTCCCGGTGCAAGCGGAACGCCCTGTTTTCTTCCGTCAGGGGTGTTGCCTGTCTTTTTGCCGTAGACAACGTTTGATGTGATGGTGAGGATAGACATTGTCGGAACGCCGTCACGATAGGTGTGGTGCTTTCTTATCATGTCCATGAATGTACGGACTACCATTACTGCGATAGAGTCAACACGGTCGTCATTGTTGCCGTATTTCGGGAAATCGCCCTCTATCTCATAGTCAACAACGATATTCTTTGCAACATCTGTAACATTGCCGTTCTTGTCCTTTATTTCGATATCCCTGCGGACAGGCTTTACTTTAGCATACTTGATAGCCGAAAGCGAGTCTGCAACGACTGAAAGGCCTGCGATACCCGTAGCAAAATAGCGCTTTACGTCCCTGTCATGGAGAGCCATCTGGAGGCGCTCGTAGCTGTACTTGTCGTGCATATAATGGATAACGTTAAGTGTATTGACATAAAGACCTGCCAGCCATTCCATCATGTCGAGGTATTTAGCCCATACATCGTCAAAATCAAGATATTCCGTGTCAACAGGTCTGAACTTAGGGCCTACCTGAATGCCGAGTCTCTCATCAACACCGCCGTTTATTGAATAGAGGAGACATTTTGCAAGGTTAGCTCTTGCGCCGAAGAACTGCATTTCCCTGCCGACTCTCATAGATGATACACAGCAAGCCACAGCGTAGTCATCACCGTGGATAACACGCATCATATCGTCATTTTCATACTGTATCGATGAGGTCTTGATGGATATTTTGGCACAGTACTCCTTGAATTTGCGTGGGAGTTTCTGTGACCAGAGAATGGTCATATTCGGTTCGGGAGCAGTTCCGAGGTTTTCGAGAGTATGCAGATAACGGAAGCTGTTCTTGGTAACGAGCGGATGACCGTCAACGTCAACACCGCCGATAGACTCTGTTATCCATGTCGGGTCGCCTGAGAAAAGCGAATTATATTCAGGAGTTCTTGCGAATTTTACGATACGGAGCTTCATGATGAAGTGGTCAATAAGCTCCTGAGCCTGCGACTCAGTGAGAATGCCCCTTTCGAGGTCACGCTGAATGTAGATATCGAGGAATGTCGATGTACGTCCGAGAGACATAGCAGCGCCGTTCTGTTCCTTGACAGCGGCAAGATAGCCGAAATAGAGCCACTGAACAGCCTCTTTTGCATTCTTTGCAGGCTTGGAGATGTCAAAGCCGTAAATATCACCGAGCTTTTTAAGTTCCTGAAGGGCACGGACCTGTTCAGCAAGTTCCTCACGGAGACGGATATTCTTTGAAGTCATGCGGACGAGAGATGTTGATATCTGATCCTTCTTGTCCTCGATGAGGCGGTCAATTCCGTAGAGGGCAACACGTCTGTAATCGCCGATAATACGTCCTCTGCCGTATGCATCAGGAAGACCTGTGAGGATAGCAGAATGGCGTGCAAGGCGCATTTCAGGCGTATATGCATCAAAAACGCCCTGATTGTGAGTTTTTCTGTATTTTGTGAATATTTCGACTACTTCGGGATCGACCTCATAGCCGTATTCCTTGCAGGCTTGCTGAGCCATTCTTATGCCGCCGAAAGGCTGGAGAGCACGCTTGAAGGGCTTGTCGGTCTGGAGTCCTACTATCTGTTCGAGGTCTTTATTGAGGTAGCCTGCGTTGTGTGAAGTGATGGTGGAAATTATCTTTGTGTCCATATCGAGGACACCGCCTGCCTCACGTTCCTGACGGGAGAGGTCCATTACCTGTTCCCAAAGCTGTTTTGTTGCATCTGTAGGCGGAGCAAGGAAGCTTTCATCGCCCTCATAGAGCGTATAGTTCTTCTTGATGAAGTCACGAACATTGATGGAAGTTGAGCTCCATCTGCCCTCCTTGAAACCGTCCCATTCATTTGACCATGTATTGATCATATATCAGAACTCCTTTCCTGACACCCTGTCACGGCAGGGCAAGCCTTTATTTTTTCTCTTACAATATAATAGTATCACATTGTAAAAGCTATGTCAAACACTCCCGTGAGTGTGTTGGCGGCAAAATGTCGTTTTAAGGTTTAAATTTGTGACAAATATGTTCCGGAGCAATATGAACGGCAGCCTGAAAGTGCCTGTTCAGCGTTATATAGCGGTATTTCGGAAACCGTTCATTGTCAAAAAAGTCAAACCTTGTTCAGTCAATTTGTACATTAGAGAGAATTTAGTTTTGTGCTTGCTGAGACTGCTGTGAACCGCTGTTCTGAGGTGGTTTTCTGTTTGGCTTGCGTCTGCGGTTCTTGTTTTTGTTATTATTTTTATTCGGGGCAGACTGCTCTGCGATACGGCGTTCCTTTGCCTCAAGCTTTTCAAAGCTGAGTTTATAGGCAACGGCAGTTATCGGCACAAAGATTATCATGCCGACAATTCCGAGAAGGCCGCCGCCTGCGGTAACAGCGGCAAGAACCCATATTCCGGGAAGTCCTACCGATTCACCGACGACCTTCGGATAGACGAAATTGCCCTCAAGCTGCTGTATGCATATCAGGAAAATGATGAAAATGAGAGCCTGAGTCGGATTTTCTGTCAGGATTATGAAAGCGCTTATGCCTGCGCCGATGAATGCACCGACAATCGGGATAAGTGCCGTAACACCGACGAGAGCCGCTGACATGGCTGCATACGGCAGTCTGAGAAGTGTCATGCCGATGAAGCACATCGAGCCGAGAACAAGCGCATCAACAAACTGACCGATGAAAAAGCTGCGGAAAGTATCATTTGCAATGTGGAGAACATGAGTCAGCTTTGCATTTTTCTCCTTGCTGACAAATACTGTGAGTATACGCTTGGCGTCTGTGCGGAGTTTATCCTTGCGGATAAGCGTGTATATCGCAAACACAACGCCGAGACAGAGATTTGTTATCGAAACGGTAATTCCGCCGATAAAATCGAAAGCCGAGCTGAGAATACCTGCCACGCCCGATGTCAGGAAGCCCGATGTCTTTGAGATGATAGCTGCCCAGTCAAACTGGATGGACTTGATCTTCTCCTGTATTTCAGGGAATTCGTTGAGTGTATCAACGGCATATTTCTGAAGCTCCAAGAACTTAGGCGGTATCTCCGTATAAAGTACGCTGAAAGCATTGCCAAGCTCAGGAATGACGATGTACAGGATAAGAGCGAGGACTGCCAGTGTTATCAGAAACGAAAATGCAAGACAGAACGGACGGCGTGTGACTCTGACGAATTTTTTCTGTGAATTCGGGAAGTATTTTTTCTCGAAAGTGGTCATGAGAATGTTGAAGATATAGGCTATGACCAGACCTATGAACATTGGTTTGACTGCATTGAGTGCAAAGCCGAGAAAGCCTGCGACAACTCCGAAATACTGAACTGTCAGGCAGACGAGAACGGCAAGTACGGCGACAGTTATGTATCGGCGCAATTCTTTTTTTTCCATTTTGTATAAATCCTCCATATCATTATGCCCATGAATAAACATGGTTACACATCTTAATTATACTATATTTTTGGCAGAATTGCACTATTGTAAATGTTAATTTTTTATGAACGGGCAGTATGCCTGTGCTGACGGTTAACAGGCATTTTACCACACGCATAACCTCAAATACAAGTTTTAAGGCAACACCGCACAAAGATTGTGCGGCAGAAACGCAGTTAGATTTTTCGTCAGATTGTACAGAAATTTTGCAGGCATACTGGTCTGTCGGTCAGCCTCTCTGTCAGCTTCGCTGACACCTCTCCCACAGGGAGAGACCACGTATGGCAAAGAATTTCTGTGCAAGATGACGGAAAAGATACAAGTTTATGACGTACAAAGTCGTCAGACGTGCTTTGTGCGGTGTTGACTTAATTGGCGGAGCAATATCATCATGTTATGGATTTGGTTCATGTTGATGTTTCGGGGATTTGCGTTTTGTCCGGAGACTACGGGCGCACGGAATGCGCCCCTACAGATATCGGTCATTTGTTTATACACGCTCCACCTTGACCGCCGCCAAACAGTGTGCTATAATATTCATAACAATTTACTGTGAAAGCGAGGTATCATCATGATATATCTCCTTGAAGACGACGAAAATATACGGAATTTCGTCATATATGCCCTTAAAGGCTCAGGCTTTGAGGCTCAGGGATTTGAATATCCTGCCGACTTCCGCAAAGCCGTTTCCGAATGCCCTCCCGAACTCGTTCTCCTTGACCGTATGCTGCCAGAGGAGGACGGCATGAGCGTACTGAAATGGCTCAGAGAAAACAACGCAACATCGGGAATTCCCGTTATTATGCTGACTGCTCTCGGCACTGAAGCCGACAAAGTTGAAGGTCTCGACAGCGGCGCTGATGACTATATCGCCAAACCGTTCGGCATGAAAGAGCTTATCTCACGCATAAAAGCGCTCCTCAGGCGTACAGGCGGTCTGTCATCCGAGAAAATTACAATGGGTAATATCAGCATCTATCCCTCACGCCACGAAGTCACTGCCGACGGCAAACAGGTAGTTCTGACGCTCAAAGAGTACGATATGCTCATGTTTCTCGTGAAAAACAGAGATCAGGTCTTTTCAAGGGACGAGCTTTTGAAAAAGATATGGGGCTACGATTTTTCGGGCGAAAGCCGTACCGTTGATGTGCATATCAGAACTCTGCGCCTTAAACTCGGCAAATGCGGCGAAATAATCAGAACTGTCCGTGGAGTAGGCTATAAGGCAGAGGAGAACGGATATGACGAGTAGAATTACAAAGAGTATTATCCTTATCTCGTCTATTGCCATACTCCTCACAATGCTGCTTACGACCATGATGGGCAACTCCTACTCAAAAGAACGAACAACCAGCGGTCTGATGCAGGAGGCAAGACTTATCGCCTCATCTGTTGAAATGAACGGCATTGATTATCTCGAAAAGACTGATTTCGGCAAAAAATCGAGAGTAACATGGATAGCCGATGACGGAAGTGTGCTTTTTGACTCAACTCAGGACGAGGAACAGCTCGAAAACCACTCCGACCGTGAGGAATTCCGTGAGGCTGTCGAAAACGGCGAAGGAAGCGCTGTACGCTATTCAGGCACTCTCATGCATTCTACGCTGAATTACGCTGTCCGCCTTGATGACGGGAGCGTGATACGTGTTTCGGGTATGCATATGTCTCTCCTTGCACAGATGATGAACCTGACAGGCACTATGGTCATGATACTTATCGCAGTTGCGCTTATCTCCGTCATTGCCGCACGTAAAGTGTCACGAAAGATCGTCAGACCGATAAACAGCATCGACCTTGAACACCCGAAAACCGAGTCGGGATACAGGGAACTTGTTCCGCTTCTTGACAAGCTGAATACCCAGAATATCAAGGTGCGCCGTCAGATGGATGAACTCCAGCAGAACCGCCGTCAGTTTGAACTTATCGTCGGAAGCATGAGCGAAGGTATTATCATTGCCGACCAGAAGCTCAACGTCATTTCCAACAATGAAGCGTCACTGAAACTGCTCGGCATTGATGAATTCAACATCGGACAAAGCATCTACTCCATGAACAACAGCGATATTTTCAGGCATTGCGTTCTGAATGCACTTGGAGGCATACGCACGGAATGTGTTCTTGAAATGGCAGACAGACAGTGTGAGATAATTGCAAGCCCTGCCCGAAGAATAGACATGGTCTGCGGTATTGTAGTGTTCATTATGGACGTTACGGAAAAGTATAAACTTGACATAATGCGCCGTGAATTTACGGCAAACGTCTCCCACGAGCTGAAAACGCCTCTTACCACGATTTACGGCATCTCGGATATGCTTGCAGAAAATATGGTACAGCCGCAGGATATCCCGCAGTTCAGCGAAAATATCCGAAGCGAAACGGAAAGACTTATCTCGCTCGTGAATGATACGATAGCACTCTCAAAGCTTGACGAGGGCATGATTTTCGGCGAGATCTCGGACGTTGACCTCTATTCTCTTGCTGTGGAGACTGTCTCACGCCTTGAAATTACTGCTGCTGAAAAGAACATTTCCATGAACGTTTCGGGAGAGCATATCACCGTCAGAGCCAGCAGAAATATGCTCAATGACATTCTGTATAATCTCTGCGACAATGCGATAAAATACGGCAAAGACGGTGGAAGTGCCGATATATCACTGACTAAAAGCAAAAAAGGCGCTGTCCTCAAAGTGAGTGACAACGGCATAGGCATTCCCAAAGATAAAACCGACCGTATATTTGAGCGTTTCTTCCGTGTTGACAAGAGCCGTTCGGGAAAGGTTCGTGGAACGGGTCTCGGACTGTCCATCGTCAAGCATTCGGTCATGCAGCTTGGCGGAAGTATCAGTGTTGAAAGCCGTCTTGGAGAAGGTACGGCATTCACTGTTGAAATTCCATGTGAATAAACGGCTGTTTCCGGAGCATAATATTATCGGAGCACAACTCCGAAATTCCGAAGGGAGACCGATAAAATGGACTGCAAAAAGAAAAACTGCAACATCAGATGCACTGTTTCACAGTGTCAGCACAACCTTGTTACCGAGGATTTCTGCTCGCTTGACTGCATTTCTGTCGGCACACATGAGGATAACCCGACTGTGCCTGAATGTACTGACTGTAATTCTTTCATCAAAAGAACAGGTATGTCTGGCTGATCAAACTCATATCATATGTTAATGGGATGTCTTTCGGGGCATCCCGTACATTTCTGCTCCGCTTGTGTAGAATAGATAATTTTTCGGCACGAAAACAGTCAAAGTGATAAAATTTTTGTGCGGCACTTGAAAAGGTGTACGAAATGTAGTATACTATTATTAAGCATATTTTATCCGGTATATAAGTCGGATATCAGCAGTTTGACTCTGATGCACCCAAACACGGAGCACTGCGGCATAAATAATGGGGAGGCTGATAATATGTTTGATAAAACTATGACATTCTCTGTCAACGAAGACAAAGAAGCAGAGCTTAAAAAGAATCTCACTCTGATCTATGATGCTCTCACTCAAAAGGGGTATAATCCAATAAACCAGATAGTAGGCTATATTCTCTCGGAGGATCCGACCTATATCACTACATACAATAATGCGAGAAGTCTTATCCGCCATATTGACCGTGACGAACTGCTTCAGGTTCTTGTAAGGTCATATCTCAAATAATCGCCGATCTTTCCTGACGGCTCTGCACATAGAGCACTGTGAACTTCGGTGAATGCGGATTTCGGAATAAGGAATTGCGCTGAAACAAAACAAAAATCACATCATTTTCCGCACATGGTACTCTTGATAGGATTTGAATAAAACTTTTATGGACAGCTTTTCACGGCTGTCCTTTGTTTTTCTATTGTATTTGCGGAATAAATGTGTTATAATATATGGGTTGAAATTTTTCGGATTTAATCCACCCAATACATACATGATACGATTTGCGGTGCTTCCTTAACTGCAAAATTGTTCTGCATTGATAACATCAACAGGCGGGAGTCCGTGGGCGGACTCCCCTACAGGCTCGGTCGGTACTTCTTATAATTGTAAAGGCAACACCGCACAAAGCACGTCTGACGACTTTGTACGGTGTTGCCTAAAAAAGAAAGGATTTTTCACATGGATCATTTCAAGCTTCATTCCGAATATGCCCCGTCAGGCGACCAGCCGCAGGCTATCGATAAGCTCGTGGAAGGCATTAACAGCGGCAAAAAAGAACAGATACTCCTCGGCGTTACAGGTTCGGGAAAGACCTTCACAATGGCAAATATCATCGCTAAGGTCAACAAGCCTACCCTCGTTCTTGCACATAATAAGATACTTGCCGCACAGCTCTGCTCGGAATTCCGTGAGTTTTTTCCTGAAAATGCCGTGGAATACTTCGTTTCATACTATGACTACTACCAGCCTGAAGCCTATGTTCCAAGCACCGACAGCTACATCGAAAAGGACTCCTCCGTCAATGACGAGATAGACAAGCTCCGCCATTCAGCTACCGCATCACTTGCAGAACGCCGTGACGTTATTATCGTGGCAAGCGTCTCATGCATCTATTCTCTGGGAAGTCCTGATGAATACCGTTCAATGTCAGTCTCCATACGTCAGGGCACAGAAAAGCCCCGTGACCAGCTTATCGAGGAGCTTGTCCGCATTCGTTACGAGCGGAATGACATTGCTTTTGAGCGAAACCGTTTCCGTGTACGTGGTGATGTTGTGGAAATTTTCCCTGCCATGTCGAGCGATACGGCAGTGCGTGTTGAGTATTTCGGTGACGAGATAGACCGTATCTCCGAGATAAACGTGGTTACAGGCGAGGTAAAGGCTGTTGTATCCCATGCGGCTATATTCCCTGCATCGCATTATGTTGTCGGCGACGATAAGCTTGAAGCGGCGCTGAAAGAAATTGACCTCGAACTTGCACAGCGTATCGAATATTTCCGCCAGAACAACAAGCTCATAGAAGCACAACGCATTGAACAGCGTACACATTATGACATGGAAATGCTCCGTGAAGTCGGATATTGCAGCGGCGTTGAAAACTATTCCCGTGTGCTTGCAGGCAGACCTAAGGGCAGTACGCCTATGACGCTCCTTGACCATTTTCCCGAGGACTTTCTGCTCATCGTGGACGAGAGCCATGTCACCCTGCCGCAGGTTCGTGCTATGTATGCAGGTGACCGTGCACGAAAGACAACTCTTGTGGATTACGGTTTCCGTCTGCCAAGCGCTATGGACAATCGTCCGCTGAATTTTGACGAGTTCAATGCACACATCAATCAGGCGATATACGTCAGCGCTACCCCCGGTCAGATTGAACGTGAAAAGACAGATATCATCGTAGAACAGGTCATCAGACCGACAGGACTTGTTGACCCTGAAATAATCGTCAAGCCTACACAGGGACAGATCGACGATCTGCTGACCGAGATAAATGCCCGTACAGCGCAGAATGAACGTGTTCTCGTGACTACTCTCACCAAGAAAATGGCTGAGGACTTGACCGCATATTATGAAAATCTCGGCGTAAAAGTCCGCTACCTGCATCATGATATCGATACAATTGAGCGTATGGAAATAATCAAAGACCTGAGAAACGGCGTTTTTGATGTACTGGTCGGAATCAATCTTCTGCGTGAGGGACTGGATATCCCTGAAGTAAGCCTTATAGCTATTCTTGATGCCGATAAGGAGGGATTTCTCAGAAGCGAGACTTCTCTTATCCAGACTATCGGACGTGCCGCACGTAACGCAAAGGGACAGGTCATTATGTATGCGGACAGCGTGACAGGCTCTATGGAACGTGCAATTACCGAGACTGAACGCCGCAGAAGTTTGCAGACTGCCTATAACGAAGCGCATGGAATAGTGCCTAAGACTATCATCAAGGACGTGCGTGATGTACTGGAAATAACGTCAAAGAACAAGGTTGAGAAAAAGACATCTGTCAAGAAGATGTCCGCCGCTGAAAGACAGTCTCTTATTGATACGCTTACCGTGGAGATGAAGAATGCGGCTAAAATGCTCGAATTTGAACACGCCGCATATCTGCGTGACAAGATAAAAGAACTTGAAGGAAAATAATGCTGATTGTACGTTTGAATTGGGATGCCGGGGGCGGCATCCACTACAAAACAGAAACTCCGACTGTGCTGAACAATATGTTCAATATAAAAGAAAGGAAACCAAAATGAAATACACAAGAGAAAATATCCCGAAAAATGCAGAATTTCTCTTTTTCTGGGGACATCGCCCTGCATCAGGCGGAAAAATAACAAAATCCTGCCTCAGTCAATGGTTTGAGTGTGAATTTACCGCTGACGGCGTGAAATACCATACCGCAGAGCAGTATATGATGGCTCAGAAAGCCTTGCTTTTCGGGGATAATGACGTGTTTGAGCTTATCATGAAGGCTGATGACCCGAAAGAATACAAGTCTCTCGGACGAAAAATACGCAATTTCGACGATAAACTCTGGAACGATAACAGGACGGATATCGTCATAAAGGGCAATATTGCCAAATTCTCACAGAACAAGGCGATGAAAAATTTCCTTCTCGACACTGCTGACAAGGTTCTCGTGGAGGCAAGCCCTGTGGACTGCATATGGGGCATAGGACTTTCCGCAGATGCTCCTGACGCTTCCAAACCTGAAAAATGGCGTGGAAGCAATCTTCTCGGCTTCTGTCTCATGGAAGTCCGTGATAAACTTTCGGAGGATGAAAATGACTGATAAAATCATTATCAAGGGCGCAAGAGTCAATAACCTCAAAAATATCGACCTCGAAATTCCCCGTGACAAACTCATCGTAATGACTGGTCTTTCAGGCTCAGGCAAGTCATCTCTCGCTTTCGACACTATCTATGCCGACGGTCAGCGCCGCTATGTTGAGAGCCTTTCCTCATACGCAAGAATGTTCCTCGGACAAATGGAAAAGCCCGATGTTGACAGTATCGAGGGACTCTCCCCTGCAATATCCATCGACCAGAAGACCACTTCAAAAAATCCACGTTCAACCGTCGGAACTGTCACTGAAATTTATGACTATCTGCGACTTCTCTATGCAAGGATAGGCGTGCCGCACTGCCCGATATGCGGACGTGTTATCTCTCAGCAGACCATTGACCAGATGACGGATGCCATCATGGAACTGCCGCAGGGCACACGCATACAGCTCCTCGCCCCTATCGCAAGAAACCGCAAGGGACAGTTTGCAAAAGAACTTGAAAGTGCCAGAAAATCGGGATTTGTACGTGTGCGCATCGATGGCATCATGTACGAACTCAGCGAGGAGATAAACCTCGACAAGAACAAAAAACACAACATTGAGATAATCGTTGACCGTCTCGTTATCAAGGAGGGCATCGAGTCCCGTGTCACAGACAGCCTTGAAACCGTTTTCGGCATCTCGGACGGTCTTGCAGTAGTTGATGTCATCGGCGGTCAGGAAATGCTCTTTTCCCGCAGTTTCGCCTGTCCCGAACATAACATAAGCATAGGTGAGCTTGAACCTGTCATGTTCTCGTTCAACAATCCTGTGGGTGCGTGTCCGAAATGTACGGGACTCGGCGTTTTCCGCCATGTTGATGTTGACATCCTCGTGCCGAACAAGGACTTATCCATCATGGACGGCGCTATTACGGCTATGGGCTGGAACAGTCTTGACGAAAGCTCAATTGCCATGATGTACTATAATGCCATTTCAAAAAAATACGGCGTACCGCTTGATGTGCCCGTGAAAAAGCTGAAAAAGGAACAGCTTGACCTTTTCCTCTACGGCACAGGTGCTGAACAGCTTGAACTTCACAGACCGAAAACTCTCGGCGGAGGCAAATATTTCTCGTCATTCGAGGGCGTTGTGAATAACCTTGAACGCCGCTACCATGAGACAAACAGCGAATACTCCCGTGCCGAGATAGAAAGCTGCATGAGCGATGTCGAGTGTCCTCTCTGCAAGGGAAAGCGTCTGCGTGACGAGTATCTCGCTGTAACTGTCGGCGATATGAACATAAGCGGTCTGACTGACCTTTCCGTGCGTGACAGCTTGAAATTCTTTGACGGACTTACTCTTTCGGAACATGATAAATTCGTCGGTGCAAGCATCATCAAAGAGATAAAGGAACGTCTCGGCTTCCTTAAAAGCGTTGGTCTGGACTATCTTACGCTCTCACGTTCTTCGGGTACTCTCTCAGGCGGCGAAAGCCAGAGAATACGCCTTGCAACACAGATAGGCTCATCGCTTGTAGGCGTTCTCTATATCCTTGACGAACCGAGCATCGGTCTGCATCAGCGTGACAATGACAAGCTCATAGCTACCCTGAAACGTCTCCGTGACCTTGGAAATACACTGATAGTTGTCGAGCACGATGACGATACAATGCTCAATGCAGATTATATCGTTGACATCGGTCCCGGTGCAGGCGTTCACGGCGGAGAAGTCGTATTTTCGGGTACTGTTGACAAACTGCTCAAATGCAAAAATTCCATCACAGGTCAGTATCTCAGCGGCAAAAAGTTCATTCCCGTTCCACAGAAACGCAGAAGCGGCAACGGAAATTTCCTCACGATACACGGCGCATCTGAACATAATCTTAAAAATATCGACGTATCAATACCGCTTGGTGAGCTTGTCTGCGTGACGGGTGTTTCAGGCTCAGGCAAGTCATCACTGGTCAACGAGATAATCAGCAAGCATCTGTCCGCAAAACTCAACCGTGCCAAAATCAAAAGCGGTCAGTTTGCTTCTATGGACGGTCTGGAAAATCTCGACAAGGTGATATGCATTGACCAGTCCCCTATCGGACGCACTCCACGCTCAAATCCTGCGACATATACGGGCGTTTTCACCGATATACGTGACCTTTTCTCAAAAACTGCCGATGCAAAGGCTCACGGCTATACAAGCGGACGTTTCTCATTCAATGTCCGTGGAGGACGATGCGAGGCTTGTGAGGGTGACGGCATAATCAAAATCGAAATGCACTTCCTGCCTGACATATACGTACCGTGCGAGGTCTGCAAGGGACACAGATATAACCGTGAAACACTTGAAATAAAATACAAGGGCAAGTCCATTTATGACGTACTGGAAATGACCGTTGACGAGGGTGTGGAATTTTTCGAGCATATCCCGAAAATCGCAAGAAAACTGAAAACATTGCAGGAAGTCGGACTCGGCTATATCCGCATAGGACAGTCGGCTACCACTCTTTCAGGCGGCGAGGCACAGCGTGTCAAGCTGTCAACAGAACTTTCAAAACGCTCAACCGGTAAGACAATTTATATCCTCGACGAACCGACTACGGGACTGCATACGGCTGATGTTCACAAGCTTATCGACGTTTTGCAGAAGCTTGTGGAACAGGGAAATACAGTGCTTGTTATTGAGCATAATCTCGGCGTTATCAAAGTCGCTGACCATATCATTGACCTCGGACCTGAAGGCGGTGACGGCGGCGGTCTTATCGTTGCACAGGGTACTCCCGAAGAAGTTGCGGCTTGTGAAAAGTCGTACACAGGACAGTATCTGAAAAAGATGCTGAAATAATGCATTCCACCATAAATACTATCAGAAAAGGAGAACTGCCATGAAACTTCTCGCTATTGACGGAAACAGCATCATTAACCGTGCATTCTACGGCATAAAGATGCTTTCCAATAAAAACGGCGTTTTTACCAATGCCGTTTTCGGATTTATGAATATCTACCTCAAAAATATCGCCGATGTTCAGCCTGATGCGGTCGCTGTGGCTTTCGACCTCCGTTCGCCGACATTCCGCCACAAGGCTGTTGATACCTACAAGGCTAACCGTAAAGGTATGCCTCCCGAACTTGCACAGCAGCTCCCTGTCGTCAAGGAACTGCTCGGTCTTATGGGCGTTAAGGTCGTGGAATGCGAAGGCTTCGAGGCTGATGACATTCTCGGAACGCTCTCCAAGGCTTGCTCCGACAGCGGAAATGAATGCTTTGTCCTGACGGGCGACCGTGACAGCTTGCAGCTTATTGATGACAAAGTGACAGTAATTCTCGCTACAAACAAAGAATATATCCACTACACTCCGCAGCGTTTTACCGAAGATTACGGCTTTGAACCGATAAAGCTCATTGACCTTAAAGCTCTCATGGGCGACAGCTCCGACAATATTTCAGGCGTTGCAGGCATAGGTGAAAAGACCGCTTCATCGCTCATCAAAGAGTATGGTACTATCGAAAATCTCTATGAAAACTATGAAAATTCCGACCTGACAAAGGGCGTGAAAACCAAGCTTGCCAACGGTGCTGATGCCGCAAAGCAGAGCAAATGGCTTGCCACCATCGTGCGTGATGCACCTGTGGATACTGATATTTCGGGATATATCCCAACTCCTGCCGACAATGCGGGCATAAGCCGTCTGCTGACAGAACTGGAAATGTTCAAGCTTATTGACAAACTCGGTGTGACCATTGCTGACGGTGCTTCTGCCGATGTCGTTGAGGAAAGTGCTCCTGATATCGAATTTTCGGCATCTTCTCTCACTTCCGATATTACAGCATCACTGACTGAATGTGAATATCTTTTCCGTGAAGGTATGCTCACGGTATGCAGCGGAAACAATGTATATTTTACAGATGATGAAAAGCTTATTCTCGGATTTTTCTCGTCAGACTGCGCTAAATCTACTGATGATGCAAAACCGCATTACAGATTTGCAATGGCGCATAAATCTGAACTTCATAATATAAAGAATGACATATCGATATGCGGCTATCTGCTCAATTCTTCCGCCGCTGACTATGCCGTGGAAAAGCTCTGTGCAGAATATGGTGTACGCTATTATTCCGAGCACGGCGAATATACTGATCTGCTTTCACTTCGTCTGCTCTCCGAAAAACTGCTGAAAAATGTTGATGCCGAGGGTATGTCCGAACTTCTCACAAATGTTGAACTGCCGCTCACAGAAGTTCTCGCTTCAATGGAGGATACAGGCATTGCCATTGACAAAACAGGCGTTGAGGAGTTTGGAGTATACCTGACGGAAATGACGGAGGAAACTCAGCAGATGATCTATGATGATGCAGGTCATGAATTCAACATCGCCTCTCCGAAACAGCTTGGCACAGTGCTTTTTGATGAAATGGGACTGCCTGCGCCGAAAAAGACCAAAAGCGGCGGCTACTCCACAAATGCCGAGGTTCTTGAAGAACTGCGGAGCTATTCTCCTATTGTGGATAATATTCTGAAATACCGTCAGTACACAAAGCTCAATTCAACATATGTTGTCGGACTGCTTGGAAAGATCGCCGATGACGGACGCATCCACACATGGTTCAAGCAGACCGAAACAAGAACAGGACGTATCTCATCAACTGAACCTAATCTCCAGAATATCCCTGTCCGCACGGAACTTGGCTCAAAGATGCGTAAATTCTTCATCGCTCCATCGGGCAGAGTCCTCATCGATGCCGACTACAGCCAGATTGAACTGCGTGTCATGGCTCATCTCTGCGGCGACAAAAATATGATATCCGCATTCAATGACGGCGAGGATATCCATACTTCAACTGCCTCTCAGGTTTTCGATATGCCCGCCATTATGGTAACGCCTGAAATGAGAAGTGCCGCAAAAGCCGTTAATTTCGGCATTATCTATGGCATAGGCGCATTCTCTCTTGCAAAGGATATCGGCGTGTCAAATGCCAAGGCTAAAAAATATATCAATGACTACCTTGCAAAATACCCGAAAGTTAACGAGTTTATGGAAAATACCGTAAATGATGCAATGAAAAGCGGCGCAGTCTCAACTATGTTCGGCAGAAAACGCCGTATTCCCGAACTGCTTTCGTCAAACAAGGTCATTCAGGCAGCCGGCAGACGTATCGCAATGAATACGCCTGTTCAGGGTACTGCCGCAGACCTCATAAAAATCGCAATGATAAACGTGTATAAGCGTCTCAAAGCAGAAAAGCTCGATGCAGAGCTTATTTTGCAGGTTCACGATGAACTTATCCTTGAAGCATCACAGGCTGATGCAGAACGTGCCGCTGAGATACTCGGTGAGGAAATGCAGAATGTTTATGAGATGCGTGTACCGCTTTCTGTTGATGTCCACACGGGAAATTCATGGTCTGAGGCAAAATCATGACCAGTAAGATGCAAAGTTTTACGCATAAATAATGCAAAGTGCTAAAGTGTGCCCGAAGCTATTGACAAAGCTTTCGGGGCAGTGTATAATATGTTTGCAGTGAAAAACTGCATCATATCTGAAGAGTAAAAATGTGTTCGTTATACTCAAGGCAACACCGCACAAAGATTGTGCGGCAGAAACGCAGTTAGATTTTTCGTCAG
>JAKSQT010000056.1 GCA_024403995.1 Ruminococcus sp.
GGAAGAACCTTTCCTCAGAAAGGTTTGCCCCGATAAAGAGTAAAAACTTCTATATAAGTACCGCTGTGAGGTTTTGTTCGCAAATTACGTGTAATAAATGAAAGGCGGACAAATCGTCTTTCAGAAAGGAGATGTCTATGGATAACGGTGCAAGTAGCTACCGCCGTTTCCGTGACAAAGGTGATGAAAGCGGACTTGCGGAAATCATCAGTGATTACAATGACGGACTTATCTTCTATCTGACAAGCATTGTCGGAAATATCCATACAGCAGAAGACCTTGCGGAAGATACATTCGTACTTCTCGGCACTAAAAAGCCCCGTGACAAAGGCAAAGGTTCATTCAAAACATGGCTTTACACCATCGGCAGAAATATCGCCATAGACTATCTGCGGCACAGCTCAAAATATTCCGAGACAAACCTCGATGATACCCCTGAACTTGCAAGCGATGAGGAAAGCCTTGAAGCCGCATATATACGTGAGGAGCGAAAAATTGCCGTACACCGTGCAATGCGAAATCTTAAACCTGAATATCGTCAGGTCTTGTGGCTGACTTATTTCGAGGAGCTATCCAACAAGGAAACTGCAATAATAATGAAGAAAAGCGTCCATAATATTGAAACTCTGCTGTCCCGTGCCCGAAAATCACTAAGATCACAACTCGAAATGGAGGATTTTGACTATGAAAAACCATGACGAAATGACAAAGGCTGTTTTTGAGCGCATCCACGAATATGAAGCCGTAAAATCAGTACACTGCCGCAGAAATATTGCAGTAATATGCCCTGTATGTGCTGCTGCAATTGTCGGAACAGGACTATGGCACAGCGGAATACTCACTCCGCCGCCTGAAATTTCAGAAGAAAACCAGTCATATATCGTATCTGCCACAGCAAATGAGGAGGTCACTTCCCTGACTGCCGCCGTCACCACATATGCCACAAAATCAACGGAAACAGCAGTAAAAAAAGCCGCCGAAACAACAGCGCAGACCGAGAAAAATGACATAATATCAACAGAAACGGCCGAAACATCAGTAGAATGCGACGAGATCAGCGAATCCGAAACGGAAACACCTGCCGCCGAGGCAACTGCCGAAGAAAAGCCTGTAATCAGCACAAAAATCACAACAAAGCCTGTAACCACTGCACGTACAACAGCCGCAAAAACCGAAGCTGTTACAACGCAGACTGCCGCCGTGACTACAATGCCTGAAATCGAAAGTCCGGCTCATATGATACCTGTAGTAGAATACAACGGCGTGACATATGCATTCTGCCGTGATTCTTCGCCTTATACCACAAAAGAATGCATTGGCAAAGCATCGGATTTTCAAGGTCAGTACCGTCTCCCAGACCAGTGGGAGGGATTCTGCGAACTGTACTGCGATGATCTCATCTATACCGTGAACGAAACCAATGATATACTGCTTGCTGTGTGCAGTGACGGAACTTCGTTTGCAATGATAAAATTTGATTTTTTTGAATAAACAGAAAAGGGACAGCCGAAACTGTCCCTTTTCCTGTATTATATTGATATTGATTATGCCTTGTTTACGCTTCCGAAAAGCTCCATCTTTTCCTTTACCTTAGCCTTGATAGCCTCGAAACCAGGTGCGAGAAGCTTTCTTGGGTCAAAGCCCTTGCCCTGCTTATCCTTGCCAGCCTCAACGTAACCTCTTGTAGCCTCAGCAAATACGAGCTGACACTCTGTGTTAACGTTGATCTTAGCAACGCCGAGGGAAATAGCCTTTGTGATCATATCGTCAGGGATACCTGTACCGCCGTGGAGAACGAGTGGCATCTCGCCAACTTCCTTGTTAACAGCATCAAGAGTCTCAAAGCTGAGACCTTCCCAGTTTGCAGGATATACACCGTGGATGTTGCCGATACCGGCAGCGAGGAAATCAACGCCGAGATCAGCGATCATCTTGCATTCCTTAGGATCAGCGCATTCGCCCTTGCCGATAACGCCGTCTTCTTCACCACCGATAGCGCCAACCTCAGCTTCGATTGAAAGACCGAGACCGTGAGCAGCGTTTGCGAGTTCAGTTGTCTTAGCAACGTTCTCGTCGATCGGGAAGTGTGAACCGTCGAACATAATAGATGTGAAACCAGCCTTGATGCACTTGTAGCAAGCGTCATATGAGCCGTGGTCAAGGTGGAGAGCTACCGGAACAGTGATTCCGAGTGACTTATCCATTGCAGCAACCATAGCAGCAACAGTCTCGAAACCGCACATATACTTGCCTGCACCTTCGGAAACACCGAGGATTACAGGTGAATTGCACTCCTGAGCTGTAAGAAGGATAGCCTTAGTCCATTCAAGGTTATTGATATTGAACTGACCAACAGCGTATTTGCCTGCCTTAGCCTTGTCGAGCATTTCTTTAGCATTAACTAACATAAATAAATTCCTCCTGAGAATTTTCTTTTAGAGGGCATCAGCCCCAACGTTAATATTATATCATACTCTTTTCAAAATTGCAAGGATTTTTTTGTGTGCAGGCTGAAAACCGCAATAATTCGTCAGTTTCAACATAAAAGCAAGATATGCCGTTTTCGTTATTTGTTTTCAGAGCTGCCGTTTTTCCATTCGCCTGAGCCATCGTTTCCCTTCCATTCTGCGAATGTACCGTCTGCGCCGCTGTTCTCAATTTTTTCTGTATTAAGGGCATATCTAAAAAGAGGATACCGTCCAACGGCGATACTCATATAGAAGTTTTTGCTCTTTATCGGGGCAAACCTTTCTGAGGAAAGTTTCTTCCCCGAACCCCTTTTTCAAAAAGGGTTCCTCAATAATAAGCATAAAGTTTCTATATGAGTACCGCCGTTATATGGCATCCTCTTTTTTGATTATGAATAATTCTTAGCCCTTCGGTAATCAACAGCGCCCGAAAAAGCATCATAGTAAATTTCCTCGTTATCGGCATCAGCTATCAGGTAGCAGTTTTTATAGAGTATCGGAATGAAGCCGAATTCTGCAAGAACTTCACGCTCTGCATCGCTGTATGCATCAACAAGTCCTGCGGCTGTCGGACATTTCAGGATATCATTTCCGCAGGTCTGTCCGCCGTAATACTCGGTCAGGCAGTCAGTCTCCTCGAAAGCTCTGATAAACGAAAGGCCGCTTGAAGTCCTGCCTTTTATCGGATAGAGGGCGATACTGTAATCGCCGCTTTCGATTCTGTCATAGAATTCATCATTGGTAACATCCTCGATACCTATATAAATTCCGAGCGTATCCTGCCACGTCTGCGAAATAACATGGAGAGCGCCAGAATTGACAACAGCCGAATTTACGAGTATTTTCGTACTTTCGACCGAACGTTTGCCGATCTCGAACTTAGCCTTTTCAAGGTAGCTTTTAGCATCGGTGACATTGTAAACATCGAACTGACTGTCCGAGGAAAGCTCACGATAGCTCCTTCCGAAAAGGTTCACCGCAGGCGGGATTATGCCGTATGCCGCCGAAACATCGCTGCTAAGCTGTTTGCTCAGAGCATTCCTGTCTATGGAAAGAGAGAGTGCCTTTCTGAGGTTAAGGTCAGAGTATGTCTTGTCCTCAGGATTGAAAACAAGACCGAGCGTAACGGCTCTGCTTGATGATATCGAATATTTTTCGGGATTATAGCCTGAACAGTTATATGACGTGAAACAGGCAGTCCCCTCCTCCTTGAACTGCTGACGGATATTCTCCTCGCTGCCAAGAATGTCAAAACTGAGGAAAGTCGGAGATATTTCGTACTTTTCGTTCTCATTTATCTCATTTTTCTTCATATAGAGGATATTGTTGTGACCGTACGGGTCATAGAACCACTGTCTCATGAAGAAAGCGCCGTTTGACATTACCGACTCATCGTCAAGTCCATAGCGTCCCTTGGTAGCATTGAAGAATTTTTCGTTGCACGGGTATGCGGCAGGACTTGCGAGAAGCTGAGGAAATTCCGCACAGGGATAGTCAAGGTTTATTTTCAGTACATAGTCAGAAATTGCGGTCACGCCTGCAAGTTCGAGAGCAAGTTCGCCGTTATTGATAAGTTCACCGTGCTGAATGCAGGTAAAATCCTTTGCATAAGGCGAATGCATTTCGGGGTCGAGCAGTCTTTTCAGCGCAAAAGCATAATCTGCGGCAACAACAGGGAAAAATTCACCCTGTTCAATGACATCATTCTTATTCATATCATAGAACCAGTAGTTGTCCTCACGCAGATAGAAAGTATATTCCAGACCGTCTTCGGAAACATCGTATGAAACGGCATTGCAGCAGCTTATATTGCCTTTGCGGTCGGTTTCCAGCAGACCGCTGAACATATTCTTTATCACAGTCAGCGATGATGCATCATCGGCATTCTGCGGGTCAAGAGTGCGTGGGTTTCTGAGCAGCGTGAGGCTGTACATATAGCCTGAACCGCCGCCTTTACTGTCATTTCCGCACGAAACTGACGGCAATACAAACATCGCCGCCGCCATTGCCAGCGCTGTTATCCTGTTTTTTTTCTTCATCGCTTTTTCAGTTCATGAGTGCGGTAATAATGAAACCGCCTGCATTATCGCCTGAAATTGAATATGTTTTGTCTGACGGGACAGGAACTTCTGTGGACTGACCGTCTGAAATCGGAACATAATAGATGCTGTAAAGTTCTTTTCCGACTGATATTTCCAGCGGATTGCTGCTGTTATGGCTTTTGAGGAGTTCAAGATATTCCTCAAGGCAGAGGTCATTCTGTTTCATATAGACAGAATGAGGAACGCCGACATACCTGAATGTAAAAGTTCTTGCAAGCTCATTGGTTATCTCGTCCTTGCCTTCCGGGAAACGGACAATAAAGCCGAAATCAGCGGCATTTTCGTCTATCCAAGCATAATTTCCGACAGAAGAATAATAGCCTGAGCTTGAATCCTTCGGGAATATGCCGATATCAAAGGTCCTTGCCGAATGGTAGTCATTACAGCCGCCCTGAAATTTGGACTGACCGCTGTTGTATTTGTCGTTCTGTTCTTCAAGTGTACGGTATCCGCCGATAACGGTGATATCGTTTTCGTTGCCCTGTTCGATGAAGCCCTTCATGAGACCGTTGAGCTGTTCGATAACCTTGCCGTCGAGCTTTGTAACGAGGTCACAAACGCTGTAGGAGGCTGTGTCGATATGGTCAAAAAGAGTTGTCAGTTCCACGTCACCTTCAGGGAAAGTATATGCATGGCGTGAATTTATGAGAATGAGGTCGCCCTTATGTATTTCGTCATTGCTGTGAACTTCACTTGAATATTTTGAAACTTCAGTGTCTTTTTCAGTAGGCTGCGTCTGGATTATTCCTGCGGCATTTTCGTCTTTTGGAGCAAGATTATCAACAACAGTTGACTGTGACGGTGCTTCCGTTGTACTTGTCGGCACAACTTCTGAAGTTTCGGAAGCCTGTTTGCCTGAAAGGCCGCTGATAAGTGAAGAACCGACAACCGAAACGGCTGCTATTGCAAGAACAGCGGCAGCAATTCTGTCATATCTTACCTTATAGCGTGTTGAAGCCTTTTTTCTTTTCTGGTTTCTGCGAGTATTTCCATCGCTCATACAGATTTTTACACTCCTTCAAAAAATCATTGTATCAGCCGAAAAGAACGGCTGAGTATGTGTTTTGATCGTGAATGGAATTGCCGTAAATTATACAGCATTTCTATTATACCACAGATATTCCGCTTTGTAAAGAAAAAATATGAAATCGGCTGATATTATTGCTCCGCCAATTAAACATTGCCATTAAAAATCAAATTTATCAAGGATGACGACGAAGAAATACTTCCGTATTTTGAGGAGGAAGACGCAGATTTTAACAAGTATTGACGGCAAGGTTTAGCTGGCGGAGCAATAATATCAGAGCCGTGTATATCCCGTCATTTCGATAAGTTCCTGTCCCTCGTCGGAAAGCAGCCATTCTGTCAGGAGCGGGACATTGCTGTTCTGATTATCCGCTCTGTAGACGGCATAGAACTGCATGACAACGGGATAGCTGCCGTTTCTGATATTTTCTTTGTCGGGATAAATGCCATTAAGTGCTATCATTTTTACATTTTTGTTGCCGACCATACCGTCCATATAATATCTGAACGAATAGCCGACAGAGCCGCCGATAACTGCAAGCGGAGATTTCCGTGCAAATCCGGTATCGCCCATGAATTTTTCCATAGCCGACTGACTTCCGCTGCTTTTGAGGCGTGTTACAGGATTTATAGGGCGTTTCGCACCTCCGACATCAGACCAGTTGCGGTATTTTCCGCTGTATATCCCTTTTACCTGTTCGATAGTAAGCGACTCAACGGGATTATTTTTGTTCACAAAGAAAACAAATGCTTCAAGTCCTATCGGTACATATTCCAGTTCAACATTTTTTTCGGCAGCATATTCCTTCTGTTCATCTGACGGTGCAGCGCTGAAAAAGATATCAACTGTACCGTCAACCAGTGCCTTATAGCCACGAATGGTATTCTGATACTGCATTTTGCTGTCATCGGCAAAATTTTCGCCGTAAAGATTATCATCAGAGAAACTTCCGCCCTCATATGTAACACAGCCCTTTGGATAAACGTTGTCTATGACAGACGCATAAACAGGAACAAGTGCAGCAGCGCCGTCAAGAACGGGCAGTTCGCCTGAGATGGTGAAATCCGTGTCGATACGAGCAAGGTCAGAGTTTTTTTCAAACGGCAGATACTGTTTCAGGTCTATCATTTTAGTCTGGTCAGTGCCGCTGAAATTATTGGCAAGACGACGTGTTAAAAGGACATATATCATGCCGTTTAATGCTGCGAAAAACAGGACAATGCCAAGCAGAACGGCAATCTGTTTTATCAGGAGCTTTTTGTTCATCCTACCACAGCTCCCTTGCTATAAATTCAATGACAGAGCAGTGCTGATAAGCATCTGCGGCGTATATGAAGTGGGCAGCGGTCAGGATAAATCCGCAGACGGTGAGAAATACAATCAAAATATTAAAAGTTCTTTTTTTCATGGCAATACCTTACATATTTGCTATGCCGATGGATATTGTTATCCACAGAATAATAACTGCAATAATGAGAAGTCCGAACATGACCGAAGCGGCAATGAACATTTTCTTAGCCGTTTTTATATTTTTTTCAGGATATTTTCCGGGCTCTTTTCTGTTGGCACGGCACATTACTGCAAACCTTATGGTGCATACGATAAAAAATATGATTATGAGCAGAGGAAAGCCAAAAATAAGCAGAGGAAGTATCAATCTATCAAGCATATCATAACTCCTATGAAAACACCGCACATTTCTGTACGGTGTTGCCTCAGATTATTCTGTAACTGTAACAGCGCAGTACTGCGAGAATTTTCCGTCGGATGACTTAACTTCAAGCACAGTATTTCCGGCTTTCACGCCCTTGACTGTACCGCCGCTGACAGTTGCGACAGAGGTATCGTCAATAATAGCCCATGTGAAATCGGAAGCAGAATAGCCGCTTGGATATTTGCTGATGGAAACAGAGGCAGTGCCGCCGACCTTTACGCTGACATAAGCCTTATCAAGCACAATTGAACCCTCCGGCTCGGTAAATCCGGTGTCCTTGTCTTTGAGATTGTCCTCAACAGCGTCAGAAAGTCTGTATTTTGTATTTCCGAATATCTTCGGAGTTGCGTGTCTGTCAGAACCGTCGTCCTTGCCAAGATCGCCCTTTGCTTCACTGAGGGCTGCTGATGCAGTACGGTATTCGATAGGGATGAACAGGAACTTTCTCTCCTCGGAAAGATACTCTGAAAAGCTCTTTATCATCGAAATATTATATACCGTAACGATAGATTCGGTGTTTGCGATAACAACATTGCAGTTCTTTTTGAGATAGCTTGATGCAAGAACGCCGTCGATACCGCTCTTGCAGCATCCGAGGTAGATGAGTGAATTTGACATATCGCCAACATAAGCATCAACAAATTTATATGTATATGCAAGATTCGAGTTGACTGCAATGAGAGCCTCAGAAACATAGTCCGTGGTCTTGTATATGCCGCTTGGTGACATATCAAATTTAATTACTGAATGAAGGTCTGAGTCATAAGTACCATGACCATGCCAGAGGATTATCTGATTTGCCCCGAATGTTCTGACAGTTTCAGGTGAAACGCTCTGGTTGTCGATATTGCGGTCGAAAGTGATATTGTCAAATTCATCAGCAATAGCCTGAGCTCCTTCATCTGCACATTTCATATATCCGCTTCTTTCGGATTTTTCGGCTTCATATGAATATTTGAAAGGCTGGCAGGTAGTGATAGAAAGGTCGATATTTGCCGATTTACCGCCGTCAACGCCTTCTATCGGAGTTTCATAGATATATGTGATTCCGCTGCTGAGCTTAATAACGACATTGTTGCTGTCCCTGTTTATTCTGTAGTTCACCGCCTCACCGCTTTTCACCATTTCAGCGGCTTTTTCTGCTGCAAGGTCAAGAACAGTCTGCTGATTTTCAGCGGGGACATTGCCGTTTCCGTCCTCATATTCCGCAATAAGGCTTTCAAACGAGCCGGAAACTTCGGAAAGATCATCGAAATCCTTCTCTGTGATATCGTCAAAATAGCGGATATTGACAGAGTCAGTCTCCGTATCGCCTATTTTTACTTTATAAGCAAGCTCTGTTTCGGAATTTACTTCAGGTTTATAGCGGCAGGCATATATACCGTCGCCTGCGATTCTGTCGCCGTTCGTGCCGTCATCATAGAGATCTGACACTTTGTTGTTGTCGGAATCATAGAGTCCTACCTCTGTTTTTGAAGCAATTTCGTCAGCGGTAAGGGCAGTTTCAAAGCCAATGCCGTTTTCACCGCTTATTGCCTGATATTCGCTGTCAGCAACAAGCTGATGTATCTCAGGGTCAAGCTCATGTCCGTAATCTGTCTGCTGTTCGCTTTCTCCGCTGTCCTTTGCGAAAAACTCCTTGAGGTCGCAGCCTGTTGTACACATAAGAGAGGCGGCAGCGAGAACTGATGCCAGTAATTCCTTTTTTTTCATAAAATTCTCCTTTTTATAGCAATATTGCTTAAACGATAAAATCTTCAGTTTTATTATACAATATCCGTCAAAATCCGTCAATACACGAATTAATATATGCGCCATAAAAAATGCAGATACATCATGATGAAAAGTTATCTCCAAAGATGATCTGCATATCTGGTTTTATTTGTCAGGATCGGTCTCCTTGGTCATAACATCATAGACCGAAACGGAATATCCGCTTTTTTTATAGCATGAAGCAGCGGCATCGTTTTCACATTCAACTTCAAGCTTGAAGCGGACTGCATCGGGAAACTCCTTTTCGATAAATTCAAGCATGGAATTTCCGATATTTTTTCTGCGGTGATCGGGCTTGATATACAGATCCTCCACCCATATGCATAAGCCGCCGTACTCCGTGGTATAGCCGAGAGAAACCATCGCATAGCCTGCAACAGCGCCGTCATATTCTGCGATATATCCTTTCAGCAGCGGCATATCCCCTACACAGTCGTTGAAATCCTTAGTAAGGACACGGTCTGAAGATGTGTGGAAAACGGCAGGTGAATCATAAAAAATACGCATCATTGCAAGAACTTCACTGCGGTCTTCTTCTGCCATTGGTCTTATTTTCAATCTGTCACTCATATTTACCTCCATATTTAAGACAACACCGCACAGATTTTGTGCGGTGTTCCATGATCATTCAAATTCGTATTCGCCTTCGTACTGAGCCTTGAAAGCCTCGAAAACGCTGTTGAGAAGCTCGTCATCGTCAACTGAAACAAATTCGTCCATTTCAGGTTCTTCTCCCGGCAGTATTTCAAGGATAACGACCTCATCATCATTGTCATCAAACGGGATAAGAACGGCAAAAAGCCTTTCGTCATACTGAACAGTATCTATTATCTCAAAGGAGACTTCTTTTCCGTCGTCATCTGTGAGTGTAATATAATTTTCAGCATTTTCGTCTTCTTCGAGTTCGTCAAGTTCCATATTTTCGTTTTCGTTCATATAAATACCTCCTTGATATTGTAAGGATAACAGGCAGTATCTCTGCCATGCGTATATTATACCACATTTTGCCGTGAAATGCAATAGTTGCAGACACGACTTTTTTGTGGTATAATAAATCTGATAAAATTATTTGACGGGGGTGAATGTGTGAAAATAAACCGTATTAATCTCAATTGCAGGCGTAATACAGCCTCTTACGGCGAGATAAGCACCGAATGTCAGCTCATGGTTTTCAGGATACCCATGATCTTTACTTTTGACAGCATGGAAAAGCGCATAAACGGCTGTTCTGCGATAATTTATACAAACGGTTATCAGAAATATTTCCGTTCCGCAGGCGGTCTTGGTATAAAATATGATATGATAAGTTTCCGTATGTCCGCCGCTGACAGACAATACGCCGAGTCAATGGGCATAAACATGAATACTCCCATCGAGATCGCAGACGATTATGTAATATCCGGTCTGCTCAGGACAATGACCGCACATTCCGTCAGCAAGAACCGCCATCACAGCGAATTCATGGAGCTTTCAATGCGTCTTATCGTCATTGCTCTCAGCGAGGCTGTACGCTGTGAATCTCCTGACAAATACGTTGATATCCCACGCTACGGAGAGCTTAAAGCTGTCCGTGAGGCGATATATGACGATCCCGTGAACCATTGGTCTGCCGAGGAGATAAGCGAGGATATGGGCATAAGCCGCCCCTATTTTCACAGGCTTTATCAGGAGGCTTTCGGCGTCACCTGCCGTCAGGATATCATAGAAAGCCGATTGATCTATGCGGCTGAACTGCTCAGAACTACGGAAATGTCAGTCAGTGAGGTTGCCGAAAAATGCGGATATGACAGTGATGCCTACTTCATGCGGCAGTTCAAACAGCACAAAGGCTGTACGCCGTCAGAATACAGACGGGCAAGCTCGGCTGAAAAGGAATAACTAAGAGGTATAATATATGAGTAAAATTTTTATTGCAGAGGACGATACCGTCATCAGAGAACAGCTTGCAGAACTGCTGAAAAATGCAGGATATGCAACAGAATGCCTTACAGATTTTGCAAATTCGCTTGAAATTATTATGAATTCGGAGGCTGACCTGATACTCCTTGACATCAACCTTCCGCATACAAACGGTGAACAGCTACTTATGGAGATACGCCGCAGAACCGATACGCCTGTGATAATGCTGACGAGCCGCTCCACCGAGATAGACGAGGTAATGTCAATGAGCTACGGTGCGGACGATTACATCACAAAGCCGTATAATCCGACAATTCTTCTGCTCAGGATATCGGCTGTCATGAAGCGCAGTTCAAAGGAAACAGTCAGCACATCTTACCGTGACCTGAAGCTTAATTCCGCAAAAGGCACTCTCTCAAACGAAAAATGTGAGCTTACGCTTACCAAAAACGAGATGATAATTTTCCGTCTTCTCCTCGACAGACAGGGCGAGATAGTTACCCGTGATGACCTTATGACGGCTCTCTGGGACAACGAGGAATACATTAACGATAATGCGCTGACGGTAAATATCAGCCGTTTAAGAGGCAAACTTGCCGATGCAGGCTATGAAGATGCCATCGAAACACGCAAGAAACAGGGGTATATTCTGATATGAGCTTTCGTGAATACATAAAGGACAGAGCGTCGCTTATCTGCATAACCGTGGCTGCATGGGCAATGATTCTTTTTTTCTTTGTCAGTTTTAAAATAAGAACGGATATAATCATCCTTTTCAGCATCATTTATTATACAGCGGCGATTCTGCGGTGCATATGGGACTTTCTCCGACGCAGGGAATTCTATAATACCCTTTCCGAAAGCATGAAACAGCTTGACAAAAAATATCTCCTCTCGGAAGTCATGGAAGAACCAGATTTCGCCGAGGGACGCATCGCCTATGAGGCACTCTGCGAGGCAAACAGGTCTATGTGCGAAAACGTTGCCGCATACAAAAAAATCTCCGCTGAATTCCGTGAATATATAGAAATGTGGGTGCATGAGGTCAGACTGCCTGTTGCGAGTATGCTGCTTATGAGCCATAACGACGGCGAAAACGGCGTGAAATACGGTGAACAGCTCCGCCGAATAGATACCTGCATCGAAAGCGTGCTCTACTATTCAAGAAGCGAAAATGCCGAAAAGGACTACATCATCAAGCCTTATGAGCTGAAACGCATATTCGGCAGCGTTGCAGTGAAAAACCGTGAGGACATACTCCGCAGGAACATCACGCTATCAACGGAAGGGCTTGACAAGACCGTTATGACCGACAGCAAATGGCTCGAATTTATTTTAGGTCAGCTTCTCAGCAACAGCATGAAATATTTCGCAGAGGAGCGTGAGCCTGAAATCAAGGTTTATGCAGAAGAAAACGATAACAGCATCGTCCTCCATTTCCGTGACAACGGTATCGGTATCCCTGCCGCCGACCTGCCGTATATCTTCGATAAGTCATATACAGGCGAAAACGGTCATACCCATTCACGCTCAACAGGTATGGGACTGTATATCGTGAAAAGTCTCTGCGAAAGACTCGGACATTCTATTTCTGCAAGCTCCGTTCAGAACGAATATACCGACATTTCTGTATCTTTCGGCAAAAACGACCACGTAAAACCACAGTAACACCGATACTTCTTATTCTTTTGTCACTTTTTTATTGAGGGAAACCCTTTTGAAAAAAGGTTTTCCCCGATAAAGGGTATCAACAGAACAAGGAGCATCGGTTTTGCTATTGCTCCGCCAATTAAGTCTTGAATATTTTAGGCAACACCGCACAAAGATTGTGCGGCAGAAACGCAGTTAGATTTTTCGTCAGATTGTACAGAAATTTTGCAGGCATACTGTCGTATGGCAAAGAATTTCTGTGCAAGATGACGGAAAAGATACAAGTTTATGACGTACAAAGTCGTTAGACGTGCTTTGTGCGGTGTTGCCTTTATGCGAAGTAATGAAGAAGAAAGTCAAGGAAGAAAGCCGCAGGAATACTTACGTATTTCAAGGTTTTCTGACGCAGAATTTCTTCTTCAGGACAAGCAGAAAAATTCAAGATTTAGTTGGTGGAGCAATATGTTACAAAATTGTAATGTTGGGTAATATTAGAAACAGGACAAAAGGTTCAGACAGGTGTATAATGTAATCATGGAAACGGGGAAAACCCCAAAATAAAACAGATACATTCTGAAAGGAAATGATTATTATGAAAAAATTTACCGAACTCTTTTTAAAGGCTTACTTCATTTTTTACGCTATGATGTTTATTCCGCTTGTTTACTTCATGGCATTTGAGACATTCCGTCCGAAGTCTATTGCACATCCGTTCTCATGGTGGCCGTCAATTGTTTTTGCAGTTATGACTATGGTCTTTGAGATTGCCTGCGACAAGAGAAAAAAGGAAAGTGCTGAAAAGGAGATAGGCTGATATGAAAAAAATATTTTTTGCGGCTGCGGCAGTCGTTCTTGTGGCTTTTTACGTGATAAAAAAGAAAATAACAAAGGGAGACAAATAAAATGGCACTTCTTAAAATCGAAAACATAGAAAAATATTACGGCAGCAAATCAAACATCACCAAGGCTGTTGACGGAATTTCGTTCAGCGTTGAAAAAGGTGAGTTTGTGGCTATAATGGGTGCATCAGGAAGCGGCAAGACCACTCTCCTGAACTGCATTTCTACCATTGACCGTGTGACCTCAGGTAAGATAACTCTCGAAGGCAAGGACATCACACGTCTCAAGGGCAAGGAGCTGAACAAGTTCCGCAGCGAAAATCTCGGCTTCATCTTTCAGGATTTCAATCTCCTTGATACACTGACAGCTTACGAGAATATCGCTCTTGCGCTTTCAATTCAGAAATTCCCTGCAAAAGACATCGACAAGGCTGTGAATACAGTTGCACAGCAGCTCGGAATTACCGAAGTACTGAAGAAATTCCCGTATCAGATGTCAGGCGGACAAAAGCAGAGAGTAGCCTCCGCCCGTGCGATCGTCACAAATCCTAAGCTTGTTCTTGCAGATGAACCTACGGGCGCACTTGACTCAAAGGCATCAAAAATGCTCCTCGACCGCTTCAATTACCTGAACAAAGAGCAGAATGCCACTATCATGATGGTAACTCACGACTCGTTCACTGCAAGCTATGCATCAAGAGTAATTTTCATCAAGGACGGCAGAATATTCAATGAAATAAGCCGTGGCGACAACACAAGAAAACAGTTTTTTGACCGTATTATCGATATTATCACACTTCTCGGAGGTGACATGAGCGATGCTCTTTAAAATTTCAGTAAACAACATAAGAAAAAGCATTCGTGACTATGCTATATACTTTTTCACGCTTGTGATAGGCGTTGCAATATTCTATGTTTTCAACTCAATGGAGACACAGACAGCTTTTCTTTCAGTCTCATCCGATACAAGAGAAATGATAAAAATGATAATGACAATGCTTTCAGGAGTAAGTGTATTTGTTTCGATAGTACTTGGACTGCTGATAGTCTATGCGAGCCGTTTCCTCATGAAGCGCCGTGGCAGGGAGTTTTCGGTATATCTCATGCTTGGAATGGGCAAAGGCAAAATTTCAGTCATTCTTTTTTTTGAGACACTGCTTATCGGCATCATCTCACTTGCGGCAGGTCTGCTGCTTGGAGTATGTATTTCACAGTTTACAAGCACTCTTACAGCAAAGCTTTTTGAAGCTGACATGACAGCCTACAGATTTACCGTTTCAGGCGATGCTATTCTTAAAACAATAATCTATTTCGGTATCATGTACATTGCAGTCATGTTCTTCAACGTTTTCATGGTCGGCAAATGCAGACTCATCGACCTCATGCAGTCGGGCAGAAAGTCAGAGTCAGTCAAGCTTAAAAATCCTGTTCTGTGCGTTATTATTTTTATCATTTCCGCTGCCGCACTTGCATACGCTTATTACAGCGTAACAACAGGCGCACGAACACTCAGCGAAAGCAAAATGCTCGGTATGATAGCAACAGGCGCAGTTTCTACATTCCTCATTTTCTGGTCGGTTTCCGGAATGCTCCTCAGAGTTGTGATGTCAATGAAGAAGGTATACTTCCGCAGTCTCAACAGCTTCACATTCCGTCAGCTCAGCAGCAAGGTCAATACAATGGTAGTATCAATGTCGCTTATCTGCCTTATGCTTTTCGTGACTATCTGCACACTTACCACTGCTTTTTCACTCAGAAATGCACTCAACAGAAACATCAGGGAACTTTGTCCGGCTGATTTTGAAACTACACTTATATTGAACGATGAAGAAGAACTGATAAACGATTTTTTTGAAAAAGAAATTGCATCTGAATTTTCCGATTACGTTACAATAAAGCAGCACGGTGACAATGATCTTACACTTGATAGTATTCTTAGTGATAAAATTGAAGAAATAAAGAAAGATTACCCTTACTGGTCAACTGAAGCAAACTATCCTGTTTTCAGCATCAGTGAATACAATGCACTTATGGAAGTTTATGACAGAGATAAAATTGAACTTGCAGATGGTGAGTATGCACTTGTTGCAAATTATGAAAAAATAATGCCGATCTATGATGACCTCCTTAAAAACGGCAGAACAATAAGATTTGCAGGCATGGAACTGAAAAACGGCTATAACAAGTGCCTCAAAGGTTCTGTTGACCTTTCAAACACTGCTATGAATGACGGAATAATCGTTGTTCCTGACAAGGCAGTGGAAAATGCGAAAGCCTCAAATATCTCGCTTATCGGTAATTACAAGGCTGAAAGCAAAGCTGAAAAAACTGAAACAGAAGAAATGCTTATAGATAAAATTGAACATAAAGGGGACTATGGAATTACCGGAGATGGTATGTATACATCCAGAATTATACTTACAGATGATACGATTGGTGTAGGCGCAATGGGAATTTTTATAGGATTATATGTCGGACTTGTTTTCCTGATATCAAGCGGAGTTATACTCGCACTCAGGGCACTTTCAGACGTTTCCGACAGCATTGAGAGATATGCGATGCTCAGAAAAATAGGCGCAGACGAGAACGATATCTCAAAATCTATCTTCCGTCAGACAGGATTGTTTTTCGGAATACCGCTTCTGCTTGCGATAATTCATTCGATTTTCGGAATGAGCTTTGCATCAGATTATGTGCTCCAGATATTCGGCAGAGAAGGCATGGCAGCTTCGATAATCGGTACAAGCATTATTCTTGCACTGATCTACGGCGGATATTTTATGATAACATATCTCTACAGCAAGTCTATGATAAAAAAAGCTTTATAACAACGATGCTTTTACAGATAATTTGCGCTGTTTATTGAGGGAAACCCTTTTGAAAAAGGGTTGGCTGATGCCCCGTCCCCTCTGTCACTTCGTGACATCTCCACACCCTGTGGGGAGTCACCCTAAAACTTTCAGTATTAAATAAACCTGTATGGACTTAATTTCCATACAGGTTTCAGCGTGTCAAAAAACTTATTTGGGGACGTCGAGGACGCCGTCCCCTAC
>JAKSQT010000057.1 GCA_024403995.1 Ruminococcus sp.
GCTGGTAAGATGGGTGACCAGTGCCGTAACGATATGTTTGATAAGTACTATAAGGAAATCGCTAAGAATACAAAGATCACAGATGCTTCTGCCGGCATGAAGTCAAAGCACTACCTCATGGCTTGGTATACAGCTTGGGGCGGAGCACTCTCAGCAAGCTACGGCGACTACGGCTGGGCTTGGCAGATCGGCTGCTCACATTCACATCAGTTCTATCAGAACCCACTTGCTGCTTATGCTCTTCTCTATGATAAGAACATCAACTCAGGTATGAAGGCTAAGGATGCTAACGCTGACTATGAAGAGTCACTCAAGAGACAGATCGAAATGTATCTCTGGCTCCAGTCTGTTGAAGGTCCTTTCGCAGGCGGTTGTACAAACTCTTACAAGGGCCGTTACGTTGAGTATCCTTCAGATCTCCCGACATTCTATGACATGGTATTCGTTGCTCACCCTGTATACGCTGACCCAGGTTCTAACCACTGGATCGGTAACCAGGTATGGTCAACACAGCGTCTTGCTGAACTTTACTACTATGTAAAGACAAACGGCGATGATTCTAACCAGACATACGGCGGTCTTTCACTTGAAGAAGCTCTTGAACAGCTCCTTTCAAGATGGATCAAGTGGTTTGAAGACAATACACATATCGACGAGTGGACAGATACAGAAGGCAATACATATTCATATTGTATCCCATCCAACCTTGACTGGGGTAATGGCGGACACCACACCGACTCAAGCTGTGTTCCTGACACATGGAACGGTACATATGATCCGAACGGCAACCAGAAGCTCCACGCTACAATCACAGGCTACGGCCAGGGCGATATCGGATGCGTATCTTCACTCTGTAATACACTTATCTACTACGCTAAGGCAAACGGCGTAGAGATCAAGGATGCTGACATCAACTCTGATGATATTGCTAAGAAGGGTCTCGCTATGGCTGATATCCTCCTTACAAAGCAGTGGGAACAGGGCCGTGATGACGTTGGTATCGCATTTGAAGACCACAACGGAAGCCTCAAGAGAATCTTCGAGGAGAAGGTTTATATTCCTGATTATTATAAGGGCACAATGCCTGATGGTTCTAAGCTTGAGCCGGGTGCTACATTCAGCTCTATCCGTGAAAGCTATGAGAATGATCCTATGTATCAGGAATGTAAGAAGGTTTATGATGCTACAGGCTCAACAGAAACCTATACTTACAAGCTCCACAGATTCTGGCATATGGGCGATGCTCTCATGTCATACGGCGGAATGGCTCTTCTCTATCCTGATGCTGAACTCGGTTTTGCTGATTCTAACCAAACTCAGCCACAGCCTGAAACAACTACAACTACAACTACAACAGTTACAACCAAGGAAACAACTAAGGAAACAACTAAGGAAACAACTAAGACCACAACAGAAACTTCAACTGGTAAGGTTACACTGTACGGCGATGCTAACTGCGATGGCAAGGTTAACATGGGTGACGTTGTTCTTATCATGCAGTCAACAGTTAATGCTGACAAGTTCGGTCTTAACGGTTCAGACGCATCACACATCACAAAGCAGGGTCAGCTCAACGCTGATGTTTACGAAGAAGGTTCAGGTATCACAAATAACGATGCTCTCTCAATCCAGAAGTATCTCCTTGAACTTATCAAGTCACTCCCTGAGTCGTAATTATTGTTCAAACAGTTTATTAAGAGGACACTTCGGTGTCCTCTTTTTTATTGCCAAAACTCTTGAAAGCAGCGGCGTTTTATGGTATAATAATATATTGGAGACTTTTATTGAAAGTGAGGTCATTGCTTTGAACAACAATGATGCTGTCTTGGAGATAAGGAATATTTTTTCTGACCGTGAACCAAAGGCGTATGTCAGGAGTTTCGGCTGTCAGCTCAACTGTTCCGACGGCGAAAAAATAAAGGGACTGCTTGGCGAAATGGGCTGTACTTTTACAGACGATGAAAAAGATGCGGATATCATTATCCTCAATACCTGCGCTGTACGTGAGAATGCGGAGGACAGAGTTTTTGGCATCATCGGCAGTATGAAAAAGCTCAAAGAGCTGAAACCTTCCCTTATTATCGGTATATCCGGCTGTATGACCGCTCAGAGCCATATCGCCGAAAAAATCAGAAAATCATATCCGCAGGTGGATTTCGTCATGGGTACATATGCAATAAATGCCCTTCCGAAACTGCTCCTTGATTGTCTGAACGGCGTGAAGTTCTCGGCAGATATCAGCGAATACGACGATTTTTCCGAGACCGTCCCACAAATTCGTGACAGCAGCTTCAAGGCATCCGTGCCTATCATGTTTGGCTGCAACAATTTCTGTACATACTGTATAGTGCCGTATGTCAGAGGCAGAGAACGCAGCCGCAGGTCACAGGATATCATCAGCGAAGTGAAACAGCTTGTCCGTGACGGCTATAAGGAGATAATGCTCCTCGGACAGAACGTCAATTCCTATGGCAATGACCGTGAATGTGAAATGAGTTTTCCGCAGCTTTTGCGTGCCATAAATGATATTGAGGGCGATTTCATCATACGCTTCATGTCCTCACACCCGAAAGATGCCTCAAAAGAGCTTATCGATGCCATTTTTGACTGCGAAAAGGCAGCAAAGCATCTGCATCTTCCGGTACAGAGCGGAAGCGATGAAATGCTGAAACGCATGAACCGCCGGTATACCGCAGAAAAATACCTTGAAATAGTGGACTATATCCGCAGCAGGGACAGCGATTTTTCGCTTACTACCGATATTATCGTCGGCTTCCCGAACGAGAGTGACGAGGATTTCGAGGCTACACTTGACCTGATAAAGCGTGTTAAGTATGACAATATCTACTCATTTATCTATTCAAAGCGCACAGGCACAAAAGCCGCTGAAATAGATGACCATACCGATGAGGAGACAAAGGGACAGCGTATGCGCCGCCTTCTTGACATACAGCGTGACATCTCAACGGAGGGATACAAACGCTTTATCGGCAGAAAGATGCGTGTGCTCGTTGATGATGTTTCAAAGAAGCGTGAAGGCTATGTTTCGGGTAAAAGCGACGAAGGTATGAGCGTTGAGTTCGAGGGCAGCAGCTCGCTTATCGGACAGTTCGCTGAAGTTGAGATAACCGATGCCATGAACTGGGCTGTTATCGGCAAGATGGTGTGATTGTGGCTGTATTTAGTGTATTTGTGCCATAATAAACCGCCACGGTGTAGGGGCGAATTCCGTGCGCCAGCATAAATCAGGGCAAATATGATAAGGTTAAAAGAACAATTTTACAATATGTAAAAAAGTTCTAATATAAATTTAAGGAGAATTATAAATGGACGTAATCAAATTAACAAGAGAGCTTGGAAAGGCTATCCAGCAGGATGACCGCTATATCGCATACAACCTCGCTAAGAAGGTCAACGACGAGGATGCAGTTCTTCAGGCTGATATCGAGCGTTTCTCTGAAATACGCAAGGAGATAAACGAGGCTATGTGCAATGAAGACCTCAACAAGGACAATCTCGTGGAGCTTGACACAGAAATGAAGACTGTTTACCAGAAAATCATGTCAAATCCGAATATGATCGTTTTTCAGGGCGCTCAGACTGCTCTTGAAGACCTCGTAAACAATATTAACCAGATCATCTCAATGTGTGCAAACGGCGAAGACCCTGACACCTGCGAACCTCAGAAGGCAGGCGGCTGTACAGGTTCATGCTCGACCTGCGGCGGATGCGGCTGATAAAATTACAGCAATAATCGGAAGGAGTTTAACACATGGATATAGACAGAAGTAAGATCTCTCCCATGATGATGCAGTATCTTGAGGTCAAGGACAAATATTCAGACTGCGTTCTGTTTTTCCGTCTTGGGGATTTTTACGAGATGTTCTTTGATGATGCTATCAGAGTTTCAAAGGCGCTGGAGCTTACCCTTACAGGCAGAGACTGCGGACTTGAGGAACGTGCCCCGATGTGCGGTGTTCCGTATCATGCGGCAGATATGTATATCAAGCGGCTCATAGACCTCGGTTTCAAGGTCGCAGTCTGTGAACAGCTTACAGACCCTGCCGAAAGCAAGGGGATAGTTGTCAGAGACGTTATCCGTGTGGTCACTCCGGGTACTCTTACCGACAGCAGTATGCTTGACGACGGCAAGAACAACTATATATGCAGCATTTTCTATGACGAGGAGAATACCTCCTGTTCCGTTGCATCTGCCGATGTTTCCACAGGTGAGGCATTCCTCAGTACATTTTCAGGCAAGGAACTGGAGGCAGGCGTTATCAATGAGCTTTCAAGATGCCGTCCTGCCGAGGTCATTTTCACCGACAGTTTCCTTTCACTGAAAAATGTTGCGGATTTTATCAAGATACGCCTTGAATGTTCCGTTACTCTGCGTGACAGCGTATGCTTTTCACCGTCAGAACGCAGAAATACGGTTTTGCAGGTGTTCGGTGTCAGGTCAATGGCTGAACTCAGCATTACCGATGACGGTTCGGATTGTGCGGCTGTGTGCGGACTTTTTGACTATATCAACGACACACAGAAAACGTCAGTTTCACGCTTTACTGCCATTGAGATACTCAGCGGCGAGTCATTCATGGGACTTGACCTCAATGCAAGGCGAAATCTTGAACTGACAGAAACTCTCCGCAATAAGGAGAAAAAAGGCTCACTGCTCTGGGTCCTTGACTCGACAAAGACTTCAATGGGACGCAGACTGCTCAAAAACTGGATAGAACAGCCGCTTAAAAGTCCGGCAAGAATTATCGAAAGGCTCGATGCTGTTGAGGCACTTTACGGAAAAAGCGTAGTTCTTGCCGATCTCATGGACTTGCTCGACCGAGTGTATGACCTTGAACGTCTCATGACAAAGGTCATGTTCAAAAGCGCAACTCCCCGTGACCTGAAATCACTGTCAGCGACGGCTTTACAGCTTCCTCTTATTAAGAAGGAACTGGAAAAGCTTGAAAAATCCAAGCTGCTTGAACGCCTGAACAGCGATATATCCACACTTGATGAGGTCGTGAAGCTTGTTGAGAATGCCATTATGGACGAACCGCCGATATCAGTCAAGGACGGCGGCGTTATCCGTGAAGGCTTCAACAAGGAGCTTGACGAGCTCCGCCACATCATGAACAACGGCAGAGACATCATCGATGAGATAGAACAGCGTGAAAAGGACGCAACAGGCATCAAGAACCTGAAGATCGGCTATAACCGTGTGTTCGGCTATTATCTTGAAGTCACACGCTCATACTATGATCTTATCCCTGAAAACTGGATAAGAAAGCAGACTCTTGCAAATGCCGAGAGATTTATCACCGAGGAACTGAAAAATGCCGAAAATGCCATTCTTGGCGCAAAGGATAAGGCTCTTGCACTTGAAGCAGATATTTTCGCAGAGGTACGTGAATTTCTTGCCACAAAGCTGGAGACTGTACAGAAAACCGCCTCGGCAGTTGCGGCAGTCGATGTTCTGTGTTCATTTGCAGATGTTGCCCTGAGAAATCAGTATGTCAAGCCTGACATTACTCTTGACGGTGCAATAGACATAAAATCGGGCAGACACCCTGTTGTTGAACTGATGCTGACCGAGGAGATGTTCGTCCCGAATGACATATACATAGACACGAAATCAAGCCGTATGTCCATCATCACAGGTCCGAATATGTCTGGTAAATCAACATATATGCGTCAGACAGCGCTCATTGTCCTCATGGCGCAGATCGGCTGTTTCGTACCTGCGGACTCGGCAAGAATTTCCGTTGTGGATAAGATATTCACCCGTGTCGGCGCATCTGATGACCTGACATCGGGACAAAGTACGTTCATGGTCGAGATGAGCGAGGTCTCGGATATCCTGAAAAATGCTACCCCTGACAGCCTTGTAATACTCGATGAGGTGGGACGTGGCACGTCAACTTTTGACGGCGTAAGCATAGCCCGTGCAGTTGCAGAGCATATCGTTAACTCGAAAAAGCTTGGCTGCAAGACTCTTTTTGCTACTCATTACCATGAACTTATCGGGCTTGAAAATGAGCTTGAAGGCGTGAAGAATTACAGTATAGCCGTAAACAAGCACGGCGGCAGTATCCGTTTCCTGAGAAAGATAGTCAGGGGCGGTGTGGATGAAAGCTACGGCGTGGACGTTGCAAAGCTTGCAGGTCTGCCGGCAAAGGTGGTAAGCCGTGCGAGGGAACTGCTTGAAGAAATGGAAAAGTCCCATGCTTCTGAAAGTACAGTTTCTGCCGACAATGACCGTGAACAGCTTAGTTTCGGCGGAGTCAGCCGTGAAGCTGCTCTTGATATGCTTGAAAAGACGAATATTGACGAGCTTTCAGACAGCGAATGCCGTGAACTGCTGAAGGATATGGCGGCAATGCTTAATAATTAAAAGGAGGCGCAGATATGCCTGCATATTTCAATTTATCTGTTGAATTCAGCAGATACGAGATCGATTTTGATACCATAAAAATGCTTATGCATTACCTCGACTACGCAGGTCTGAAATTCAAGTGCGGTATCATGGAGTCTGCTGACAACAGCGCAGACGAGATAAACAACTGGAATCAGAAAAAGCTTGAGGACAACTATACCCTCGGCTATAAAGACAACCGCTCAAATGACTATAAACAGGCTTGTTTCGAGTACGGCGGATTTTCCGAGATAAGAGGATTTTTCCTCAATAATTCGCCTGCCGAGAAGGAGTTTACATTTGAGCTTGTAATTCCCGAGGACGAAGTTCTTGCCGAGGACGGTACATACCGTGAAAAAGCTGTTGAAAAACTCAAGGATTTCGCAAGGATACTTTTCATCATGCCGCAGGTAAGAACTATCCAGACAGGTCTTGAAGAAAGCAGCGGAATAGTTCCCGAAAAGGAGATCATGGAGGGAAAAATGCCGTCAGCTTATCCGTTTGCAATAGTTTCGGAGAAAATGTTCGCCCAGCTCAATGCAGATGACTATGAGGCTGAACATATCAACGCAGGCGGAGTTATAATCATACCGAAAAAACGTAAAATAAAGTAAGGAGCAGCTATGCCGTCCATCAATCTGTTAAGCAAGGAAATTTCTGAGCTTATAGCCGCAGGTGAGGTCATTGAAAGACCGTCCTCGGTTATCAAGGAACTTGTGGAAAACTCAATAGACTCAGGTGCAAAGCACATAACCGTGGAGATAAAAAACGGCGGCACAAGCTTTATGCGTGTCACCGATGACGGCTGCGGAATGGCGTTCGATGACGTTCCGAAAGCGTTTCTCCGCCATGCCACAAGCAAAATAACTGCAAAAGAAGACCTCGACAACATTATAACTCTCGGTTTCCGTGGCGAGGCGCTTGCATCTGTTGCGGCGGTGTCTCGTGTTGAGGTGCTCACCAAGCAGAAGGACGATGACTATGGTACGATATACCGCATTGAGGGCAGCACTGAACAAAGCCATGAAAAAAGCGGCTGTCCCGATGGTACTACCATTATTATACGTGACCTTTTCTATAACGTTCCTGCACGTCAGAAATTCATGAAAAAGGACGTGACAGAGGCTAATTCCGTCAGCAATATCATGCAGAAGATAACAATGTCGCATCCTGATGTCGCTTTTAAGCTTATCCGTGACAACCGCATGGAGTTCAATTCAAGCGGCGACGGAGAACTGTTTTCTGCGGTATATTCGGTTTACGGACGTGACTTTGCCCGTGACCTCATACCTGTTGACTATGAATTTGAGGGCGTTCACATAAGCGGATTTACCATCAAGCCGCTGTATTCCAAGAATAACCGCACATTCCAGAACTTTTTCGTAAACGGCAGATATGTACGTTCAAAGCTGTGCTCGGCATCTCTTGAAAATGCCTATACGAACATGATAATGACAGGAAAATTCCCTGCCTGCGTGCTTATGATAGACCTGCCGCCTGTGGCTATGGACGTTAATATCCACCCTGCAAAGGCGGAGGTAAGGTTCAATAACGAGAAAAAAGTTTCTGATGCGATATATTTTGCGGTGAAAAATGCGCTGATGAATGACGGTCTGATATATGAATTTGAGCTAAAACCCAAAATCGACTGGACGAAAAAAGAGACTGAACCTGTTGAGATGAAACAGCAGGAGTTCATGTTCACGCCCGTTGACCAGATAGCAGAAACTGAACGCAGAATGACCGAAAACAAGCCCGTTCAGCAGACAGCCGCTGTGAATGAGGCTGTTCAGCCTGAAAATGAAGATGACGATATCCCACCGGAAACTGCTGATATCGAGGTATGTGAGGCATACAGCGAGCCTGAAATAATTCAGCCTGCCGAGCCTGCAAAAGCGGCTGAACCGCTGAAAATTCCTGAACCTGAAAAGCCTGCCGCTGTCGAAGAACCTGCGCCGTTAAGCGGTTTCAGCTATCTCAGTGCAGAGTCGTTTGCCGATAATACGCCGAAAACAGAGAAAACTGCTCAGGAGGAAAAGCCGTCTGAATGGACAGAAAAGCCGAAACTCCGTGTTGTGGGAGAGGCGTTCGGTCTCTATGTCATTGCCGAAACAGACGACAATACCCTTATCATGATAGACAAACACGCTGCTCATGAGCGTATCATCTTTGAGAGACTGAAAAGCCGCAACTGCCGTCAGTACAGCCAGACCTTACTGACGGGCATTCGTGTTCTGCTGACCGGAGACGAATTCTCTGCCCTTGAAGAAAATACCGGATTACTGGCGGATATGGGATTTGCCTTTGATTTTTCAGAGCGTCCGTGTGCAGTCGCAACAGCCGTGCCGACCTTTGTCATGGAACAGGACATCGAGGAAATAATCGCTGAAATTGCCGAAAATCTCAGTCTTTACAACCATGATCCGCAGTCTCATGTGCTTGATGATATGCTCCATACAGTTGCCTGCAAATCGGCAATAAAGGCTAATGACAAAAATGATGCGGCTGAATTGCAGTCGCTTGTTGAACAGGTCTACTATGACGAAAAAATTCGCCATTGTCCTCACGGCAGACCTGTCATGTTCACCATGAGCAAAAATAATATCGCCCACCAATTCAAGAGAACGTAAGGAGGCTGTATCTATGCATTTCCATATCAGTGAAAAGGTTCGTTTTATGCTTATAAGCTTTGCCGCTGCCTTTATACTGGTAATGTTTCTTTTCATAAAGTTCCCAAACATTGTGAAAAGCAAAAACAAGATAATCCGTGCCGTAATGGTGTTTGCAATTGCCTTTGTACCGGGAGTCATGGCGGCGTCGATATGTGCAAAGACCATAGTTACGGTATATGACAACTTTTTAGCCGGTGCTCCTCAGTCCGTTGTTGAGAATGAGGAGGAAACGGAAGAAACTGACGATGAGGAAGAATGATATGGGAATATCTGAAAATAAGCCTAAAGTCCTTGCAGTAGCCGGGCCTACGGCTTCGGGCAAGACATGGCTCGGCATTGAGCTTGCGAAACTGTACGGCGGTGAGGTCATATCCGCCGATTCCATGCAGATATACAAGGGTATGGACATAGCTTCTGCAAAGCCGTCTGCCGAAGAAATGCAGGGTATTCCGCATCATCTCATAGACTTCCTTGACCGTGACGTGACATTTTCGGCGGCAGATTATGTTAAGCTTGCCAACGAAAAGATAAAAGAAGTGCTGTCCCGTGGAAAACTGCCGATAATCGTCGGCGGTACGGGACTTTATATCGACTCGCTCCTTGAAAATGTTAAGTTTTCAGAGGGCGGAAGTGACGAGGCATACCGTGCGGAACTTTATGCCTTTGCCGAAAGAGAGGGCAATGAGGCTCTCCATGCACGGCTTGTTCAGGCTGATGCGGAGGCGGCAGAAGGCATACACCCGAATAATCTCGTGAGAGTTGTACGTGCCCTTGAGGTATGCCATGTGACAGGCAGGAAATTCAGCGAACTGAAAGCCGAGAGCAGACTGGTGGAAAGTCCGTATAACTCAATGATATTCGGTCTGAACTATCATGACCGGCAGAAACTCTATGACAGAATAAATCTGAGGGTAGATATCATGGTTCAGAACGGTCTTGTGGATGAGGCAAGAGAACTCTGGGAAACAAGCGGTATGAAGACTGCCGCAAATGCCATCGGCTATAAGGAACTTATCCCGTTTTTTGAGAAAACGATGTCTCTTGACGAGTGCATTGACAAAATCAAACAGGAAACACGAAGATATGCCAAAAGACAATTGACATGGTTTAGAAAAAACGAGCGTATTGAGTGGCTGTTTTTAGATGATTTTACTAAAAAAATCGAAATTTTAGAAAAATGCAAAAAAGCTATAGCAAAAAACTTTTATATGTGATATAATGTATTGTGTGTATTTCTACTTATTGCCGTGGGAGAATGCAGGATGTTCCTTCAAGGCAGTTTTAAGAATGCAGTAATATATAATGTATAAGGAGAATGTGTATGAACAAAACAATAAATCTGCAGGACGTATTCCTTAATCAGTGCAGAAAAGACAAGATAATGGTTACTATTATTCTTACAAATGGTTTCCAGTTCAAGGGTATGGTAAGAGGCTTTGACAGCTATGTCGCTATCTTTGACTGCGACGGCAAGCAGCAGCTCGTTTACAAACACGCAATTTCCACCATTATCCCTGCAAAATCAGTTTCTATCCTCGACGCAGCCGAAAAGAACGACTGAAAAGGTGATCTGAATGCGGACATATAAATCGGAAGGCAGCTTTCTGGTCAAGCTCCTGCGCAACGCCACTCTGATACTGCTTCTGGTTATTTTTATCAGTATTGTCCTGCATCTGCGCAACAGGGAAAGCGATACGGTTTCTGCTCTTTTCGCAGAGGCTTCAGCATCGGACGAGTACCGTGGCGTTTTTGTACGCAGCGAAGAACCAATACGTTTCAGCGGCAGAGGCACTCTCAGCTATAATGTCTCTGACGGCGGCAGACTCGGCAAGGGCACTCTCATTGCGGAGGTTTATCCCGATGACAGCCAGATAAGCATAAACGGAGAAAAGGCAAAGCTCGGCAAAAAGCTTGAACTGCTTGAAAAGATCCAGAATCCGGGCACACGTGAATCCGCCCAGCCTGCAAGCCTTTCGGAAAGCATTGAGGAGGATTACCGCAGCCTCATCTGTTCACGGGATCTCGGTGACTATTCTTCAATGGAAAAGGCAATGGACGATATCCTCGTACATATGAGCACCTATCAGCTCATTACCGATGAAACTGTCGATTTTTCACAGCAGACAGCCGATGTCAAGTCACAGCTCGCTGCTCTTGAACAGAATTCGATACAGCCGATAGAACCCGTTACCGCTGAACGTTCAGCTTATTTCGTAAGCTACTGCGACGGCTATGAGGAAAAGTTCACTAAAGAAAACATCGGCTTTATCACCATTAATGACATCAGAAGTGTTACCGATGACAGACTTACCGACAGCAATATCGTCGGAAAGCTTGTTGACGGCTATACATGGTATCTCCTCGTCATAGCTGATAATTCACGCAAGATCTATTCGGTCGGCGAAAATGTCAGCCTGAGATTTGACTCGTCAGCCGATCTTTACGGCGCAGAGATAATTGATATCCGCAACGAGGGCGATCCGTCAGAAAGTATACTGACCCTGTCCTGCGAACAGTTCAATTCCGATCTTGTTCAGCACCGTGTTGAAGATGTTGAACTTATAAAGGAACAGTACAGAGGACTTAAAGTGCCCCGTGAGGCGATACGCTTTCTCGATATCCCTGAAAAGCGCTATGACAGCAATGATAAGGAGTATGAGGTAACTTCAAGGAAAAAAGGCGTGTATACACGCAAGGGTGAACAGGTGACTTTCAAGCAGATCGATGTCATCTATGAGGGAAGCGACTATGTGCTTTCAAAATCCCACCCCAATGACAGCGATTTCCTCACACTTTATGACGATATTGTACTTGAAGGTGTTGATTAAGTTGGAAAACAGCTACAGCTATGACAGCATTAAGAATAACCTTGCTGTCATTACAGAAAATATTAACGAAGCAGTCCTGAAATACCGCAGCAGCGGCACAAAGGTCAGTATTATGGCAGTTACCAAGACCGTTCCCGCTGAAGTAGTGAACTGGGTCTTTGACTGGGGACTTGACCTTCTCGGTGAAAACAGAGTGCAGGAATTTCTCTCAAAGAAAGATGTATACCTTAACAGAACTCCTGCCGGACAAGCTCCGGAAATACACTTTATCGGCCATTTACAGACAAATAAAGTGAAATATATCATCAATGACGTAAATATGATACAGTCCGTTGACAGCGTTAAGCTCGCCGCAGAGATAAATCGTCTCGCAAAGGCTAACAATAAGGTCATGGACATACTTTGTGAAGTCAACATAGGCGGAGAGGACTCCAAAAGCGGAGTTTCACCGGATGAACTGGGAAGTCTGCTCGACGCTCTCGCACCTATGGAGAATATAAATGTAAGGGGACTTATGACAATTCCGCCCCCGACTGACAGCGATATCTTCCTCGGAAGAATGGGTGAGCTTTACAATAAGCTCAGAGACGAAAAGCATGAGGGTATCTCAATGGATATTCTGTCCATGGGAATGACCCACGACTATTCCGATGCTGTAAGGTTCGGCTCAAATCTCGTCCGCATTGGCTCAGGTCTTTTCGGTGCAAGAAACTATGTCTGAACTTTCGGCAGAAAGCAAATTTTCAACACGGAATTCTCCGCATCTGTTCCGTGAAGAAGAATAAACATCATCAAAGTGCGGAGATTGGAGAAAAATTATGAAACTTTTTGACGGATTAAAGGATTTTTTCTTTGCTGCAGAAGAAGACGATTTCGACCAGATGGAACCTCCTGTAGTTCGTACTGAGCGTGAGCCTGTTGAGCGCCCTGTAAAGTCAATTGAACGTGAGGAAGCTCCTGCACCGTCAGTTGCTGCTGCAATGGCTGCCGCTGCTGCTACAGCACCTGCCGAAAGCCCTGTTAACCCGAATGCTCCACGCAGAGGCAACAAGGTAGTCAATATCCAGACAACAGCACAGCTTCAGGTCGTTCTCGTTAAGCCATCAGCTTTCACAGATGCAAAGCAGATCGCTGACCACCTTATCGCTAAGAAAACAGTAGTTCTTAACCTTGAAACAGCTTCTCCTGAAAACAAGAGAAGAATCATTGACTTCCTCGTAGGCGTTGCATACGCTAACGGCGGCAGTCTAAAGCCAGTTGCAAACCTCACTTATATCATCACTCCATACAACGTTGGCTTCATCGGCGAAGATCTTGTTGGTGAACTTGAAAACAACGGCGTATTCATCTGATGAACGACAGTTCAGATAAGCTATTTTCCGCCAGACTCTCTGATATGGTGACCATCTGTGAACGAAACGGCACTGCTGCCTTTTCCAATTTTCTGGATGAGCGCCAGTGCGCTGTGGCTGAACAGTGGTGCAGAAACAATGCAGGAGAGTGCAGATATATGCTCTGGGGAGGCTTTCCCGAAGCAAGGCGGAAAATTCTTGCGGTCTATCCATATTACTTAGAGGAATATATCAAAGAAGATTTCCCGTTAGTATGCCTGACGTTCACCTTCCGTAAGGAGGACAAGCTTACACACCGTGACTTTCTCGGTACATTCATGGGAATGATGCTGAAACGTGAAGTCATCGGCGATATCGTTGTAACAGAGGGAAAAGCTCAGGCTTTCGTTACGGAAGTTGCTGCAAAGCTGATAATGTGTACACTGGCAAAAATTGGCAGAGTCGGCGTGAAAATCAGCGATAATGTGCCGTTCGAGCTTGATACTGTACAGGAATATCAGAAAATCAGCGGAACTGTCGCATCTATGCGTCTCGACTGCATCGTTAGTCTTGCGGCTCACGTAAGCCGTGAAAATGCGGCAGACCTTATTAAGGCAGATAAAGTTGATGTAAACCATTTCACAGTTTCCTCGTCATCCCATGAGGTTCATGAGGGGGATGTCATTTCAATAAGAGGAAGCGGAAGATACGTCGTTTCAGCAATGAACGGCGTTACTTCAAAAGGTCGCATACATATCGATCTGCTAAAATATATTTAGAGGTGAAAACAATGATTACTTCAAAAGATGTCAGAAACAAAAGATTTGAAAAAGCTGCTTTTGGTTACAAGCAGGAGGAAATTGATGAATTCTTTGCACAGCTCGAAGCTGAACTCGATGAAATGGAGCGTGAACGTGCAGAGGCTAACAATAAAATTCAGGTGCTTGCCGATAAGGTAAGAGAATATATGAGAGACGAGGATGCTCTTAAAGATGCTCTCCTCGGCGCTCAGAGACAGGGACACCTTGTTATAGCTGAGGCTCAGGAAAAGGCTGACCAGATCATCGCTGAGGCTCAGGAAAGAGCCGCAGTTCTCGAAGATGAGGCAGGCAGACAGCATCAGATAAAAATGGAGCAGAACCGCCTTGAAATTCAGAGAGAAAAACAGGCTCTCATCGAGGCACAGCAGCAAGTTGCTGATTTCAAAAAGAGCCTTTTCGATATGTATAAGAGCCACCTTGAACTTATCTCTACTATGCCTGAAACAGTAGACTACGGCGAGCCTGAAACCGCTGAGGAGATCGCTAATGCAGTCGCTTCGGAAAAAGCTGCCGAAAACGAGGAAGCTGAAGAAAAGGAAACAGTTGAATTCAACTGAAATTATACAGCATAACGCCGATACTCATGTAACAGCACCTATGCTGGTTCGGGGAAGAACCTTTCCTCAGAAAGGTTTGCCCCGATAATCAGCGCAGTTGTTGCACGAGTATTGACATTATGCCGTGGTATTCAAGAATGACGGCGGAAAAGGGTTCCGCCTTTTGCCCGTTAAGGGACAATTAATCAGATTTGGACAGTCTGAAATAGCTTGAAAGGAGGATCCCCGTTTTTTAGCATGGGGATCGTATGAAAATGGCACAGGATTACAATAATACTCTTAATTTACCGAATACAGAGTTTCCTATGAGAGGAAACCTGCCTAAGAGAGAGCCTGAAACTCTTGAAAGATGGGAAAAAGACAGACTCTATTACAAGATGATAGAGAAAAATCAGGGCAAGCCGAGCTATATTCTCCATGACGGCCCTCCGTATGCAAACGGCGAGATTCACCTTGGTCATGCGCTCAACAAGAGTTTGAAGGATTTCATTGTCAAGTATAAGAATATGACCGGTTACTGTGCTCCATACGTTCCGGGCTGGGATACTCACGGTCTTCCTATCGAGCTGAAGGCTATGAAAACTATCGGCGTTAAGGACGGCGCTATCTCTCCGACAGACCTGAGAAAGCACTGCCGTGAATATGCTCTGACACAGGTAGATAATCAGATGAAGGGCTTCAAGAGACTTGGTTCTCTTGGTGACTATGATTATCCTTATCTCACTCTCCGTCCTGCATATGAGGCAAGACAGGTTGAGGTATTCGGTGCTATGGCTAAGAAGGGCTATATGTACAAGGGACTCAAGCCTGTTTACTGGTGTCCTGACTGTAATACCGCTCTTGCTGAGGCTGAGATCGAATACTCAAACGATCCATGCTATTCAATCTATGTAAAGTTCAATGTTACCGATGACAAGGGCATCTTCACAGGTCTCGGTCTTGACATTTCTAAGATATACTTCGTTATCTGGACAACTACTACATGGACAATTCCGGGCAACCTTGCTGTATGTCTCGGACCTGAGTATAATTATACTCTCGTTCATGTCGGCGATGAATACTATGTAATGGCTGAGGAACTTGTAAAGACTACAATGGAGACCGCAGGCATTACCGAATATACAACAGAACATATCTTCACAGGCGCAGAACTTGAAGGCATGAAAACAAAGCATCCTCTCTATGACCGTCTGTCACCAATTATCGTAGGCGACCACGTTACTCTTGAAAGCGGTACAGGCTGTGTACATACTGCTCCTGGTTACGGTGTCGAGGACTTTGAAGTATGCAAGAACTATGATGATATCGGTATAATCGTATGCGTTGACGCTAAGGGCAAGCAGACTGCCGAGGCTGGCGAGTTTGAGGGTATGGACACAGATCAGGCTAACAAGGCTATCGCTGCAAAGCTCACAGAAGTAGGCGCAATGCTCGCAACACAGAAGATCGTCCACCAGTATCCGCACTGCTGGAGATGCAACAGCCCTATCATCTACCGTGCAACAGAACAGTGGTTCTGCTCAGTAAACGGCTTTAAAGACGAGGCTGTCAAGGCTATCGAGAGCGTAAAGTGGATTCCTGAATGGGGCGAGGACAGAATCAAGGGCATGGTTCGTGACAGAAGTGACTGGTGCATTTCACGTCAGAGAACATGGGGCGTTCCGATTCCTGTAATCTATTGTAAGGACTGCGGAAAGCCTATCTATACAGATGAAACTATCTCCGCTATTGCTGACCTTTTCCGCAAGGAAGGCTCAGATGCATGGTGGA
>JAKSQT010000058.1 GCA_024403995.1 Ruminococcus sp.
AGGAAGGGAGTTTGAGGGAGAACCCTTTTTCAAAAGGGTTTCCCTCAATAATAAGTACAAAGTTTCTATAAGAGCACCGCCGTTAACGTTGTCACTTTATATTATTTCAAATTATTTTTCGGGCAGGATAACTGCTGCGACGAGGTAAGCAAGACCTACGATACCTGCCGAACCGCAGGCGAGAACTACTGCACCGATACGAACCAGATTCGGATCGAGTTCAAGATAATCTCCAAGACCGTTGCACACACCGCAGATGAGCTGACCGTCCTTTTTCTTGTAAAGCTTTTTGTTCATAAAAATTACCCCTTTCATCATTTGCAATTATATTCAATTGTTTTGTCACCGGCACTGCAATCAACTTTAATGGTATATTTTCCGCCGTTCTTATTGAAATCGGATTCAGGGTTGGTGAGTTTGAGTTCCACGTCACCTGCACTGCTGTCAACCGTGATGTTGCCGTTAATAGTGCCGCTGTAATATATCTGACCGGCGCTGCTGTCGCCTTCAAATCCGCCTGAAACGGCATTGATTATCTTAGCGTCGCCAGCGCTGTTGTCAACAATAAGTTTATCCTTGCAATTGATGGTATTTATTTTAATATCGCCAGCGCTGCTGTCGAAATCAGCCGTTTCACAGGTCATATTCTCAATATCAAAGTCGCCTGCGGACATATCCACATCAGCAGAAATACAATTTACTCTGCTGAAATTCATATCGCCTGCACTGATGTCAGCTTCAAAGTCAATGCAGTCAATGTCTGAAGCATCGATATCACCTGCGCCCATTTCAAGAGACAAAGCTCTGCATTTCACGTTGGAAATATTGATATCGCCTGCGCCGAGCTCCAATGTGAAGATATCATATTCCTTTTCAGGAAGCTGAACTGTAAGTTCATCTGTTTCATTCCATTCAATAATACTGAGCGCAAATTCCTTAATTCCGTTCCATTTCTTTTTCTTTGAAACAATTGTCAGTGTATTTCCGTCGGTATTTACTTCAAGAGACTCAGGAACTTTTTCACTGACAACATGAACTTTTTTATCTCCGCTTTTCTCGATTTTCAGGTCAAGTGCAGAGACATCTATCGTAATATTTTTTACTTTTTCAGCATCAAAAACTTCCGATATTGATTTTGTAGGAACAAGTGTATCCTTCATGTCCTTTATCTTATTCAATTCCATATTGAACCATAATGCGCCGATAAGAAAAAGTACTACACCTATTCCAAGCAGCCAGAGGGCGACTTTAGTGGAGGTTTTCATACTTCCTGCGCCAACGGGTTCTTTATCTTTGATCTCCATATCATTCATAACTTTTTTCCCCTTTTACAAAAATGCCTCTTAGCCATCCAACAAATTTTCTTACTAATTTAACAAATGCGGGAGCGATAAGCCTGAACAGTCCCCTGCAAATCAGGAATGATACGCTGCACGCTGCAAAACCGCCGCCGAGCATCATAAGAGCCAACTGCGGAATTTCTGCGATTATTGAGAAACCGCCAAGAACAAGACTTACAGAAAGTGAGACAAATGCGATGAGCAGTCCGAAAAACAGGCAGAAGATAACGATCAGTACGCTGAGAAGTACTATCAGAACCGGGAACCACAGCGGAAACGAAAGAACGGCGATTATGACTTTCAGTACTGTATTTGAACCGGAATTTCCCTTATTCCTGTTGTCATACTGCTGATTGCCGCAGTTTGTATACCCTGACTGCTGATTGAAGCCTACTGTCGGAGCATCGTTGACACTGCCGACCTGAATTCCGCTTTCTCTGAGGATACCGGCGGCAAGTTCCTCGGGTGAACCGAGAGATTCGGCAGTTTCGGCATCTTTCCCGAAACCTGCGTCCATAAAGACTTCTTCATAGTATGTGAGTGCATCGTTGATATCTTCTTCCGGCAGACCATACCTCTGGAGGAAGCCTCTGAGCCTTGTAAGATATTCAAGTTTATTCATGATTTTCAACTCCCTCATTTAAAAGTATGCTGTCAATTTTCCGCTTGTGACAGAGCCATTCCTCACGGTATTCGTCAAGCGCCTCATACCCCTTTGGCGTGACGTGGTAATATCTGCGGTTGCGTCCCATAAACTCTTTGTCATAAGTTTCGAGCATATCGCCTTTTTGCAGCCGCCTTAGCACAGGATAGAGCGTAGACTCTGAGATATCGACGGCGTTTCGCAGATATTGGGTTATCTCATAGCCGTAAGTATCGCTTCTCTGAACGATGGATAGCACCATTGCATCAAGCAGACTGGCATTGATTGGAAAACTCATACAATAACCCCTTTCATGGTAGATGATGCAAAGCAAATATTATTGTAATTCAAGTAATATTTGCTTTATGACAATATTATACAGCGTATAATATTGTTTGTCAATACAATACTGCATGATTTATAAATATTTGTAGATATGCATAATTCTGTCAAGAATAATCTGCTGTACATGTATATTATGTACAAGCGAGAGCTTGCGCACATCTTTTTATTGCTCCGCCAATTAAGTCTTGAATATTTTATGCGAAGTAATGAAGGAGAAAGTCAAGGAAGAAAGCCGCAGGAATACTAACGTATTTCAAGGTTTTCTGACGCAGAATTTCTTCTTCAGGACAAGCAGAAAAATTCAAGATTTAGTTGGTGGAGCAATATAAATGCCTGAAGCAATATCTTAGCACTATATACAATTCTCAATGTACATATTTGTGGTATATATAGAAAAACTTTGCCGTTGCATATATATCAACAATAAATATTGATAATGTTGAAAAAATGTGGTAGAATACTATCATATTCGATACACTTCACTCAACAAAATCAATTTAAGGAGATGTGCTTTATGAAACTTAACAAGATTATTTCTGCTATCGTGGCTCTGGCAATGTGTATGACAGTAATTCCGAATCTTGAAAAGCTTCCGTCTGCTTCGGCAGAGGATGAGGTGTATTATGATTATTGGGAAGATGCATATTTTGATGTGCTTCGTGATTTTATGAATAATTCAAAATTTTATCATTCAAGTTCCGAATATGGCATTCAGTGTTCAAAATATGAATTATATGATATTGACGAGAACGGCATACCTGAACTGATTATTTCCTACGGAGATTATCTTGAAGCTGATTGCTATGTCTATACATTCTATGATTCACAGCTTATTGAATTTGGACCGATGGGGAGGTCTTCCGGTAAGTTGTTTGTAAATCCTGATAATAAGTATCTGATATATCAAAATTCCATGAGCGGTTATTATAGTACTAACTGTTATAGTCTTTCAAACGGTGAACTGATCAAAAAAACATATTTTTGGGACAATGTTACAGAGTTTAACATTAACGGAAATTATGTTTCAAAGAGCAAATATAATTCCGAACTCAATAAATATAAAGGTTCGGCGGTAACTGTCGGCAGAAAAAGCAGTTTCGATGACCTATATACTTATTATAACAATGTATGGTACAGCAACCGTTTTACTCATGCCTGCATAGATTATACAGATACCGCAGTTGTCAATATCCCTGCAACTGTAAACGGTTTGCTAGTTTGGGAGTATTTGTATGAAGCATTTTATGACAATGAAAATCTTCAGGCAATAAACGTTGATGCTCAAAATCAAGATTTTTTAAGTGAAAACGGTATTTTGTTTTTTAAACCCAAGACAGAATTATGCGTTTTTCCTCAATGCAAATCAGTTACACAATATACGATACCGTCAACAGTATCAATTATAAGCAAGGCGGCTTTTTACAATCAGAAATATATAAAAGAGGTCACTATTCCCAAAAATGTAGAGGAAATATATGATTTTGCATTTGCTATGTGTCCTAATCTTTCTACAGTAACAATACTTAACTCTGACTGTGAGATATGGGATTATTGGGATGACCCTGATCCGTATACAATTTCAAACGGCTATAATGAGAACACGGGACTTTATTATTACAACGGTGTGATAAAAGGCTATGAAGGTTCAACAGCGCAGGAATATGCACAGAATTACGGCATAAAGTTTGTATCGCTCGGCGTTGACCCTGCCAAAACGACGACAACTACTACAAGTACAACGACAACCACTACTACAACAGCCACTACTACAACAACTACAACTACTACCACCACAACAACGTCAATCCCTACACGATCAGCGCTTGGAACAGGCGATGTAAATGGCGATAATAAAATTGATTCACGGGATGCATCAGCCATTTTGAGAGAATATGCCGCTTCATCGTCGAAAACAGGCGGTTCGTTTACAAATGAACAGAAAAAAGCCGCTGATGTAAACGGTGATAATAAAGTTGATTCAAGAGATGCTTCTCTAATTCTTATGTTTTATGCCCAGTCTTCAGCATGGAACGGTGAACAGTCAATTGAGAAATTCATAAATAAATACAGATAATTTTACATTTATAAACATTGACGGAATACTGCCTTGTTTCAAGGAGGAATGTGAAAATGAGACCTCAGAAAATATTCGCATCATTATTGTCATTCTCAATGCTTTTCGGCATTGCAGGTTTTTCGGACTGCGAAGGTGCAAAGGCTGTGATGTACGATATGCCGCAGATATCTGCTGATATGGTTTCGGACAGCCTTTCTGAAAACTGGTCTGTCTATGAAAGGATACTTGAGCTTGTAAATATAAACAGAGCTAAAAACGGCGCAGCCCCACTGAAACTCTATTACAGGCTATGTCAGGCGGCAGAAGTAAGGGCAGGCGAGATATCAAGATCTTTTTCGCATATACGGCCTGACGGCAGTAACTGCTTCGATATGCTTGGCAATTATAATGTAAGTTATAACGCCGCCGCAGAAAATATTGCTGCAGGTTATGATACAGCCGAACAAGTTGTGCAGGGATGGATGAATTCTCAGCAGCACAGAACAAGTATGCTTAGTTCAAAATATACGCATATGGGTGTAGGAGTGTTTGAGTATAACGGCACTGTGTACTGGTCGCAGATATTTACAAACGGTACATACAGCGATGAAGATGTAAAACCGCAGTCAACGGTCATATCAGGCGATGTGAACAATGACAAGAAAGTAGATTCACGGGATGCCTCAGCCGTTTTGCGGGAATATGCCGCTTCATCGTCGAAAACAGGCGGTTCGTTTACAAATGAACAGAAAAAAGCCGCTGATATAAACAAAGACAGCAAAGTTGATGCAAGAGATGCCTCAATGATACTTGTATTCTATGCCCAGTCTTCAGCATTGAACGGTGAACAGTCAATTGAGAGGTTTGTAAGCAGATACAGGTAATATCGGACACCTCTAAAAAACCCTTCTGAGAAAAAGCAGCTATGTACAGCATCTGCTGCACCTATCTGCTTTTTCTTACTCAAAACGTTTTTTTAGAGGTGCCCTATCAGAAAACCGCATGAAAACATTGTTCCATGCGGTTTTTTGTTATTCATAGTAAAACAGTTCCTCAACAGTGGTATTGAACACCTTTGCGATATCCATTGCAAGTTTCAGCGACGGATTATACAGTCCCTTTTCAAGGCGTATTATCGTTTCACGCCGCACGTCCACAATCTCTGCAAGGTCGCCCTGTTTCATATCGTATTTGGCACGATATTCCTTTAGTTTTGTTTTAAGTTCAGGCATTATTCGTCCTCACCGCCTGCATTTTTTGCGTCAAGGTAAATGAAGATGAATTTCCCAAGCGCAGATTTGAATTGAATCATGAATGCTGCAAAAAAAATGATAGTGTGGCTGTTAAGCGTAATGCTCCATTCATCACTTCTTATTATTGATATTGCCATCGGAATCAGAACAATAGTAAGCATAATGGAAATATCGGCAATTCTGTCAGCTTTTCTCATAGTATGCAGAGACAATTCGTCATCTTTTTCAATTTTGTTTGATGATCTTTTAAGCAGAAAGAATATAAGTAAAAAAATTGAAGTGCCCGTCAACACATAGAAAACAGTATAAAAAAGATTTGATATATGTTTTAAGTTGAATGTATCAACAATGAACATAAAAAGAAAAAGAAACGATGTGAAAAGATAGCTTAAACCTTGAGCTAAATATTGTTTTCTAAGCGACCAGACAGACTTTTTCTTCTGAATGGATGTATTATTAGCAGTCATTTTATTCCTCCTCCTTTGATGAATCCTTCATATCAAGAAAAATGAAAATAAATTTTCCTGTTCCGACTTTCAGGTTAAGTGCAGCCGCTGCGGTTACAAGTACATTATAAGGCGTAACAGCGAGGTTTATCTCTCTGCCGGATGCAAAGTAAATTATAGTTGACACCGCTATTACGACAATGCAAAGGACAATATCACCGATGAGATTTGCTTTTAGCATAGTTGCCTTTGCAAGCTCATCATACTGCTCCTGTTTGCGTCCCATAATAAAGATCAGGTACAGTGAGCCGAGTATTATGACGGAAAGATAGCAAGCTATGCTGATTATCACCATAGTATCTGTTTTAATGCTGTGAGTTATCATGTTGAAAATCATTGAAATCCCGACCATAAAAGCAATGATTCCTTCAATTGTAAAACGTTTCCGCAGTGAAACCGGCGGCTTTTGGGCTTGCGGAGCTGTATTTTTCTGCATTATTCCATTGTTTTCCTGTAGTTTTTTAACTTTCATAACATTTACCCCTTTCAAAAAGTGATGTATTTATCACTTGTTGTGACAATTATATCACATCAATCATGCTTTGTCAATACAAAAAGTGACAAATTTATCACTTTGTTGAAACTGCACAATTCAGCATCTCATAATCTGACAAAAAAAGAGACAGCCGAAACTGTCTCTTTAAGGCAACAACGAACAATCGTTGGCGGTGTTAATCTTTGTGCGGTGTTGCCTAAATTATTGATTTATACTGCTTATTACTGCATTTCAGGAAGCTCTGGGATAAGTTCGAGCTTATACTTTTGAATTGCAAGAGCGTCGTTGTTTGTAACGCCGTCGCCTGTGTTACAGCAGTCAGCGTTAGCCCAGCCCTGTTCAGTGATATGTGACGGGTCAGAGCCTTTCAGACCGTACTTGTCAGGATTTACGAGAGCCTGCATGATCATTACTGTATCAGCAAGGTTAACAACTTTGTCGTTGTTTGCATCACCTGAAAGTGTAACCTTTGTTGGTTCTGAATCATCTACTACTTTAACTTCAAAACTTTTTGAAGCTGTACCGTATGAAACTGTGATCTTGTATGTACCCGGCTTTGTGTTGTCAAACTGTGATGTATCAAGCGTAAAGTACTGTGATGTTATTGGCTGATTGAATGTATCGCCGTACATTCCGCCGCCGCCGACAGTTCCGTAAGCCACGCCGTCACTTAAATCAAGTTCTTCGCCTATCTTATAGACAGTTTTTGAAGGTACTTTGATAAGGTCAAGTCCGTAAGAATATTCAACTTCTGTTGTGGTAACAGTTGTTTCTGTTGCAGGCTTTGTTGCTGTGGTAGTAGTTGTAGTTGTTGTTGAAGCGGTTGTCTTTGCAGTTGTAACTACTTCTGTCTTGCCATCAACGATAGCATCGAATGCAGGCTTTGACATATAGTCGCCGTCAAAGAGGAGAGGTCTCTGAGATGCTCTCCAGCTCTTGTCGTCTGTAACGCCCCAGAAGATAACTGCTGAGATGTTGTCCTTATACTTTTCGATAGCGCTCATGATGCCCTTGTAGTACTTAGCTTGCTGTTCATAGTACTGTGTGCCTGAATTTTCAGGGATAGTAGCATCAAGCTCTGTTATCTGGATATCGAGACCTGTAGCTGCATAGTCCTTGATAGCTGACTCATACATCTGAACTGACGGGAAAGCAGCATCCATGCTCTGTCTTGCATCAAGGTGAGACTGCATACCGATACCGTCGATGATGCCTTTCTCTTTGAACTTTGTAGCCATGTCTATGATCTTGGACTTCTTGTCCATATATTCGTTATAGTCGTTGTAGTAGAGTTTGCATCCCTTTGGAGCATATTCTCTTGCATAGGTGAAAGCGTACTCGATGAATGAGTTATCGCCGAAAACTGCAACCCAGTCAGAAGCGCCGTAGCTGTTGCTTGAATCAGGGTGACCTGGCTGACGTGGCTTACCGTCTTCGAGCCAAGCCTCGTTTACAACGTCGCAGGCATAGAAGTCGATATCAGGATAAAGCTTTGTAAGCTCAGCGAAATAGTTCTTGATGTAGTTTTCCATACGCTTGAGCATTTTTTCCTTGGAAACGTATTTGCCCTTTTCGTCATAGTTCTCCTTGAAGAACCAGAGAGGAGTCTGGCTGTGCCATACGAGAGTATGAACTCTTACAGGGATATTGTTCTTCTGGCAGTAGTTGAGGATAGGCTTTGCAGCAGCAAAGGAAACCTGTGGGTTTTCGTCGTCGCCTGTTTCCTCCATATAAGCCTGAGTAGCATTGAAGTTGAGGACATTTTCAGGCTTCATTTCGTTGCCGACAGTGATGCTCTCGCCGAAGTGCTTGCTTACGAGATCCATGAAAGGTCTTGAAGCGAGGTTATCAGGAGTGATAGCAGTACCAACCTTGAAATCGTTTGCATAGATCGCACTGAGAGAAGGGATATCCTTTTCGATCTCTACCTGTGGAACTTCTTTGATAACGAAACTGTCAACATAGAGGTCATCAGAACCGCCCTCGAAGTAAACGTAAACGCCTTCCATTTCGTCAGTGAAGCTTATCTTGACATCTTTTACAGACTGCCAGTCACTGCCGTTAAGGTTCTGAACGAGGTTTGAGTATTTTGTTTCACCGTCAACAGTATACTGATAGCTGAGCATAGCGCCTGTATAGTACTTACCCTTTACGGAAGCGCTGATGGTATATTCTGTATTTGGCTCAAGAACGCCGTCAAGACGGAATGCAGGTCCGTTCCAGCTTTCTGTACGTCCGCTTGCGAGAAGTGAGGACTTACCTGACTTAGCTTCATCGGAAGTGATTGAGATCTCAGTGGTATCATCTCCGCCTCTGTTTGTGAAGTATTTAAGGTCGCTTTCTTCTTCAAAGTCAAAGTTGAAAACTTCTTTTGCATCAGCTGTCTTGTTTGTGTTGAGTTTTACGTCAGAAACAGAAACTGCGAAAGCTGAAGAAGCTGTGGCAGAGCATACCATGGCTGCACCCATGACAGCTGCAATCGTTTTTGTGAGTGATGATTTTTTCATTATATTCCCTCCAAAATATCATTAGAGCGTGCTACTGCTCTATATTTAATCACTGCCTTAAATAGTACACCGACAGTGTTCTTATTTATTTTATCATTATTTGTACAAAATGTCAATGTAGATAATAGAAAGTCCGCAACAATTGGCAGGAGTTAATATAATGTTCATGAATGATTATCAAATATTGCTGAAAAAAAAGAGGACAGCCGGAACTGTCCTCTTTAAGATCAATTATTCTGCATCAGACATTATATTCTTTCAGGTAAAGATGAGATAAGGTTGAGCAGGAACTTCTGGATAGCAAGAGCATCGTTGTTTGTAACGCCGTCGCCTGTGTTGCAGCAGTCAGCGTTAGCCCAGCCCTGAGCAGAGATATGGAGATTGTCAGAGCCGTTGATGCCGTACTTGTTTGGATTTACGAGAGCCTGCATGATCATAACTGTATCAGCAAGGTTGATCTTGCCGTCGTTGTTAGCATCACCGATCTTTGTAGCTGTAAGAGTCTGTGTAGTAGCCTGAGTTGTTGCCTGAGTTGTTGGCTGTGTAGTTGGCTGAGTTGTTGGCTGAGTTGTTCTTGTAGTAGTTGTAGTAGTAGTTGTTGTTGTAGCCTTGGTTGTTGTAGCCTTTGTTACAGGAGCAGATGAATCGTTGATCTTTACATCTGTAATTTTAAGAGTTACGCTCTTGTCAGAATAGTAGTTTCTGAATTCAAAGTGCTCTTCATACTGTGAGCTTGAATCAGAGTAGCTGAGTGAAAGGCTTGAAAGGTCGATCGTAACCTTGTTTAAACCTGCAGAAAGCTTTGTTTCTGAACCTTCAGCACTAACTGTGCCGTCCTTTGTGTCGATGAACTTACCGGATGCATCGAGTTCATTCCACCATGGAGCGCTGCTGATTGAAACACCGAAACCGTATGAGAATGATGTAGCAGCAGATGCATCAATGTAGAATGTGATTGACTTAGCGCCGCTCTTTACGAGATCGCCGATAACGCCTCTATAAACGTCCTTAACTGCAAATTCAGTGCCGCCTGTTGAAGAACCGCTTCTTGTTGTTGTAGTTGGTGTCTCCGGAGTGTCCTTAGGAGCAGTTGTAACTACTGTTGATGAAGATGAATCGTTGATCTTAACATCTGTGATTGTAAGATTTGCACTCTTGTCAGAATAGTAGTTTCTGAATTCAAAGTGCTCTTCATACTGTGAGCTTGAATCAGAGTAGCTGAGTGAAAGGCTTGAAAGGTCGATCGTAACCTTGTTTAAACCTGCAGAAAGCTTTGTTTCTGAACCTTCAGCACTAACTGTGCCGTCCTTTGTGTCGATGAACTTACCGGATGCATCGAGTTCATTCCACCATGGAGCGCTGCTGATTGAAACACCGAAACCGTATGAGAATGATGTAGCAGCAGATGCATCAATGTAGAATGTGATTGACTTAGCGCCGCTCTTTACGAGATCGCCGATAACGCCACGATAAACATCCTTAACTTCAAACTTAGTACCGCCTGAAGGTGGTGTGTAAGATGTTGTAGTTGTTACATTGCCGCCCTGTGTTATAGGAGCTGTTGTCTGCTGTGACTGTGGATTCTGAGTTGTCTGCTGTGGCTGAGTACCGGGTGTTGAACCGCTGTCAGAAACGCCGCTCTTAACGCCGGGGATAGAAGAAACAGAATCAACAGTACCTGTCTTGTATTTTGCGTAGAGACCTGCAGCTGCGCCAACGAAACCTGCGTTATAGTCAACAGCAACTTCGTTTGCCTGATAGTCGGAACGCTTATCCTGATATGAACCGTTAGCATCTGTAGGACCGCCGCAGAGAGCGCCTACGAGACAGTATTTAGACGGTGTTCCGTCTGTTTCAGCTGAATCAGTACCTGAAGCAGCTCTGTGGTGAGGCATTGATGAAGCATTTGGCTTATAGCCTACAACGAGACAATATTTCTGACCGTTGTTGAATGCTCTGTCACCTGTGATGTATTCCATCTGTGTCTTAGCCCATGCAGCGTTGCCGTGGCCGTACTTGTCAGCGATAAGTGCACACATCTGAGCTGTACAGTTATGTCTTGCAGAACCCCATGCATCGATGAACTTATAGCCGTCACCGTTGAGGTCTCCAAGGTAGCCTGCAGCAGACCAGTCGCCTGTGATCTCGCCCTTGAGCATTGCAGCACCGAGAGAAACGTTCTCCCAGCAGTGAACCCAGTAAGCAGTACCGATGTTGTTTACGTCGCCCATATAAGCATTATCTTTTGTAGCAAGGTAGAGCCAGCAAGCAGCCCAGCCGATTTCATCGGAAGTATCCTTGTTGCCGTAGAATTCACATGAATATGAACCCTGATGCTGTTTAGCAAAGTTGAAAAGTGCCTTAGCGTATTTAAGGTCATCAGGATTGCCGAAGTTTATATAGTTTGCAGCAAGTGCAGCAGCATATTCGGCTGTGATGTTTGCTGCGCCGTCAGAAGTCCAGAGCATACGTCCTCTGTTGCCCTGATTCTCCGGAGGACCCCAGTAAGCGTGGTCCGTATTGCCGTCGCCTTTTTCGATGAGTACTTTTGATACTGAATCGCCGTTGAGGACTGTAGCATCACGGAAGAATTTTGCAAAGTGGTCTGCAATTGTCTTGTAGTGTGCAGTCTGACCTGTAGCATCAAAAGCGTCCTTGAACTCATAGTAAGCCCAACCGAGAGTTGATGCAGCATAGCCCTGTGGCTGACCGAACATAGCGTGGTCGCCGGCATCGTGGTAGCCGCCCGGAACTTCGTCTGAGGTATGGCAGTTGCCACGCCATGAGAGACGTGAGTGATCGTTTACTTCGTTGCCGCACATATTTGCGTCATAGAAATAGAGGGAATACTGAAGGAGCTTTGCGTAGTTGTCGCTGTCTGCGGCAGTAGCTGTGAGAGAGGGAGCTGCAGCCGGAGCGAGAGTGCCTGCGAGTGTGGAAACTGCAACGACACCGCTGAGAATTGCTGATTTGAGCTTTTTAAGCTTCATGAATATCACACTTCTTTCCAAAAAGTATCATTGCTCCGCCAATTAACCTATGAACTTTTCTGCTTGTCATACATTTGCTCTCACTTTAAATAAGAGAGTATCGCTGCGGCTGAGAGCCACAGTTTTCGGTTGTCTGTCTTCACATAAAATCTCACAAGCTAATTGGCGGAGCAATAGCCTATAATATGCCCTTTCATTATTATACAATCTTTGGACACGGAATAGTTTACGCATTTATGACCAAAAGGTTACAATTTGGTTAAAATGGGCAAAAATTGCGCATTTTCAGCATATTGTTCAAAAAATGCTGTGATATTTGTGCATAATAACGTTCACGAAATTGTCAATGAGGTGAAGAAAATGTATATTCTCATTATGGAACAGGCTGTATCAGACGAAAAGCTGAAAATCTGACTGCTTTTCTGTTTTTAGAGATGCCCTTAAATAAATTCGCAGATATACGGAAACAAGTCGGTAAACACGCAATAAATACCTTGACAAGCATATTTTGAAATGATATAATTCGGAATGGCAAAACGATTTGCGGCTATGCCGAATAAACGTTTTTTATTGAATAAGGAGAGAATAAAATGAAAAAAATGATTTCTTTGATATGTGTATCAGCTATGATACTCACATTCACAGCCTGCGGCGGAAGTGCATCTTCCTCATCATCATCAGAAACAGGCAGTACAACGGAATCAAGTGTATCTGAACAGTCTGAAAGTTCAGCAGAAGCCGAATCCGAAACAGAAGCACAGCCTGCAACAAAGCCTGAAGTAACTAAAGAGGGTACTCTTATCAGAAAGGCGACCTATGTCTGCGAAGATGATGCATTGTATGAGGAAGAATTGTATAATGACGACGGAAAACTTATAAAAAAATCGGATATTGATGATTCAAATGTAACGGAATATGAGTATGACAGCAATGGAAACCTGATAAAAGAGACTTATGATAATAGTGTTACGATTACTATAAAAGAATACGATGAAAAAGGGCTTCTTATCCATATGCAGCAAAAAGAGAAAAACCGCAGCGAGTTTGATGTAGATGTGACATATACTTATGAATTTGATGAATCAGGCAATCGTGCAACAAGTATTCCCTATAAATTTGAAGTGGAATTTTCTGACGGAAAGAAAATAAAGGAAACCGAATACAGCGGCGAAAAAGTATATAAGATACATGAATATGACAGCAACGGCAACGAAACGTATTATTATGTAGATTATCATGAGTGTGACGGCATTGCTGACGAGGAATACAAAACAGAATATGACAGCGAAGGAAGAATGATAAAGGTAACTTCCAAAGAAGCAAACGGAACAGAAATTGTATTGACATATGAATACGATGCTGAAGGAAACAACACCATTATTAAAAGAAAAATTGGTGAATATGAGGAAATCGATCGTAATGATTCATACGAATATGAGTATGATGAATATGGCAACAAGATAAAAGGAACCCGTATACAGTATGGCACTGTCCGCCTGTTATATACTGTTTATGAGTACAAGTATGATTAATGAAAAAGCGGGAGATATCTTATGAGCATAACTATGTTCAATGAAAGGGTAAGTGACCTCGTTTTACATTTTGAAAAGCTCCATAGCTGTATTTTCTCAGAAGGGGTTTTAGAGGTGTCCATATATATTTCTCTGCCAATTAAACATTGCCAAAAGATACAAAATAATTGGGGGAGCAATAGTTTTTTTGTTATGTAAAGGAGAAAACAAAATGAGAAAAATGGTTTCATTGTTATGTGTATCGGCTATGATACTCACATTCACAGCCTGCGGCGGAAGTGCATCTTCCTCCTCATCATCAGAAACAGGCAGTACACCGGAATCGAGTGTATCTGAACAGTCTGAAAGTTCAGCAGAAGCCGATAATTCCAAAGCAGAAAATGCAGAAAGACCTCCGGTTACCAAAGAAGGAATCCTTACAAGAAAAGCCGGATATTATTCTGTTGAAGGAACTGACACATTAGGCTATGAAGAAATTTACGACAATGACGGAAAAATACTGAAAATAACTCTTGATGATGTATATGGCGCTATATCGAAATTACCGATTCCTGTAAGTGCAGGCGTAACAGAATATGAATATGACAGCAATGGAAATCTCATAAAAGAAACATGGACCGGCATAAATGAGATGTCTATTAAAGAATATGACGAAACCGGTCTCCTTATCGGGAGCAAGCATAAATACAATGAGCAAAGCGAATATGATGAAGACAAGACATATTCATACGAAAAAGATGAATCAGGCAATCATGTAAAAGTCTACTACCTCAATAACCTTGTATATGGTGATGTTCCATCAGATTTTTATGATGCACGTAATTTACAATATGAACTGGAATATTCTGACGGTGTTAAAACAAAGCAGACTCAATACGCAAGATTTGCAGGCAAAACCGAAGATACGGTATATACTGTTGAAGAATATGACAGCATGGGCAGAGTAACACATTTTACGCAATATGATGAAGACGGCAATGTCCGCAGCGAATATTCCGAGGAATTTGACAGTGACGGCAAGCTGACAAAGCATAATTACATAGTTGGGAACGGCGAAACAATGAACGCTGCACTGGAATATGTTTATGATGCGGAAGGAAGCTGCATCAACAGACTTATTAACGGAGAGGAAGAAGGAGCACCTCTCAAATATAAATATGAATATGATGAAAACGGCAATATTATAAAAGGTACATTGGTTAAAAATGACGGCTCTGAAAGCAACACATATATCGTGTACGAATACTGCTACAAAGATTAACAGACATTGATACAATGAGAAAGAAGGCTTGAAGATGCCGAGATTTTTTGTGAATGAGATAGACGAAAACGATATCACGCTGACAGGCAGTGATGCAAATCATATAGGACGTTCTCTCCGCATGAGGGTGGGCGAGGAACTTACGGTATGCTGCTGCGGCGTGGACTATGACTGCAAAATAAGCGGCATCACGGCTGATACGGTCAGTCTGGAGCTTATTGAAAAGCATATATGTGCGGCTGAACCGACTGTTGAGGTGACGCTGTTTCAGGCTGTGCCTAAGCTTGACAAGCTTGAATATATCATACAGAAAAGCGTTGAACTGGGCGTTTCGAGAATTGTTCCCGTGCTTACAAGGAGATGCATTTCACGCCCTGACGAAAAAGACTTTGCGAAAAAACTTGCAAGGCTGAACAAAATAGCCGCCGAAGCCGCAAAGCAGTCGGGCAGGGGAATGATACCCGAAGTTACCCCGATAGTAAATTATAAACAGGCACTTTCCATGATGAAAGAGCTTGACAGGACTGTTCTTCTCTATGAGGAGGAGGGCGGCTGTTCTTTCGGCAAGGTCGATTTTGACGGCGTGAAAACTGTCGGACTTGTTGTCGGAAGTGAGGGCGGATTCGATAAAGAGGAGGCTGATGCGGCTGTTGAAAACGGTGCAGCACAGGTCTGGCTCGGAAAACGTATACTACGTTGTGAAACTGCACCAATAACTGCACTATCAATTTTGATGTTTTTAACAAATAATATGTAAGTAGTTGAAATTTGTAAAATTGTATGTTATAATAATAATGCATTACCGCAAACGATCGCAAGCGGTTCGGTAATCAGTTGGTGAACGGAAGGGTTTCCGATATTGGGGACGTAAGTTTTCGGCATCAATGCCATTTCTTGCGGAGAAAAGAGGAGTTAAAAATGAATAAATTAGTTATTGCACTGTTAGCAGCAGGCGCTGCAGCTGCTGTAGGAATTGTCGCAGCAAAGGCTCTTAAAGAAAAGGATTCAGACTACGACGACGATTACGATGATTTCGACGATTTCAACGGCGACGAGGACATCGATTTCGAGATCGCTGATGACGAAGCTGCTGAAATTTCTGATGAGGAAATAAGCGACGAAGAAGCAGCAGAAGAAGTGACTGCTGACGAGGATGCTGAATAATTTCAGCGTTGCTTTTTGATTTTGAAAGGGAGCAAAATGCTCCCTTTTATTTTTATCTGCACCATTTCTGCTAACAAAAGAATTAAAAATTGTACAAGCATACAAAAGAATAAATATACGCTTGACAAATCGGAAATGATTTGATATAATATAAAAGCTGTCAGAGATGAACAGCTCACAGAAAACGTCATGAACGAGGCGTAACTCAGTTTGGTAGAGTGCTTGGTTTGGGACCAAGATGCCGCA
>JAKSQT010000059.1 GCA_024403995.1 Ruminococcus sp.
TTTCTTCCTTGACTTTCTCCTTCATTACTTCGCATAAAATATTCAAGACTTAATCGGCGGAGCAATAGTAAAACTTCTGTATGAGTACCGCTGTCATCTTGTGCGGTATTATCATTAATAAAGTTTTCCTTCAAAATACTGGAGAAGCAAGAGAGTAACGCCGTCATATGTATTCTCTTTCAGTATATTTCCCTGTGTTTTCCAGCCAACATCTGCTGTTTCCTCGATAGCCTCGTTCACTGCCGGCATATTATCGATAGGATGCGAATCTGCTTCGTATATCTCCTTCTCTATCGCAGATGCTGCTTCTGTTATCTGAAAATATTTATCACACAGTTCAGGTGTTTCACCAAATATTTCTATGCTTAGCTTCCAGCGTTCCTTCGCCTTCATCTTATTGACTTTTTCTGCATCAAGCTTACCGCTTTCAAGCATTTCTCCCCATAACTTATCGGTTGTTATAGTATAGCTGTCCAGCAGATAATAATACATATCAGAAAATGCACCAATTCTTAAAAACGGGTCTTCACTTCTGCTGAGTGCAAGCTGTGAAAGGAAATTAGCTTCATTTTCCTTGTAATATCCCTTATGATGTGCATATTCATGGGCATCGAGAAGGATTTCCCAGTCGGGAGCGAGATACTTGCTGTGAGTAGGTTCCATTGTGAACGGATAATTATAGCCGCCAATGTACATACGGTCAAGAATGTCAGAGCAGAGCGCAGTCTTTACAGGCGGATAATATCCCTTTAATCGGCTGTATTCTGAGGAAAGCTCATTCATTGCATCAACTGTTTTCTTGTATGTTTCGCTTTTCGGCGGAAATGTCACAGTGCCGTCAGCATTGATATCTATCTCCTCAGCCGCTTTATTTACACCGTCAGCAGCATACTGCAAAAGAGTTCTTATCTCATCAAGTGAAAATTCTGTCCGCTGCGTATTTTCGCCCTTTCCAAGCACAGACCCTCTGAACGGAATAAACCATGAAGGCATATAGACGAATACCAGACAGACCATAAGCATGAGAAATGTCTTGAAGTATGACGCACAGAATTTTCTGTAGCCTTTCTTTTTATGCAGAAATATAAGAAATATCAGGAAAACAACGCTGAAAATTACGAACAGTATCCCGATATACATCAGTATTTCGCCAAGTGCAAACGGCAGAAGACCGGTAACATGGCTCACCGCATCGCATATGATTCCATAGACATTATCTGCATACCAGTCACAGAATTCAGTTGAAAACGTGGACAAACCGAGAATTACGGTAAGTGTGACAAGAATGATAATTGCTTTCCAATATGCTGAAACTTTTTTCTTCATTTTTATTATTTCCTCCGTACAGGTATATACTGCTCCCAAAATTAAGGATTTAATTGATGGAGCAATATTGGTTATTATGTACATTTCCTCATCTTCAAAATTTCTTTTTTTACCAATTTATACTACTATAACACATAATTCAAAACTTGTCAATATTGCTGCAAAATGGCAATACAAAAACAGCGGTTCTGAAAAAACAGAACCGCTTTAATTTGGTTGAGCAATAATATCAGTCAAGATCAAGCAGCATTTTCTGGATTCCGAACGCATCAATGTTCGTAACACCATCGTTGTTTCCGATAACATCAGCATTTTTGCGTCCTTCAGGAGTAAGCTGATACTTATCAGGATTGACAATGGACTGCATTATCATTACCACATCGCCCATATTGACGAATCCGTCGCAGTTTGCATCGCCCGAACCGCTTGAAGTTTCAGGTGCAGTATCAGGTCTTTTCACGGCAGTGAATGGAATGCCGGCTTTTTCGGCATACTCCTCTGCACACGAACCTTTTGTACCGTTTATCATTGCAAGAGCAAAACAGTTACGGAATGCACCGTCAGCTATACTCTGCACTTTATCAGGAATCGTAATGCCCGTCAGCGCTTTACAGCCAAAGAAAGCCGACTTTCCGATACAGGTAAGCTTATCCGAAAGTGTAATATCAGAAAGACTTATGCAGTTTTCAAATGTTGAATCTGCAATTTCTGTGATATTTTCAGCCTTTGGAAATTTTTCAAGTGAGACGCATTCTCTGAAAGCACCCTCACCAATAGTTTCAACAGCAGAAGAAATATTTATGCTTTTCAGACTGCTGCATGAAGCAAAAGCAAAATCTCCGATATATGTTACCGCATCAGGAATTGTAATATCCGAAAGCGCTGAACAATAACGGAAAGCGCTGTTTCCGATAGAAGCAAGATTTCCAGAAAGTCCGACCGAAACCAGATTTGAGCAGTTATCAAATGCAGACACGCCCAGACTTATCACACTATCCGGAAGTGTTATGCTTTCAAGACATGAACATCCGGCAAATGTTTCATCACCGATCTCGGAAATACCGTCAGGAATCGCAAAAGCTTTTATACTTGAACAGTTTTTAAAAGTACCGCTGCCTATATACTCCAATGTTTCGGGCAGCGTGATATTTACAAGAATGCCGCAGTCAGCAAATGCATAGTCTTTCAAAGAAGACAATTTTTTCGGCAGTCTTATGGATTTGAGTGTAATACACTTAATAAACGCCTCATCGCCGATAGTTCTGATACTGTCAGGAAGATATATTTCGGTGAGATGTACACAGCTTGCAAAAGCATCGCTGCCGATCTCGGTAATTCCCTCATAGAATTTTACTTTTTTCAGTGAACTGCAGTTATCGAAAGCGTTTGAACCGACTGATTGAACAGTTTCAGGTATATCTATAGCTTCAAGCTGATCACAGTATGCAAAAGCACAGGACGGAATTTCAGTAATATCCGAGCTGAAAGTAATGCTTTTAAGCGAACTGTAGCTGAATGAATTGCTTCTTATCTCAACTATGGAAGAAGGCAGACTTATCGATTCGATACTATTGCACTTATAGAATGCATAGCTGTCGATATATCTTACTCCAAGCGGAATAAATACCTCTGCTTCATCAGGATTCTGGTGAATGAAAACATCCTTGAAAATTATAGTTTCCTTTAACGAAGGGCATCGTGCAAAAGCACCTTGCTGTATTGTCCTGAGGCTGTTCGGAATATTTATCTTTTCAAGGTTTTCGCAGTCTGCAAAGGCATTTGCTCCTATGACTTCAAGCGAATCAGGAAGAACTACTTCAGTGATATCCGAACGTCCGTTGAAAGCCGATTCATCGATAGTTTTAACGCCGTCAGGCACTATCAGCTTTCCGTCTTCTATCTGATTCGAGTGGTATAGTGTATCGTTTATGATAAGCGGATCTTCAAGGGAGACACAATCACTGAAAGACATCATTCCGACATCGACAACATCCGACGGAATATGGATATCATTCAGCATCGTACATCCGTAGAATACGGAATATCCGATGAATTTCACGCTGTCAGGCAGAATTATCGACTCAAGCGAATCACAGAACATGAAGCTGCTGTTTCCGATGATCGTCAGTCCGTTTGACAAGTTTACTTCTTTGAGACTTGAACAGAATGCAAAGGCACTTTCACCGATAAATGTGACGCTTTCCGGAATGGTTATTTTCTCTAATTCCAAACACATTGAGAAAGCCTGTGCGCCGATGCTGGTAACTGTGTCGTCAATTACGACAGAAGTAATTGGATAATCTTTGAACGGTGATTCTTTATCTCCGGAATATGCATACATATCTCCTGTACCGGTGATAGTAAGTACTCCGTTTCCGTCAAAAGTCCAGACTAAGTTTTCTCCGCATTTCCCTGATGCTGATTCGGTTTCCGCAGCAAATGCTGCCGGAGCGTCCGAAACGGCTATCATGTAGTTCATCCCCGGGACTACAGATGTGAGTGCCAGCGTAAAAGCCAGCAGTTTTTTCAGTTTCATAAAAGCCCTCCAGTATTATATAATACATAGTGAAACTAATTGATCGATAATGCCATGCAAAAGCCAGCATGACAAAAACGTTTGAAATTCTGCGGGAAATTTGCTAAACCAATTATATCACAGTTTTGTGAACTTGTCAACTTAATTAAAATGTTATATGTATATTATAGTTTTACATCAACATTCAGTAAAATAATGATATTATTTCCAAAGTGTGTTAGTATAAAATATACAAAGCCATATGATGCACTTATAGCATATTGCTGTCAAACTAAAATGCATCTCTAAAGCAACGCTTTACCCAAAGTGTACGGTGTTATCCCATATAAAAAGTGAGCAGTCCCCGAAAGTTTTTCACCTGCGGAGACTGCTATATGTGAGAGGGTGGGATATCTTATTAAATCAGCTCTTAGTTGCTTCTTATTACAACCTTATCAAATGTCAGGTCAACATTTGCATAGTAGCGAACACGATATTCAAGCTTGTCCGTCTTATTCGGGCAGTTGAAGTCGAGCTGGAATTCCTGGAATGTCCAAGGAGCTGCAAATTCTGTACGTGCAATATCTCTTGAAGCAAGAACTCTGCCTGAGGTCGAGTCATAAACATCGATCGTAGCAACCTTGTTGCTTTCAGCATCGTTGTTGTCAACCATAAGTGTAAAGCAAGCTTTCTTTGCACCTGCACTTGAAAGTGCCTTGTATGGACCGTAGATCATGCAGCCTGACTTTCTGTCAGTACCTGTATTTGCATTGAAATAGTTGCCTGACTTATGACCAACTTCGTGGCTGAGAGCTGAACTTGAACCTCTGTAAAGAACAGTTCCGGCTGTTTTCTGGTTTAAAGCAACTATATCAGAAGCTGAGATAGAACCGTTTGTGCAGCCGTCAGCACAGTAGAACTCATAATTGCTGAGTTTGTAATCGCCGAGAAGTGCACTGTTGAGAAGGTTTAAGTCCTTTGAATCAACTATGCCTGAACGGTCGATATCACAGGTATCATCATATGCATAGAAAGGAATGATATAGCCGATAAGCTGACTCTTGTTGATAACACCTATGCTCTTGGCCGTGCCGTCAACGCTGAAGCCTGAAACCTCAGAATTTCTAACTGATGAAACGAGAACCATTTTGTCTGCATCGTCATACTCGTCAAGGTTAAGGAGAGCAATATCGCCCGGACGTGGAACATAGCCTGATGAAGCAGAAGCATATGCTCCGTTTGCAATATAGTCTTTCTTTACACTGTTGATGGACAGATTTGTGAAGCTTGCAAAGCTTGTTGCACCGCTGGCTTTAAGTACTTCCTGAACAAATGAGATGCTGTATGGATAAGATTTTCCAAATCTTGAAGCAGCTTCTTCAATAGCTCTTGCACGGCTGCCGTAAGCGGCTGTTATCTTTACCTGCGGCTTCTTCTTAGCGCCTGTAAGTGTAGCATAGCCGTGAATTGTTGAATCTGTAAGCGAGATCGTATATCTTCTTACAAATGATGAACCGCCTCTGTTTCCTTCGATTGTATGTACATAGCCGTCTCTTGCATACTCTACGATACCTACGTGGTCAGTCTGAGGTTCACTTGCACCGTGCCAGTTGAAGAATATAAGGTCACCCGGCTGTGGGATATATGATGTATCACAGCAGTCCTGAAGTGATTTCGATGAAACATATCTGCCTGTCTGTGATGTATAATATGCTTCTGTTCTTCTGCTGGTATACAGTCCCTGAGAAATGAAGTCACATACAAGTTCTGTGCAGTATGTAGGCTTATTACAGTTTATTGTAAAGCCAGCCTGTTTTGCACGGCTTGTTGCAAAAAGAGCACACCAGTCGCCGTCATCCGAGCCGCCGCATCCTATGTCGCCTCTGTACTTGTCAACAACGTTGATAGCCTTATTGGCAATGTCCTGACCTGATGCTGCAAAAGCAGTTATTGCATTGTCAGATATTGAAAGACCTGACTCAGGGAAGATCATTCCCGGTGCAACAAGCAGTGCAGCAGCAGATACGATGGCAGCGGCTTTCTTCAATAATTTCTTATTTTCCATTTCAATTACCCTCCTATGGATGTTTGTACACTGTCTCACTTCCCGACAATGTACGGTCTTGTTTAAAAATTACTTATAAATGAGAAAAAATCTCATTATTAACTGTAACGGCCTGAATAGATTCAGGAATAAATGTATATCTGTTATTGATAAAACTTTCATTTATCGGCAGAAAAACACATTGCTTTATTGCAGTTAATAATAAGATTTTTTTAAAAATTATGTACTAATTTATAGTCTCTTGTAAATATTACGTTCTGTAACTTTAAGTCTATTATATACCCAAAACAATATTATGTCAATAGTATTTCTAATATTAAATAATTAATCAATATAGAAAAAATTCGTATTTAATTGATTTTTAAACAGCGTTTTATACAATCGGCAGTAATTTTGTGCAATTATACAAGATTTAAATGATAACTCTTTTATTTTGTTAACATTTAGTTAATTTATGAAAGCGTCTTTTTAACAGTTTATGTCTTAGTTTATATATAAAAGATATATATCATATGTAATCCGCAATAAATGACTTGTAAATTTCGTAAATATATGTTAAAATTACATATATTTATTGATGGATAAACATTTTTTGCATTAAAAATTTACACTAAGTGGATTTTATTATAGGTCATCTCTAAAAAACCTTTTTTCTCAGAAGTTTTTTTTAGAGATGCCATTAAATATATATTGAAGGGACTATTGAACCATGAAAAAAAGATTACTTAAAAAAGCAGCAGCCTGTATTCTGACTGCATCACTTGCCGTTTCTGCACTGCCGCTGTCCGCTTATGCCATCGGCACTGACTTCGCCTACGTCGTTGATATAATCGACGAGGAAAATACCATATTCAGAGACGGCGTCTTCGGAATGAGGAAAGATGATCTGATAAGCAATTACACCGAAAATGGCAACTATATGGAGCTTTCGACCCAGGAGGAGCTTTTCAAATGCACATGGGATACTCCTGCTCTCTCAGGATGCAATGTCGGTCAGAAGTTTGACAATGATATCCCTGCCGACAAATACAGCAGATTTGATCTTGACTATGAAATATATTTTGGACCGGAAGAAGGCGATTCATACTATGGCTGCTATATAAATTTCGCTGATCCTTATTTCTCATGCTATGTAATTGAAGGCATATCCGGAACATTTAATGCGTCAGAAGATGCTGTTTCACTCGGACAATACATTGATTCACAGGGAAACCGCTATGATCTTGTACTCAATCATACACATTTCGGCGGATACAAAGAATTTTACGCAATAAAAACTATATCCGAAACTTCGGATACTTCAAAGATCATACAAGAAGGAACTGTCGATATCGCAGCACTTATAAAAGCATTTAATGAAAACGATTACTTTCCCAAAAATATATACTCAGTTTCGTTCGGCGTTGAAGCTGCCAATGGCAAGGGCAAAGCTGAAATACTGAAAAACAACTATACGTTCGATACAGTCCCCGACTATAAACCCGTAACAATAAAAGACAACACCGTTACTACTTCACAAACAGGCTATGCATATAACAACTATACGTATACCCTTGACAAGGAAAATGACGACGATGCCGCTATCATGTACTATGAGGACGACGGAACTTTCAACTGCTCATGGACAGGCAAAGGTTCAGAGCTTTTCTCAATGTGCCGTACTCCTGAAAACGGTACAGAAGGCAAAGACTACTATCAGATAGGCGTTGACTATAATGTTGATCTGGAAAAATCAACAAAATCCACATACTATGGCGTTACAGGCAAATTCGACGAAAATACCGATTTCTATATCGTTGACGGCTGGTCTCTCAATGAATCTTCCAACAAAGGCATTTCCGCATATATCAACGAAATAAGCAATTCGCCGGAATCTTTCCGTGCTCTTGGTACATACCCCGTTAACGATGTATTTTACAGTGTTTTCACTGAAAAAAACGGTGAAAAAACTACTATCTACAGTATCCGCCAGAATGATGCATACCTCGCATTCGATGAAAACGGCAAAATGTATCAAAACGGCTTCTATACCGATGTCACAAAGCATATCGCAAAGTGGAATGAACTCGGTATTGAATGCGGAATTCCTGAATCTGCCGGTGCATTCATAAAAGCAGAAGGCGGTTCGGGATTTGCTGATGTCACAAGAAACCTTGTCATTTTTGCTGAAAAGCTTGACAATACCAAAGTGCTTCTTACTGATACAAAAACTATACAGGACGGCGACTGCTACTATAAAATAGCAAAGACAAATTCCTCTGATACTGCTATGCTCAATGTCGGTGAGGATGGCTCGTTCGGAATGATGTGGGACAACGCTATGCCTGTCAAATTATCTTTCGGAAAAAAATACAATGGAAAATCGATCGATGAAATAAAGGATCTTACCGTTGATCTCTTGGGCGATTTTGATGCATACTATGAAAGCGAGGCATATTTCGCAATTTCAGGTTCATGCAATGATTCTAAGCTGACATTCAACATAATTAATCAAAGAAATTACTTTTACCCTAACTTCGATAATTCACTCGGAATATATTATGACGGTTCAAATCAATATGACATTTCCCTCTCATATGACAAAAAAGGAAATCCCGTTTTATGGTGTAAAATTGCAAATGGTTCTTTGTCTTCATCCAAAATTGAGTCACGCATTAATATCAGCAAGTTCCTTGACCATATAAGAAAACTCGGCTTCGACATTGACACCCTTGATTACGCAGAAGCAAATGTTTACACAGAAAAAGGCGTGGGCGAATGCAGGATACCTGTATGTAAATTCACGGAAAACAATGAAAGAGCAGAACATATCGACCTTAAAAAGAATAATTATATGTATGTTCAGGAAGACGGCTACGCTCTGAATCTATTTTCAAGAATGGCGGACGAACCTGACATCACATATAAATCAAACGGTACTTACGACTGCAAATGGAGCGTTATTTCTGACAGCAACATTCTCGTCGGAAAAGAAACATTTCCGCAGTATTCGCTTTCAGATTACAAGGATATAACTGTAGATTACAGCCTCATTTTCGAGCCTGACAAGGACGGAGATGCATATTTCGGCGCAGAGGCATGGTTCAAAAATCAAAAATGCGAACTGATGATAATAGAAGGCTACAGCGGAAAACCTGTCAAAAGCGATGTCAAACTCGGCGTTATTACTGTTGACGGCATAGCATATACAGTCTATGAAAAAATGTTTAATATGGTCGAGAATATCTCATATCCCGAAGCTACTCCTTTCTATGTCTGTGTACGTCAGGATAATGCCTATAACGGCACAAATGACGTTATAAACGGAAAGATTAATGTTTCAGCCATCGCAGAAGCAATGAAGAAATATGGTTTTACAGGCGGTGATCTCGGCGGAGTTGATCTTAATGCTTCTGTAATCAAAACCAAAGGTTCAGTTTCTGTTCTCAAAAACGATATAAGCATCACACCTGCAAATGAAATCATCAAGGGCGACTTCAATGATGACGGCATCGTTGATGCTTTCGACCTTATCATTGCAAAGGAACTGCTCATCCGGAACGATTATATCGAGCATTATTCCGATCTCAACAACAACCGTTATTTCGATATCGGAGATGTTGTTCTCCTCCAGAAATACATTCTCGGAAAAATAGACACATTATAAAAAAATACCGCACTTATCAGCTACGGTACTAATACAGAGGATTTTGCACTTTCTATATTGGTACCGCTGATGATTTGTGCGGTATTTTTGCTTAGTTTCCAAGCACGAAACGTGTATGTGATTTCAGGTCATTGCCGTCAATTTTTCCGTTTCCGTCAAAATCTGCGGCTGACTTCATACGGCTGTCTGTAGTGCCGTCAGCAATGACGCTTCTCAGCAGTGCCGTATCAATTGAATCGATAACTCCGTCGAAATCAAGATCGCCGGCAAGTATCTCCTCATCTGAACGAACTATTGCAATTCTGTCAATTGACGGCGCATAAGCACTGTCATTATAAAGTCTTATCGTATTTGCCCCCTGTTTCAAACTAACCTTGGTATTCACGGCACATATTCCCGACCAGTCATTCTTATTTGCAAACAAACCGTCAAGCTTTGCCGCCTGTGAACCGTTAACGCCGACCTGAAGACTGCGTGTTTCGCCTGAAATGTAGTATATTCTCAGGGTATACTCACCTGCCCTGTCAACGTTTACATTGTTGAACGTCACGTCGTTTCCACGCTTGCCCACGTATCCCACATATGAGTTGTTTGAACAATATTTGCCGCTGCTAATTGCGGCCTCCCCTGAAAGGACAGCATCTTCTGCCTCATAAAAGTCATATGCGGAATACTTTGTGGTAAGCTTCATTGCGGTCTTGGTGAGTTTCATTGCGAATCCTCCGTTCTGAAGAAGATCACGCTTTATCACGCTGTCCCCGGTAAGACCTGGAAGGACAGTGACCTCGATTTTTGTGCCGTTTGCATTATCACCGAAAATATAGGCTGTATATTCGCCGTCATCATCGATGAACTTTGCAAGCGGAATTTCAACAGTGCGCTTGTTTATTGTTGATGCACCTACATACCAGTCGCTTCCGCTTCTTCTTGCGGTAACGTTGAACTGCATAGGATAGCCGTCAACTACACACATATCGTCCCATTTTACAGGAACGTCATTCAGGAACGGAAGTGCTGCATTTCCCTCATAGGTATAGACAGACTGAGCAAAATGCTGTACGCCTGACTCAATATTCACCACATCGGAAAGTGCAAATCCTGCCGTAGCCCTGACACCCTGAATCGGAACGCCTGTAGGAGTAAAATCGGCAGAACCGACCGTATTTCTGAGAAATGTATATGTTATTCTGTTGGCAGGTGACGGATTTGAGCCCCATTTATAGTACTCCGTACCGTTGACTGCCTCATATGAGATTACATTCGGATATGTTCTGCTCTCGCCTCTCGGCATTGTACAGCCATGGAAAAGCACCATGAGTTTGTTTTCCATTGCATACTCGGCACACATCCTCATCTGATCCATAGTTTTCTGGGTATCGCTCTCATAGTAGTCAACCTTTACGCCCTTTACGCCAAGCGAGCTTATGCGTTCAAATTCACGGACGATAGTTTCCTTGTCAAGAAGCGAATAATACGGATATGCAGGATGACCTGCGCTGTCCCTGTATCCTGAGTGATTGCTGTTGTTTACGCCGTACCAGAGGAATATGCCTATGCCCTTCTTTGCGCCGTATTCACACAGTTCACGCACCTTATCGGCGCTGTTGTCCCAGAGTGCCCAGCCAAAATCGAGACATACATAATCCCAGCCATTTTCTGCTGCAAAGTCGATATAATCCTTTTGTGTATGATATTCAATAGGTGAATCGCCGCCGCTGCTCCACCATGACCATGCGACCTTGCCGGGCTTTATCCAGCTTGTATCCTCAAGCACTGACGGCGGATTCAGGTTAAGGATAAGGTCACTTGATGACATATCACTAAGATTATCGGCAATTACAACAGCTCGCCACGGTGTATGGAATGAGCTGCCCATGCTGAGTCCATCAACCTTAATGCCGGGTTTCCACAAAAGTGCACGGCTGCCGCCTACGGTATGCAGACTGCCTGCACAGTATGGATTCTGTTCATTGAAAACGTTTGCCTCCGAGACAAGCACCCAGAATTTACTGTCGACATTGCCCATAAACGGTACAGAATAGTCCGAATATGAACTTTTTATCTTGTCCATGCTGTACTCGGCTATCTCCCACTCATAGGTCGCATTAGGCCAGTTGCCCCAGAATGTACCTTTTTCGGGGAATACTATCTCGCTCTTTTCCTCTTTTATCGATGCACCGTGATTAAGAGCATATCTGAAGCCAATTCCGTCATCATAAATGCGGAATGTCACCGTCATCACGCTGTCCTTTTTGACAAGCGGGAATGATATTTCGTTGTAGTTATTGCGTATCTCGCAGTGCTTGCCATTCGGCATTGAATAGGTCTCATCACATTCACTGCGTGAGAGCGAATCCTCCTGAACGGTAAGTCCAACGGACAGATCCTCATCACCTGTGACAAATCCAAGCTTTGACGGCTGGATAACAGTACTTGTTCTGCCGCCGCTGAGCTTGTCAACCGAATAATAAAAACTGCCTGATGAGTCTTTCCATATTTTTGCTGTAAGGGTATTATCAGGCGATGATGTCTGAAGCACAGGGATACTTTCAAGCTGTGCGCCGCCGAGAGATACATTTGTTTCGGATGCTCCTCCTTCGGGGGCAGGCGTGATGGTATCCTCCTCAAACGTATAGAGGAATTTTGCATTGTCAGGCAGATCTGTGACCTGTGCCGCTGTGAGAGCATAGTCATAAAATGCCACATCATCAACAGCCGCCCTTAAATCGTGATCTGAATAGAGTGAATGTCCTATTGCGTTATATGTGTATGATGAAAGCAGACCTTCACCGAAAAGGCTTGCCATTGTGTCGGATAGTGTTTCGTCATTTTCAAGCGGTATAATTTTTCCGTCGATGTAGAATTCTGCGCTGTCAGCGGTATAGACTGCACAAAGATCATGCCATTTTCCGCTGTCAGGCTTTTCCTTTATGTTGAAAAGACTGCTGTGTTTTCCGTCATTTTCAGTGCGCTCGGACTTGCCTGCAAACACACTTCCACGGAATGACGTACCGTCTTTCAGGTCAACCGAAATATCGGGAGAGGAATAGCTTGGCGCTGAACCGGTACCGAACGGCAGACTTGAAAACTGAAATAAACGTGTGTAATTCTCTGCATCGCTTTCAAGCTTATACTTCATTGACAGTGTAAAACCGTCCTTAACGCCGTCAAACAATGACGGAAGCTGAAGCCAGCCCGAACCAAAGCTGTCACCTCCGATATGAAGAACATCTGATTTAAGTTCACTGTCGGAGTCAATACTTACGATGTTTCCTCGGATATATGCACATTCGTCACTGCTTCCGATGCTTGCGGCTGATGCTCCACGAACATCGGCAAGCGCCTTTGCAGAACCTGCATACATTGGCAATGCTCCGTAAGCAAGCATCACCTGCACTGACAGACAGCACCCTGCAAAAATGCTGACCGCCCTGTTTCTTATGTGCTTCTCCATTAAATAATCCTCCTTTGCAACCACCTTATCTGCATTTTTCAGGACAAGTGCAACGAAGTTTCCCCTCATGAGCAATACTACCCATGATTAAATTATATATCTTTCGCCAACATAAGTCAATATAGGTTATCCACTTTACACAATAGGTTATATAGAAAGAGTCTGCACATTTCTGTGCAGACTGCATGAAACTACTATTATTTTTGTCTTTTTCAGCAAATCCTTCATGTAACATATCATGTTTTGTCACATATTTTTTACTTATTGTTCTTGTTAAAATTTTTGCGGCGTATCCAATAGTATATCCTGTCATACATCTCCTTGCCGAAGAAAAGTATCAGGTTTATCAGCGAAAGTCCGATAAACACCTTTCCGCTGATGCCGGTGAAAATAAACGTTAACAAAAGCGATGCACCTTCAATTATGCCGAGCCATTTCATCTTCACAGGAAGTATGAAGAAAAGCATTATCTCATAGTCGGGATAGAGTATGGCAAATGCAAGGAAAAGGCTGAGATAGTGGTAAGTATTTGTTGCGTAACCAAGTACCATGCCTGCCGCCATACAGCCAAGCGCTCCGACGATAAAATAGACATTGAATTTGAATGCACCCCAAGCCTTCTGAAGTCCCGTTCCGAGCATCCACATAAAATAAAGCTCAAACGCCACCCATATCGGATTATCGAAATCGGGTATGAACAGGAATGTCAGTATTCTCCATACCTGTCCCTTCATGATAAGAGCACGGTCAAAATCCAGATATGAGGATAGTGACACCGCAGTGTTCGGATTAAATGATAAAACATAGTCAAATGCATAGATAACTCCCATCGTGATTATGACATATATCATAAGGTCATCAACGGCAAAGCGTCGGCATTTGCTTTCAATTTTATCCAGCAGTTTATTCAGCATATTGTTCTCCTTTCAATTTTTCTTTCGGAATAAACAATGTAATTATACCATAGAAGCACCGTTATGTCAATGTATAAAAAAGCCTGAGAAAATACTCTCAGGCTCAGCGTGTCAAAAAACTTATTTGGGGACGTCGAGGACGCCGTCCCCTACAAATGCATTAACGAAGAATAGCTGAATTGTAGGGGCTGGCGTCCTCGACAGCCCTTGCTTAACGAAATAATTTCGACTTTTTCAACAGACTGAGCCTGAGAAAATACTCTCAGGCTTTTTGTTAACTATATTATGTTTTAGTTTCAAAACTTAGGAAATGAAGGAATAATTTCAAGGAGATATTCCTGAATTGCAGTCATATCATCTCTTGTCACGCCGCTTCCCGGATTAAACACATCTGCATTCTTTAATCCTTGTTCTGTAATATGCATTTTGTCTGTACCATTTACGCCGTATGCTGCACGATTTTTACAATACTGATCGATCAGCAAAGCATCATTCATACCAACAATTCCGTCATTGTTTGCATCACCAAGAACATGGCATAAATAACTCTTCTTTAAACTATCAAGTTTAATACACTTTTGATCAACATAAAGTTCTGGTTTTCTATTTTTGCTAATATTGAATGTTGTACTTGCTACTTTTTCAACTGAAGCAGGAATAAATACATTTTTTAATTCAGAACAATTATAAAACATATTATATGAAAGTTCTTTTGTGCCGTTTAAAAAATATACATCAGTTAAACTGTCACACTCTTCAAATGCACCATTACCAATTGAACCGGTAATTGCCGGAATATACAATGTTGTAAGAGAATCACAGTTTTTGAACGAATATCCGTCTATTGTAGTAAGACTATTGGGGAAGGAGATAGATTTAAGACTTTTACATCCAGAAAATGTGTAATATCCTGTATTTACTACTCCTTCAGGAATTACAATAGACTCCAAGGCTGTGCAATTCTCAAACATTCGTGTATTCATTGTATTACCTGAAAACGTAGTTCCAGTTAAATCAACATTTACCAAGGATGTGCAATTTGCAAACACATCAGAGCCGCATTCAAAACTTGCCGACAGCTTACTGCTCATCTTTAATGTTTTAAGATTTGTACAGTCTCTAAAAACATTATCACCTGTAAATTTCAAACAAGTACACTTAAAATCAAGTTCCTGAATATTATTGTAACCCTTAAATCCTGATATGCTGAAATTATTGCCCTCAAAAACTATTTTCTTTGCAGTCTTGAATCTTGAATCTAACTTACTATTTGTACCACTAATACTGCAAAAGTCGCTACCGTAGTATGAAACTGTAAGTACATCATTAGAATAATTAAGATTTGGACTTGATGCAGCACTTGCAGTAATAGCACAATCCTTAAATGCAGGCATAGCGTTACTGAAAGGAACGGTGAGAGCACAAAGGCTCAGAGCGAATGCGAATGCGATTTTTTTCTTGTTGTTCATCTTGGATAACCTCTTTTTTTTAAATAAAAATTATTTATTATAATGGTGATGATTTCACCTGTTATAATTTTTTTCAAGTGATATTCTGAATTTTACTTGTTTTTCATTATTCTGTCACACAATGTTGAAATTCAACATATATCCGTCACTTATTCCATCCCCCACCGATTCGGTTGTCAAAAAATCCGCATAAATCAAAAATGCGCCTTTTTGAACAATTTCGTCAGTGAAACATAAAATCATACAGGAATACTGTAAGTGATCTCAGCACTTTCACGTTGAAATCGCCCAAAAAGACGCACATAATTCATGCGGATGGGTTATTTTTTATATTTAACTATAGATTTATATAAAGATATAAATATAGTTAAATTCCCCAATATTGATCCCTGAATGATAAATAAAAAATAAAAGACCTTTGCTAATTTGTTTTTTTGTATTTGTTTATATTTTATATTATAATAACATTTTTTACATTTGTCAAGTGTTTTTCATCTTTTCACATAGTTTTCAAGTTGTTTTCATCTAATTTTAACATTGTCCTCCATTTTCAACATAAAAAACAGCCTGAGAATACAAAAATCTCAGGCTGTAATTGTTGGATTTGTCAAAATAATTTTATTTCACTATAGGCAACACCGCACAAAGATTGTGCGGCAGAAACGCAGTCAGATTTTTCGTCAGAGTGCATAAAAATGACGCAGTAATACTGCCGTATTACAAGGAGTTTTTGTGTGCTATGACGGAAAATAGCGCCCGAAGGAAGTGCCCTTGGGGTACAAGTTTATGACGTACAAAGTCGTCAGACGTGCTTTGTGCGGTGTTGCCTATA
>JAKSQT010000006.1 GCA_024403995.1 Ruminococcus sp.
CAGGGGATTTGGGGACGTCGAGGACGCCGTCCCCTACAAATACATTTACGAAGAACAGCAATAGAAAAATAAACTTCAACTATGCATAACGAGGAGCAGAACACCTGACAGCACCGTCAGCAAAAAATATATTTAAGATGGACTTGCTTTCAGGGTGTACATGCGTACCGATGGCTATAATTCGGCAAAAATGGCGTACCAAAAGGTGTACCGCAGATGTGCTCCCCTCAGTCTGTTGAAAAAGTCGAAATTATTTCGTTAAGTGACAAGGGAGTCCGAGGGCGGACTCCCCTACGTCATATTAATATCCCGACACAAAAACGTAGGGGATGCCGCACTCGGCATCCCCCATTATCATGCATATTTTACTTGATATCTGCGTGATGAGCCTGTAATGACTTAACGCCGAGGTGAGTATTGTTCTTGATAGCCTTGATACCCTCTGCGCTTGCCTTAGCAGCAGCCATTGTTGTCATATACGGTACTCTGTGCTTGATAGCTGCCTTACGGATATAGCTGTCGTCATGAGCACTTGTCTTGCCGGCAGGTGTATTGATTATCATCTGAATTTCGCCGTTTGCGATTTCATCAGCGATATTCGGTCTGCCCTCATATATCTTGTATATCTTCTCGCATGGGATACCGGCAGCCTTTATCATCTCATAGCTTCTGCCTGTAGCGATTATCTTGAAGCCTATCTCATGGAATGACTTTGCAATGTCAACGAGTTCAGGCTTGTCTCTCTCGCAAACGCTGAGGAGAACTGTACCTTCGAGAGGGAGCTTAGTCTGTGTAGCTTCCTGAGCCTTGAAGTAAGCCTCGCCGAATGAATTTGAAATTCCGAGTGCCTCACCTGTTGAACGCATCTCAGGTCCGAGAACAGGGTCAACCTCAGGGAACATATTGAACGGGAATACAGCTTCCTTTACGCCGTAGTGTGTGATAGTCTTGTCTTTAAGCTCAGGAACAGGTGACGGCTTGCCTGTGAGTGATGATGTGATAATTTCCGTGGCAATTCTTACCATGTTGATATCGCATACCTTTGAAACAAGCGGAACTGTTCTTGATGCTCTCGGGTTAGCTTCGAGAACATAAACTGTATCGCCCTCGATAGCGTACTGCATATTCATAAGACCGCATACATTCATCTCAACGGCAATTCTCTTTGTATAGTCCTTGATAGTAGCTATCTGCTTTTCTGTCAGGTTCTTTGAAGGAAGGATACAAGCCGAGTCGCCTGAATGAACGCCTGCAAGCTCGATATGCTCCATAACGGCAGGAACAAAGCAGTGCTCGCCGTCTGATATAGCATCAGCCTCACACTCTGTAGCGTGGTTGAGGAAACGGTCGATGAGGATAGGTCTGTCAGGTGTTACACCTACTGCGGCTGACATATAAACTCTCATCATTTCGTCATCGTGAACTATCTCCATGCCACGTCCGCCGAGAACGTATGAAGGACGAACCATTACAGGATAGCCAATTCTGTTTGCGATCTCAAGAGCCTCGTCAACATTTACAGCCATACCCGACTCAGGCATAGGAACGCCGAGCTTATCCATCATTGCACGGAAGTGGTCTCTGTCCTCAGCAAGGTCGATAGTCTCAGGAGTTGTACCGAGAATATTTACGCCGTACTTTTTAAGGTCATTTGCAAGGTTAAGAGGAGTCTGACCGCCGAACTGTGCGATAACTCCGACAGGCTTTTCCTTTTCGTGGATAGAGAGAACATCTTCAAGAGTAAGAGGTTCAAAGTAGAGCTTGTCTGATGTATCATAGTCAGTAGATACTGTTTCAGGGTTGCAGTTTACGATGATAGACTCAAAACCGAGCTTTTTGAGAGCGAGAGCAGCATGAACACAGCAGTAGTCAAATTCGATACCCTGACCAATTCTGTTAGGGCCGCCGCCGAGTATCATTATCTTTGGCTTGTCGCTTGCAGTGCTCTTGTCTTCGTCAAGATTATATGTTGAATAGTAGTAAGCAGCGTCCTTTGTACCGCTTACGTGAACGCCTTCCCAAGCTTCCTTGATGCCGAAGCCGATACGTGCGTTTCTTACTTCTTCTTCTGTAACTTCAAGGAGAGAGCTGAGGTAACGGTCAGAGAAACCGTCGCACTTAGCCTGTTTGAGAACGTCCTTAGACGGTACCGAACCCTTCATTGTGAGGAGCTGTTCTTCTTCCTCAACGAGTTCCTTCATCTGCTCGATGAAATAGTGCTTTATCTTTGTAAGCTCATAAATTTCGTCAACAGTTGCGCCCTTGCGAAGAGCCTCATACATGATGAACTGTCTCTGGCTTGTCGGGAAACGGAGCATATTGAGGAGTTCTTCCTTAGAGAGTGAGTTGTAATTCTTTGCAAAGCCAAGACCATAGCATCCTGTCTCAAGGCTTCTGATAGCCTTCTGGAAAGCTTCCTTGTAGGTCTTGCCGATGCTCATAACTTCGCCGACAGCTCTCATCTGAGTGCCGAGCTTATCCTCTGCGCCCTTGAATTTCTCGAATGCCCAGCGAGCGAACTTGATTACAACATAGTCGCCGTCAGGAACATACTTGTCAAGAGTACCGTACTTGCCGCATGGGATATCCTTTAATGTAAGACCGCAGGCGAGCATTGCTGAAACGAAAGCGATAGGGAAGCCTGTAGCCTTTGAAGCAAGTGCAGAAGAACGTGAAGTTCTCGGATTGATCTCGATTACGACAATTCTGCCTGAAACAGGGTCGTGAGCGAACTGGCAGTTACAGCCGCCGATAACCTGAACAGCCTCTACTATCTTATATGCCTGTCTCTGGAGTTCAGCCTGAACGTCCTCGGAAATAGTAAGCATTGGAGCAGAGCAGAATGAGTCACCTGTATGAACGCCGATAGGGTCGATATTTTCGATAAAGCATACTGTGATGATGTTGTTGTCGGCATCACGTACAACTTCGAGTTCGAGTTCTTCCCAGCCGCTGATACATTCTTCAACGAGTACCTGTCCTACGAGACTTGCCTGAAGACCTCTTGCACAAACGACTTTGAGTTCATCAACATTGTAAACCATGCCGCCGCCTGCGCCGCCCATAGTATATGCAGGACGGAGAACAACAGGATATTTGAGCTTTTCAGCGATCTTTACAGCTTCGTCAACGGAGTATGCAACTTCACTGCGAGCCATTTCGATGCCGAGCTTATCCATAGTGTGCTTGAATTCGATACGGTCTTCGCCACGTTCGATAGCATCGACCTTAACGCCGATTACCTGAACGTTGTACTTTTCAAGAACGCCTGCCTTGTCAAGTTCTGAGCAGAGGTTAAGACCTGACTGACCGCCGAGGTTCGGAAGGAGTGCATCAGGACGTTCCTTGTCGATTATCTGAGTAAGTCTCTCTACGTTGAGAGGTTCTATATAAGTGATATCAGCTACGTCCGGGTCTGTCATGATAGTTGCAGGGTTTGAGTTTACGAGAACGATCTCATAACCCAACTGGCGGAGTGCCTTGCAAGCCTGAGTACCTGAGTAGTCGAATTCGCAGGCCTGACCAATAATAATAGGACCTGAGCCTATGATCATGATTTTATTGATATCTGTTCTTTTTGGCATACTGATCTCCCAACCTGTACAAAAAATGTACATAATTTTTTTGCCATCATTCGTCATGGCTTAATTTCTTACCTTTTATAATAACACAATTCGAGATGAAATGCAAGATTTTTTTCCCTTTTACAGCAAAGATTGTATGCTATAAGAAACGCAATTTTTTGTGAGATATGACGGAATTTTATATGCGGCTGTGTACATACTGCATGATATGGGACGTGAGACGCATACAGAGCATTTCGTCACGCAGTGTATGTATATTATGCCCAATACAATTCTTTACGATACGTTTCGTCATTTTAACAGTGTTTTCCATAAGAATGTCACAGATCCCATTCCACATATGCGTTGACAAACTTTCAACATAGTGTTGAAACTCGTGTGGATATAAAGCCCGTATTGTTGAAAACTCGGTGGAAAAAGTGGAAAACATACGCATAATACAGTTTTTTACAACACGAAAAAGTTGAAAACTATGTGGATAAAGTTTAAAAGACTGCAAATAATAAAAAAGCATTGTGGAAAACGTTCTCACAATGACTTCTGGAAAAGGATTTGATATGCATGAAAAAGCATACTCTGATGTGTTCGGCATTGTTACTTGTTTGTGCAGTTTTTACTGGCTGCGGTGATAATATGAACAGCTCTGATGTTGAAAATGACGGCGGAAAAGTATCTGCCGATGAACCATACGAAAGCAATTTTGAGCATAATGACGAAAAAACAAATGATGCAGGTGACTATGTAAGCGGCGTTATCGAGGGCGTGGAAGATGCCGGCGAGGATATCGCCGAGGGCGCAGGTGATGCCGCAAGTGACGTTATTGACGGTCTGGACGGAGATAAATCTACAACTTCAAAGACTGCAACGACTGCAAAGACTTCTAAATCTCACAGATAGCCGCTGAGTGAGAGGCGGCGCTTGTCACGCTGCGCTCGTAAACTCACTTACTCTGTACGGGGCGGAAAGTCTGCTTTCGCTCGCTTGCACAAATGCGAATATAAAATAGGAGCATAAGGACGTGCTCACCTATGGTTCGGGTCGGTACTCTGAATCGTTCTGACAAATAAAAACGGGCGACCAATAGTCGCCCATACATATTAATTTTCGTCCTCGTCCTCATCATAAAAGACGTTGTAATTCTTCGCACGGTGGCTGTAGGTACTAAGAACAAGCCCTATCACCGCATACATACTTATCATAGCCGTGCCGCCTGCGCTGAGGAACGGAAGCGGTACGCCGATTACAGGCGCAACCTTCAGCACCATGCCGATATTCATGATACAGTGCGAGAAGACAAGTCCGAATGCTCCCATGCAGATATATTTTCCGAGATGGTCACGGGTAACACGGCTGTCTCCGAATATCTTCAGGCATATGTACATAAGCACGATGAGCAGTCCCATCGAGCCGACAAAGCCGAATACCTGTCCTGCATAGGTATAAATGAAGTCGTTGTGCATTTCAGGAACTGCGATATACTCCTCGTTTCCCGAAAACAGTCCCTTGCCGAAAACTCCTCCCGATTTCAGAGCCGCAAGTCCGAGGTCCTGCTGATACTCGATATACTCAGGGTCACTTCCCGGATGGAACAATATAAGGATACGCTTTTTGTGCTCAGTGCCAAGCAAAAAGAACCACATCGCCGCTATTCCTGCCGCTATGACAAACGGCGCTGCAAGCAGATATTTCCATGATATATTCGCCGAGCATATCATGAATGCAAAAATTGCCGCAAATACTATGGCAGTTCCGTAGTCGCCCTGCAATCCGACAAGCCCTATCGGCAGCAACCCGTGTGCAATCAGAAGCGCCATATGGGACGGCTTGTTCATCTCCTCCTCGTCACGTGAAAGGTGATAGCTGAATGTCAGTATAAACACAAGCTTCATTGTCTCGGACGGCTGGAACATGATAAATCCGAGGTTGAGCCACGCCTTATCGTCCGCACCCTCTCGCTGATAGCCGAGCGAGGTGAACGTCAGCGCCACAAGAAGCAGCGCCGCAGGTGCATATATGAACCAGAGCTTCACAAGCTTATGATAGTCTATGAATGACATTATCACTGCGCCGACTACTCCCACGCCCATTGAGAAAAGCTGGGTTTTCCAGTAGCTTGAACCTATTCCGTCAAGCACCTTGTTTTCAACTATGGAATATATCAGCAGCGAGCTTATCGCCGCACACAATGTAACCGCAAAAAGCAGACCGATATCGATGCTGTGCTTTTCTGCCGGCAGTTTTTTGAATGCTGATCTCATTTGTTCTCCTTACTATTCTGACCAGTATTTGCGGTCAAGACTTCTGTATTGTGCCGCCGCCGCAACGTGCTGTTTCTTTATTACTTCGGAATTATCTATGTCAGCTATCGTTCTTGCGACTTTGAGTATTCTGTCATACGCTCTCGCACTAAGTCCGAGTTTGTCAAATACGCCCTTCATGAGCATCTGTGCAGGCTCGTCCATAGGACACATTTCCTGCAATTTATCGGGAGTTATAAGCGCATTGCAGGTTATATCAGTACCCCTGAAACGCTCCTCCTGTATCTTTCGTGCAGCGATCACACGTTTTCTCACCTCTGCCGAGGACTCCTCCTTTGCCGTTGAGGAAAGGTCTGCATATTCAACAGGCGAAGCCTCGATATGAAGGTCAAATCTGTCAAGCAGAGGCCCTGATATTTTGGACAGATAAGATGTCACCTTTTGTTTCGAGCATATGCATTTCCTTTTCGGATGGCCGTAATATCCGCACGGACAGGGGTTCATCGCTCCTATGAGCATTATCGTACACGGATAGCTTACAGTTCCTGCCGAACGTGATATCGTAACTTTTCTGTCCTCAAGGGGCTGACGGAGAATTTCAAGCGTCCGCCTGTCAAATTCCGCAAGCTCATCAAGGAAAAGCACGCCGTTATGTGCAAGCGAGACTTCTCCGGGATGTGGGATAGTACCTCCGCCTGCAAGACCTGCCGCAGATATCGTATGATGAGGTGAGCGGAACGGTCTTTTTGTGATTATCGGCTCGTCTTCTGTAAGAAGTCCCGATATTGAGTGTATCTTCGTAGTTTCAAGCGACTCCTCAAAAGTCAGCGGCGGAAGTATTGAGGGTATTCTTTTTGCAAGCATACTCTTTCCGCTTCCGGGTGAGCCTATCAGCAGAGCATTATGTCCGCCTGCCGCTGCAATTTCAAGTGCTTTTTTAGCAGACTGCTGTCCACGCACGTCCGCAAAATCTATGGTTTCATTGTATGCCGTTTCGGGCGGCATATAGTGGCTGCACGGCTGTATTCTCCGTTCATTCCTGAAATGTGCTATAAGCTGTTCTGCGCTTTCAACGGGATATACATCAACTCCGTCAACGACAGATGCCTCGGAAGCATTGCCGCACGGCACGAATACCGATTTTATACCACATTCACGGGCAAGCAGAACCATCGGCAGAACGCCGTTTATCCGCCTCATATCGCCATTCAGTGAAATTTCCCCGATAAATGCACAGCCGTCAGTATCAACGCTTATGAGCTGCATTGCTTTCAGGACTGCCATAAATATCGCCATATCATGAACAGAACCGCTTTTTTTCGTATCGGCAGGCGCAAGGTTCACCATAACGGACGCAACAGGGAAATTTATGCCGCATGAACGGAGCGCTGAACGTATCCTCTCACGGCTCTCTCTTACGACAACATCGGTCATTCCGACAATTTCAAACATCGGATTTCCTCTGCTGATATCAATTTCAACATCGACCTGAAATGCATTCAGTCCGAAAAGTCCGAGACTTGCCACCTTTGCAAACATATTTATCACCTGCCGTTAAATATTATTTTCTTAAATCAATTCTTCCTGTGTTTGATAATGTATCCGATACTTCCGTAAAATCAATTACCTTGTTTGCTGTGCCCTTGTTCAGGTTTATTCCGCCGACTGACGGAAGGTCATCCATATAACCATTCGCATTGTTCTGTGCGGAAACGACAGGGATATCGTCCATATTTGACTGTGCGCCCCTGTAGACCTCTTTTGTCGGAACATATTCAGGGTGATCGTCATGTCGTCCGAGATACTCACAGAACAGAGGAAATCCCTCTGTTTCATAAAGCTGTTTGTAGTCCTGATATGCCCCTATCGCCCCGAATGAGACCACTGCACCTCCGACACTTACCAAAAATATGAAAACAGCCGTCACATCATGGAGTGTAAAAAGCCCGAACAGCGACATCAGCACATATACCACAAACACTATCACATCGCACAGATAATTTTTCATATAACCCAGTACCGTAAGCGCAAAAATCGCAATGACTGCGGCAATATCGATAAGATGCATTGCAACAAATTCGCCGTTCATAAGCTTTGAGACAAATGTCAGGAAAGGCAGAGTATCGCCGTTCATAGCCTTTACAAACAGATATATTCCTGACAGGAATGAATATACAAGCATTCTTACCGACAATGACTTTATCTGGAGCATTCGTGCATGACACGCCGAATAATGCATATGGTCAGGCTGTTCCATAAGTGACTGATTTTTCATATTTTACCCCTTTCAGCTCATTTTCGTGAGCTTTTCTGTATCTCCGCTTTCACTTTTTATTTCAAGCTTGCCGTCCTTGATGCTGTATTCGGAGCTTATCTTACCGTTTTCGTCAGCAGAACCAAGGAACGATGCCCAGCCTGATATCTCGATTTTTTTCTTGTCAGCCTTATAGTCGAACACGTCATTATAGGTCATTTCGGTCTTTTTGCCGTCAATTCCCATAACAACACTGAGGTCTTCCTTTTTCATTTCGTCGTTGCCTTCAAGAATGCCGCTTACTATCTGGTCATAGAGCAGACCGCTGATGAGCTTGTATTCGCCGTCATATGTGGAGCTGTCCTCTTTGCCTGTTCTCTCCATAGTCAGCATATCGTTGTCGTTTACGTTTACTTTCAGTGTCTTTCCGTCAAACTCAACGAACTTTTCCTCAAACACAAATGCATCATCGCCCTCGCCGACATAGATGTCCTTATCTTCGGCATGGATAATGCTTGATGTATCCATGAAAAGCGAACCCTTGCCGCCTTCCTTGAATTCAAGTCCGCCGCAGTCCATTCCTGCCTCGGAAAGGCTTGGCATTTCCCATTTTCCTATAAGTTCCTTTTCAGGACTTGAACATGATACAGCCATGCACATACACATTGCAGAAGCTGCAAATAATGATAAAAACTTTTTCATTTAATTTCCTCCGGAATTGATATACTGTATTATCAATACTTATTCTGACATCAGAACAGTACTGCATACGCTCAATTACGGCACTGCCCATAGGATATCATTTTAATTATAGCACATAAACATGATTATTTCAAGATATATTCCGAAAAATCCGCAAAAAGCAATTTTTGATATGTCAGAATATTTGTTGTTGACATTGCAAAGGGAATGTGATATAATATATATAACCACGAATGAGAATGTGTTCATGGTGACACACAAACGAAAAACCCGGGAGTTGCAGCTCTCGGGTTTTTCTTTTCGGGTTAATTGTCGGACTTATGACTGTCTAACCACTTGCATAAATAGTGACCAACTATACGTGCCACGATAGTCACTACGAATGAGAATATGTATGTCATGGTTTCCACCTCCTTCCTGACGGAAGAAGCCGACAATGTAATCATTATATCATGTAATTATAGCTTCTGCAATAGTTTGCCACGATAATTCTGCAATACAGTCGTTTTGTACAGCACAGGCAATGAAATATTTCCCCTCATTCACAAAATCCCGACCTGCGGAATATAGTATCGTGAGGTGATTCAGTTGACAGAAGAAATTTTCCTTGCGGTAACAGTCAGCATCGACATTTACTTAGCCGCCGCCGCTTTCTGCAATGACGGGATACGAATACCCTTTGTCTCTGCGGCGGTCATAAACCTGATATGTTCTGCAATTCTCGGTATATCCACGAAATTCTCGCTCATTATAAGCAATATTGCTCCGCCGGAGCTGTTCCATGACCTTAGCATGGCGGTACTTATCACCATCGGCATATTAACGATACTTAAAAGCATCGCCCGTATCACTGCCCGACACATAGCCGAAAGGGGAGAACTTTCGCTTAAACTCGGCAAAACTCCGCTTGCAGTCAAACTTTATCTTGATGATACCGCCGCCGACAAAGACCATTCTCTGATACTGAGTGCAGGTGAGGCAGTCTCTCTTGCGCTTGCAAGCTCATTTGACTGCGCCGCCATGGGGTTAAGCAGCGGTTCAGCCGATATTTCGCCGATTTTAGCCGCTGTCTGTACGTTTGTCTGTGGTTTTGCGGCACTTTTCCTCGGCTCAGTGACGGGACGAAAAATCTCCTCCCTTAACCACGATTTCTCATGGACGGGAGGAGTTATGTTAATTATTTTTTCGTTTATGCTATAAATCGTATATCACTATTTCAGGCAGATTGAACAGTCTCAGCTTGCCAAGACCGCCCGAAACACAGAGCTTTCCGTGTTTCATTCCATAAATGCCCTTTGCATTTTTGGGAAACATCTTTCTTTCGGGAGACAGCATAGCCACGCCGAAAATCCGTACAATTCCGCCATGAACGTGACCGCTGAACGTATACTCAGCGCCCCATTCATCATAAACTTCGCCAAAAAACGGATTATGCGCCATAAGCAGAACCTCGCCGTCGGGACATTCCCCGAGCAGTCGGACAATTTCAGCCCTGTCAAGCACGTCAAGGTCTTTATAGCCGCCGTTTTTCTTGTATACTTCAAGCTTTTCGTCAAGCCCGTAAATTTTCAGCTCACGGTCTTTCACCCTCAGCACATCGCTGTCATTTCTCAGCAGTTTTCCGCCGTTTTCGGCTATAATTCGCTGATATTCAGCAAACACCCGAGGTTTCAGCTCCTTTTCATGGTTACCCATTATGACATATATCGGAGCTGTGCCGCAAAGCTCATGCAGAAGTGACTCCGCATTGCTGATATCCGTCATGCTTCTTGAAACAAGGTCGCCCGTAATGAGGATAATATCAGGCTTTTCACGCTTTATCCTGTCGGCAAGCCGCTTATTTCCATTTCCGAAACATCGCTTGTGCAGGTCGGAGATATGGGCTATCCTGACATTTCCGCCGAAATTCTCACGCCTTGTCCGAAGAAAGAGCCTGTTCTCAGCAAACGCATAAACGGCAAAAGCCACGCAGATAAGCAGTATATACTTCACTTATTCGTCGTCCTCGTCGCCTTCCTCGGCTTCAATAACTACTTCGTTTGCTTCTTCAAGTTCAGCTTCTTCCTCGGCAGCTTTGAGCTGTTCATCGGTAAGCTGTTCAACTTTTTCGGTCTCTGCGCTGTCGTCATGTTCTGCACGGGTGAAGGCAACGACCTTTGCGCCCTCGTTAACACGCATTACACGAACGCCCTTTGCGATACGTCCCATAATTCTGATATCGCTTGCAAGAATTCTTATGATTATGCCGTCACTTGATACAAGGATAACGTCGTCCTCGTCGTCAACGATCTTGATGCCGCAGACCTTTCCTCTTATCTCGTCAACCTTGTAGTTTGTAAGACCATAGCCGCCACGTCCCTGTATTCTGTAGCTGTCAATAGCAGTTTTCTTGCCGAAGCCGTTGTCAGTAACAGTCAGGAGAGATGCACCCTCACGTATCTTAGCTATGCCTACAACATAGTCGCCGTCACGGAGTTTTATTGCACGAACGCCATGTGCTGAACGTGACATTGTACGTATCTTTGATTCCTCGGTACGCAGAGCCATACCGTTTCTTGTTGCAACGAAAAGCTGCTGATTGCCGTCAGTCATACGAACGCCTGCGATCTCGTCGCCCTCATCAAGACCGATAGCGATAAGACCATTTTTGCGGACATTTCTGTAAAGTGAAAGATTTGACTTTTTGATCTTGCCGTTCTTGGTGACAACTGTGATGAACTTATCGTCATTGAAGTCGGCAGTTTTTATCATAGCCGTAATTCTCTCGCCCTCTGTAAGCGGCAGGAGATTTATCAGGTTAAAGCCTCGTGAAGCCTTTGAGCCGTCAGGTACTTCATAGCATTTAAGCTTATACATGATGCCCTTGTTGGAGATGAACAGGATATTGTCATGGCTTCCACAGATGAACATTTCCTCAACGAAGTCCTCCTCACGCTGTTTCATGCCTGTGATGCCACGTCCGCCACGGTGCTGTGTCTTGTATTCAGCAAGAGGCATACGCTTGATATAGCCGTTGTTTGTGAGTGTAACAACGCAGTCTTCCTCCGGTATAAGGTCTTCTATATCAACTTCACCGCTGACATTTTCGATATCAGTACGTCTTGGGTCACTGAACTTTTTGCGGATAGCGTTGAGATCGTCCATGATAATTCCGTAAACACGGTTAACATCGGCAAGGATATTCTCATAGTCTGAAATTTTTGTGAGAAGTCCGAAAAGTTCATCGGTTATCTTCTGTCTTTCGAGACCTGTGAGCTGTCCGAGACGCATCTGGACGATAGCTTCAGCCTGTTCAGCGGAAAGACCTGTCTGCTGTTCAACATGGAGACCTGTGAAATCATACTGGGCACGGTCAAGAAGTGCGGACATATCCACGTCCTTGAAACGCTCCATCATGCGCTCCTTAGCCTCCTGAACGGTTGCGCTGGCACGGATTATTGCGATAACCTCGTCAATATAATCAGCCGCAAGCACAAAGCCCTGTAAGATATGTGCCCTTTCGAGAGCTTTTCTGAGGTCAAAGCGTGTACGTCTCTGTATAACATCTACCTGAAAATCCAGATAATTGCGGAGCATCTGTTTCAGTGTGAGGATCTTCGGCTCATTGTTTACAAGAGCAAGCATGATTATGCCGACTGTATCCTGCAACTGTGTGAGCGCAAAGAGCTTGTTGAGCACTATTTCAGGCATTGCGTCCTTTTTCAGCTCGATAACAACACGCATACCGTCCTTGTCGGACTCGTCACGGAGGTCATAAAGACCCTCGATACGCTTATCCTTTGCAAGCTGATTGATGCTCTTGAGAAGTCTCTCTTTACGGAGCATATAAGGTATTTCATCGATAATGATGCAGTTTCTTCCCTTTATCTCCTCGAAATGAGTACGGCTTCTGAGGATTATCTTGCCACGTCCTGTAGCATAAGCGGCACGGATGCCTGCCTTGCCCATGATTATGCCGCCTGTCGGAAAATCAGGGCCTTTGATGTGTTCCATAAGCTGTTCAAGTGTACAGTCAGGGTCATCAATGAGGAGCTGTAAAGCATCAATTACCTCACCGAGATTGTGAGGAGGGATATTTGTAGCCATACCTACGGCAATACCCACAGAACCGTTTACCAGAAGGTTAGGGAAACGTGACGGGAGCACAACAGGCTCCTGAAGACGGTCGTCGTAGTTAGGCATGAAATCAACGGTTTCCTTGTTGATGTCAGTGAGCATATCGAGAGTAAGCTTTGACATCTTAGCCTCGGTATAACGGTAAGCGGCAGGGCCGTCGCCGTCGATAGAACCGAAGTTTCCGTGACCGTCAACGAGAGGGTATCTCATGGAAAAGTCCTGTGCAAGACGAACAAGAGCGTCATATACAGAAGCATCGCCGTGTGGATGATAGCGTCCGAGTACAGCACCGACTGTATCGGCACATTTTCTGTACGCCTTATCAGGAGTAAGTCCGTTTTCGTGGAGCGTATAGAGAATACGCCTGTGAACGGGCTTTAGTCCGTCTCTTACATCGGGAAGTGCTCTCGATACGATTACCGACATTGCATAGTTGAGCATGGAGTTTTCCATTTCGTCAACAAGTTCGGTATTTATAATCTTGGAATTATCGTTATAAAGCATTTTTTCCTCCTGTGAAAATTTTTAAATCAGATTATTTTGTCGGTCATTCAACTGTATTGATGGAATGCCGAGGGCGGCATCCCCTGCAAATTGTGATAATACACATTCGGCGTTGCCTATGATTAATTGCGTATTAATTCCAGTTCAGCATCAGTAAAATTCTTCTTCGGCAGCACATAAAGCGATGCTCTGTCGGGAAGTATCAGAAAATACTTGTCATATTCAAGAAGCTGATACTCATCAGAACGCTGTATTCTGGTCTTTTCGGGCAGAGGCTCAATCTCGTCCTCATCATTTTCAGGCTTCACTTTATCGTCCGAAACTGTAGATATATCGAAAAATCCGTCCGCAACGCCTATCTTATACACAGGCTCACCAAGTTCACGTACCGAGTCACATATACTGCGGCGCATTTTTTTCGGATTGTACCATTCTCTCGCCGCAAATGCAAGACACGCAAGCGCTCCCACATACGGCAGATAATTTGACGTATTATTCACTGCAATGCCGATAAAGACCACTGCAATGACACAGAATATCCCCATGAAAAGGTTGTGCTTAGGACAGATGAACTGCTTCTGGAATGAAGTATACGCCTCTCTGAAAACATCGATAGGAATGGTATACTCTTTTTCAAGCTTGTAGTTTTCTTCCATTTCTGCTCCTTATACGTCAAGATTCTGGGCGAATTTAGCATTTTTCTCGATAAACAGACGTCTCGGCTCGACCTTGTCGCCCATGAGTATCGTGAATATCTCGTCAGCCTTCAGGGCATCTTCCATGCCGATTTTTACAATTGTACGGCGTTCAGGGTCCATTGTAGTCTCCCAGAGCTGTTCAGGGTCCATCTCACCAAGACCTTTGTAACGCTGTGTTGCAACGTCCTTATACTTGCCGTCCTCGGAAAGTTCTGCGATATAGCGGTCTCTTTCCTCGTCGGAGAATGCATAGCGCACTTCTTTCTTGCGCTCGACCTTAAACAGCGGCGGCTGTGCGATATAAACGTTTCCGTTGGTGATGAGAGGTCTCATATAGCGGAAGAAGAATGTCAGGAGAAGTGTTCTGATGTGCATACCGTCAACATCGGCATCCGCCATGATGATTACTTTTCCGTAGCGGAGCTTCTCAATGTCGAAATCCTCACCGATACCCGTACCAAGTGCAGTAACAACAGGTGCAAGCTTGTCGTTGCCGTAAATTCGGTCAACTCTTGCTTTTTCGACGTTCAGCATCTTGCCCCAGAGGGAAAGGATAGCCTGATATCGTCTGTCACGTCCCTGTTTTGCAGAGCCGCCGGCAGAATCTCCCTCGACGATATAGATTTCGGTGTAGCGGTTATCACGCTCAGAACAGTCAGCAAGCTTTTCAGGCATCGGAGATTTGCCGAATGCGTTCTTGCTTCTTTCAGCCTCACGAGCCTTTTTAGCGGCTTCACGGGCTTTAAGTGCGGAGATGCTTTTTTCAAAAATGAGTTTGCCTGTTTCAGGATTTTCCTCAAGAAAATTCATGAGCTTTTCCTGAACGAGTTTTTCTACAAAAGGCTTAACTTCGGGATTTCCGAGTCTTCCCTTGGTCTGTCCCTCAAATTCGCATTCAGTCAGCTTAACGGAGATTATAGCTGTAAGTCCCTCACGGACATCATCGCCTGTTAGCTTTTCCTTTTCCTTGAGCAGTCCCATTTTTTTGCCGTATTCGTTGACTACCTTTGTCAGGGCATTCTTGAAGCCTGTTTCATGCGAACCGCCGTCTTTTGTATGGATATTATTTGCAAACGAGAGAATTACCTCGTTATAGCTGTCGTTGTACTGCATGGCAATTTCAGCGAAAGAGTCGCCCTGCATACCTGAAATATAGATGACCTCACCTGAAAGTGATTCAAGACCTCTTGTCTCGTGGATATGCTCTACAAACTGGCGGATACCTCCCTCATAATGGAGAGTTTCGCTCTGGATATTCTCGCTGTCACGCTTGTCAGTGAATACAATTCTTATGCCTGCGTTGAGGAAAGCCTGTTCACGGAGTCTTTTCAGGAGAATTTCATAGTCATAGACAGTGCTCTCGAAGATCTCGCCGTCAGCCTTGAACATAACGCTTGTACCTGTTTCGGTGGTATCGCCGATGACTTTGAGCTGTTCGCTGTAGTTTCCACGCTCGAAACGCTGGAAGTAAACGTGCTGACCGTCCTTGACAGTAAGCTCCAGCCATTCTGAAAGCGCATTTACAACAGATGCGCCAACGCCGTGGAGACCGCCTGATACCTTATAACCGCCGCCGCCGAATTTACCGCCTGCGTGGAGGATAGTATAAACAACGGTAGCTGCCGAGATGCCTTCTTTCGGGTGGATACCGACAGGGATACCACGTCCGTTATCTGAAACACGGATTATATCGCCTTCAAGTATCTCCACATTTATTTCAGTACAGAAGCCGGCAAGAGCCTCATCAATGGAGTTATCGACGATCTCATATACAAGATGATGCAGACCGCCGGGACCTGTTGAACCGATGTACATACCAGGTCTTTTGCGGACAGCTTCAAGTCCTTCGAGTACCTGTATGTCGTTTTCGTCATAGTTGTTAATCTGCTGACTCATTTTTTACCTCCATGTATTCTGATCAAATATATTATTCAGCCAATTTATCGGGTTATTGTCAATATATCTGCATATTTCGGTGTATTCCTTTTCACTGCGGATAATTCTGTCGTAATATGAACGCTGCCATATTGAGAAACCTGTTTTCTTGTTTGTAAATCTTTTAAATGCTGAAATCAATGACGGAATCGCAGAATTTGTAGGGGACGGCGTCCTCGACGTCCCGCCCGCTGATGCATTTTCATGGCATATAAAAACAATCATATGCACATGGTCAGGCATAATTACAAATTTTTCAATTTTAATATCATGATAAACGAAATTAATTTCATTTATCTGGTCATTTACAATTTTTCCGATATCCGTTAATATTACATTTGGGACGTCGAGGACGCCGTCCCCTACGCCTTTTATTTCCGACAAACAATAATTTTTATCCGCCGTACAGACCGTAATGAAATATCTGCCATTGCGTGAATAATCGTAATTTTTAAGGCGGATATCCTTTCGTTCAGGATGGTTCATTCCATACCGCCGCCCGATTGAAGCCTTTTTCTCAGCGTAGATGCAGAAAGCTGCGAAATATAGACCTTTTCCCTGCCGTTTTTCATGATGATTATGAAGCTTTTCGGCATTTCGTATGTAGTATAGACACAGCGTTTTTCCTTCTCGACACGTTCAAGAAGTTTTTTTGTGCATTTTTCGACCGTGGTATTCTCGATATCGAAAATCCCGACAATATCCCTTGTATCCACGGAATAGCTGTTGCCGATGTGCAGGTACATTTCAAGCCTCCTCGGATATCGTTCCTCCGCTTACACGCAGAATTTTTCCCTTTATTTCGGGAAGAAGGGCACTTTCATTCGGAGTGGTCACAAAGACCTGCATATCCTTTATCATATCAAACACAAACCGCTGACGGTTCTCGTCAAGTTCACCCATAACGTCATCAAGAAAGACAACGGGCGCATCTTTTGACTTTTTCATATATATTTCAGCCTGTGCAAGCTTCATGACGAGTGCGGCGCTCTTTATCTGTCCCTGTGAGCCGTAGTCCCTTGCGCTTACACCGTTTATTTTTATGATTATCTCATCACGGTTAACGCCCGAATGGGTACTGCCTGTGCGGATATCATATTCGGCTGTTTCACGAAGTTTGCGGTAATACTGTTCATAAGCCGCCTCACCGCACGGATTTTCAAAATCCTCGGCTTTATAGACATTCGACTTATATTCAAGCGTCAGCTCCTCTGTACCGCCCGACACGGTTTTATAGAGCCTTCCGCATATTCCGTTTATTTTCGTGATATATTCGTTGCGCATCCACGAAATGAGCGCACCTTCACGGGAAGCCTGTCTGTCCCATACTTCAAGGATATCTGCGTTTCCGCCGTACTGCGGGATATTTTTCAGCAGAGCATTCCGCTGGTTCATAATGGCATTGTTCTTGTTCAGGTGCATGACGAACACAGGATTTAGCTGTGAAGCCGCCATGTCCACGAAATTCCGCCGTTTTTCAGGTGATCCCTTGATAATTTCGGTATCATCAGGGATAAAGGCAATACACTTGAAAACGTCGAAAAGCGCCCGTGTTCCACGCTGTTTCACGCCGTTGAGCTGAATGAGTTTCTGCGGATTTGAGCCGCCTGTCATTTCAAAGCTTATCTTCTGTTCTCTCACGCTGTCAAGAATTTTCACGGCAGAGGACATACGGCTGCCGCCGAGACATACGTAGTCCTTTTCCTTTGAGCCACGGAAGCTGCGGCATCCCGACAGTATCCACATCGCTTCAAGGAGGTTTGTCTTGCCCTGTGCATTTGCTCCCACGATAATATTGTACTTGGGGTCAGGTGCGAAAGAAACTCCCGAAAGATTGCGGAATCCATCGATTTCGGCATAGGTGACTATCACTCTACCGTTACCTCATGACCGTCCAGTGAAACTGTATCGCCCGGACGTATCTTTTTGCCTCTCATGGTGCAGACTTCGCCGTTTACGAAAACTTGTCCCTCCTGAATGAGAGTTTTTGCCTCTCCGCCTGTATCGACGAGTGCGGCAAATTTAAGGAGAGCGTCAAGTTTTATAAATTCAGTTGTAATGCTGATTTTTTCAGACATGGTAAAACCTTCTTTTAATTTTTAAGCTGTATCGGCATGATAAGGAAGATGAAGCTTTCGCTTTCAAGCGGAAGAATCTCAATTACCTTCATAGCGCCGTTGAATCTTATGCGTACCTTATCGCCCTCAGCGGCTCTGAGAGCTTCGAGAATGAGCTTGTTGTTGAAGCCTATGGTCACGGTCTCACCTGAGATATCGGCTGAAATAGAGTCGTTTATCCTGCCTATGCCTGTCTTGCAGCTTATTTTTACAGCACCGTCACCGACTTCACAGCGGATAGGAGCTTTGTTTTTATCGTCAATGAGCAGAGAACAGCGTTCAAGACAGGTCGAAAATTCTCTTTTGCTGATTATTACTTCTGTTTTGAAGCCGTTCGGGATACTCAGCTTATAGTTATGGAAATTGCCTTCAAGAAGTCTTGATATAACGAAAACTCTGCCTATCTCGAAAATGATATGGCGGTCGTTTGTGAAGATGGTGCACATCTTGTCGGACTCGTCCTTAATAAGTGTCGAAACTTCAAGGAGAGCCTTTTTCGGTACGACAAAGTGATATTTTTCAGGACATTCAGTTGTTTCATTCCTGATAGCAAGTCTGAAGCCGTCAATTGCGACCATATTGAAGCTTCCGTCCTCGATGTCGAAAAGTTCGCCTGTAAGGACAGGTTTGCTTTCGTTCATTGAAGCGGCATAGCTTGTCATATTTATCATTGATTTGAGAACGTTCTGCTTAACGGTGAAGCTTCTTCCTGAATCAACGGTCGGAAGCTCAGGAAATTCTGTTGCAGACATTGCAGGAAAGCTGCACTCTGTAGCTGAGCAAGAGATGTTGATAAGAAGATTTTCGTCGATATCAAATGAGATCTCCTCACCTGACATACGTCTTGTGAATTCGCTGAAAAGTCTCGGACTTACGACAAATTCACCTGAACCATCAGTTGAAGCGTTGATAGAAGTACGGATACCCATTTCGAGGTTATAGGCAGTAAGCTCGACGGTATTTTCAGAAACTGCGATCTTTATGCCTTCAAGTGCAGGGATGGTAGACTTCTGTGAAACTGCTCTTGAAACGTTGCCTAAAGCTTCACTGAGTTCGGTTTTGTTGCATATGAACTTCATGTAGATTTCCTCCATTGCAGGTCAGACCTGCGCTTTATGAAAACTCAGACAGGATTTTTTCAAAAGATATCTGAGATAAGAAAAATTCAAAAAGATAAGTAAAGATAAGATATATTTATTTGTTGTTGTTGTTGTGTCGGTTGAAATGTTAGGACAGGCAGTTTTCAACGAATCTATGAGGAAAACTCGTCCACAAACGGCTGTTGTGAAATTCTTGATAATTGTGAACAACTTTTCAGACGGCATATTTTGTGTTGATAAGGTTGAGAATTGTGGAGTTGATGTTTGTGGAATGTTCAGAAATTTGTTGAACTGCGGAATCGGCTTGATTTTTTTACAAAATCTTTCAAGAATCTGTGGATTGTTGAAAACTCAAAACTGTGGAAACAGGATTTTTGATGCGAACAAAGTTTTCAACAATACTCTCCGTATATAGCTGGAATCAGGACTGATTCTTTTTCCACCGGCTTTTTAACATGGTGTTGAAAACTCTGTTGAAAGCCTGTGGTATTAACATTTTTGACACTGAAAGTGAGTTGACTGCTGTTGATTTCTGTTCAGTCAGTCTGTGCGGCTCAGACCTTGCTCTTGTCCTTGATGTTCTTGATGATGTCGAGGACGAGGTTTTTGAGGTTAGAGTCCTTTTCCATAGCCTCGGATACGCTTGTTACCGAGTAAACGATGGTTGAATGGTCACGTCCGCCGAATTCGGTGCCAATTGAGGCAAGCGGCATCTGGGTGATCTCTCTTACCACGTATATAGCCACTTTTCGTGCAATTGATATCTGTGCAGAACGCTTATTTGAGCGCAGATCATCAGGAGAAACGCCGTAAACGGTCGATACTTCGGAAATTATTTTCTCAACGGTTATCGGGATAGGCTGTTCGTCGGTGAGAACGTCCCTGATGACGCTCTGAGCCATAGAAATGGTTATCGGGCTGCCTGCGAAATGGTTGAGAGCCTTTAATCTTACGACTGCGCCTTCAAGCTGACGGATATTGGATTTCAGGCGGTTTGCCATGAATTCTGCAACTTCGGCAGGCATTTTGAGTTCAAGAAGCTCGGATTTTCTGTTGATGATAGCGAGTCTTGTTTCATAGTCAGGTGCAGAAATATCGGCAATAAGTCCGCCCTCGAAACGTGTTCTGAGACGTTCCTCAAGGGTAAGAAGCTCTTTTGGCGGCTTATCAGAGGTGATAACTATCTGTCTGCCTTCCTGATGCAGTTTATAGAATGTATGGAAAAATTCCTCCTGCATACGTTCTTTTCCTGAGAAGAACTGGATATCGTCGATGAGGAGTATGTCAGCATTTCTGTATTTTTCGTGGAAATCGGAGATAAGGTTAGTATTGAGAGCGTTGATAAGGTCACTGCCGAAGGTTTCGCTTGTAACATAAACGATATTGAAATTCGGATGATTTTTTCTGACTTCGTTTGCGATAGCGGTGATAAGGTGGGTCTTGCCCATTCCTGACGGGCCGTAGATAAACAGCGGATTATAGTCTGAAACAGCCTTTTCTCCGCAGTTTTTCGCAACTGATTTACTGCAGGCGAGTGCAAATTCGTTTGATCTGCCTTCGATGAAGGTATCGAAAGTGTACTCATATTTTGCGAATTTATAGGACTGTTCAAGCTCGGCGTGTTTCATTTCAAGCTCGGCATCAGTCGGAACTGATATCTTTTCAGGCTCGTCGGATTCAACATTTATCACGATGTTGACATTGAGTCCGTAGACATTGAGGAAAGCGTCCTTCAGAACATTGTCATATGTTGACATGACGATGTTTTTCTGAAACTCGGTCTGTACGCTGAAAACTGCGTTTGAGCCGTCAAAGCTTACAGGAACAAGACGGTCAAGCCATGTCTTTATGGCTATTTCAGGTACTTTTCCACTGTCAAGGCAATAGGTCTTGACGCTTTCAAAAACTTCTTCAAATGAATTCATTTTTAACCTCCGAAATGATAATGTATGAGCAGAAGCAGCAGAATTCCCGTTTTGCCGCTTATTTTATGCAGTAATGCTCAAATTTTCTGCACAGAGGTCATCTGTGCAGCACTGAATACATATAATATAAGTACATTATAACATATATGGCTGTTGAAATCAAGTGAATTTAGTTGTTCAATCAAGAGAAAATAAACGTCTTTTCCACACCTTAATTGACACATTGTTGAAAACTGTGTGGAATCAACCTCCGGAATCTTGAAAAGCTGTTGGAAATACAGATGAATCGTCATCCGTGAGCTGTTGAAAACTATGATTCCTGCATTTTTTGACAGCATTTTCCATTGTTTCAACAGCTTATTTTCCACATTTGAGTTGAAAACAATGTGGAAAGTTGATTCGTTTTCAACATCTGTTAGTCTGCAAAAAATAAGTAACGAAATTTTTTATATACCCTTTTTTCTCCTTATCTATGGGAAGAATCAACTTTCTGCCGCTCATTTCTCACGAGATTTTGACGAATCATTATCTGTGCGGCTCGTTATTTCAGAAAATATTGTGAAAATACACAATTTTTCACAAATGACTTGACATAGAGGGCTTTTTATTATATAATGTTTTAGTGTAATACGGATTTGTCCGTGTTCTGATATGCTTGACAGGAGTATTTTTACTCTTTTATACATTCGCAGAGAGGAGGAACTGAATATGAAAAGAACATATCAGCCAAAGAAGCTCCACAGAAAGAAGGAGCACGGTTTCATGAAAAGAATGGCTACTAAGAACGGCAGAAAGGTTTTAGCTCGTAGAAGATCTAAGGGCAGAGCAAGATTAACTCACTGACGAGGCTGACCACAAAATCTTTATTTTGTGGTCTTTTTTGTTAAGGCAACACCGCACAAAGATTGTGCGGCAGAAACGCAGTTAGATTTTTCGTCAGATTGTACAGAAATTTTGCAGGCATACTGTCGTATGGCAAAGAATTTCTGTGCAAGATGACGGAAAAGATACAAGTTTATGACGTACAAAGTCGTCAGACGTGCTTTGTGCGGTGTTGTCTTAAGACAGCATTTATGTCTGCCTTAACGCCGAACGTATTCAGTATGCCGACACAGGCAGCCGCTTGATGCTTGATAAGCTCTGCGGCACAACTATCATCAACAGGTGTTATTATGCTTTATACTGAAATTATGAACGACAACAAAGATTTCCTTACCCTTTACAAAAAAGGAAAATATTCAGCCTCGAAATTTTCTGTTATCTATGTCAGACCTAACGGCAGCCCTTTTAACCGCCTCGGTATCACCGCAGGCAAAAAAGTCGGAAACGCCGTCTGCCGAAACAGAGCAAAGAGACTCATAAGACTCGCTTACCGTCAGGCTGAAGCATTTCTTCCCGTTGGTATGGATATAGTCATTGTCGCAAGAAGCTCCATATGCACCATCAAATCACAGGAATTCTGCGGCTATATGGAGAAATACGGAATTGCCGAAATCAACCGTATGTTCCGAAGCTTTTCCGAGGGTAAACAAAAGGTATGAAATATATTTTTCTTGCCCTGATAAAATTTTATAAGAAGTTTATTTCTCCGCTCACTCCGCCTAAATGCAGATATTATCCCTCGTGCAGTACGTATGCCGTCGATGCGGTCACAAAATTCGGTGCTGTCAAAGGGCTTTATCTTGCCGTTCTGAGAGTTTTCAGGTGCAATCCATGGTCTCCCGGCGGAATTGACTATGTTCCCGATACCTTTTCATTAAGAGTTAAGAAAATAGGTCGTTACAGTGTGCATGACACCACTAATTTCAAGGACAATTAATTAAGAGGTAAATATTTTGAATTTTCTTTACGATGTTTTTGGTATCCCTTTCGGATACCTCATGCGAATTATCAATTCACTGTTCCCGAATTATGCAGTGTCTATAATCATCTTTACTTTGGTTACTAAGCTTGTTTTTATCCCGTTCAACTACAGTATGCAGAAAAATGCGGCAAGAACGAGACTTCTCAATCCTAAGCTTGAAAAGCTGAAGAAAAGCTATGCAAATAACCCTACAAAACTTCAGGAGGAACAGCAGAAGCTCTATCAGGAGGAAGGACTTAATCCGATGTCCTCTTGTCTGCCTTCTCTTATTCAGATGATACTCCTTTTCGGCGTTTTAGACGTTGTTTATAAGCCTTTTACCCATATTCTCGGATTTTCCAAGGAGGTCAGAAACGAAGCTGTCGGCATTGCAGGCACTAATCTCAAAAATCTCAGATGTGAACTTATCACTATGGAGAAACTTAACGAATTAGCCGACAAATTCAAGAATCTCGGTGAGGATTTCTATAACAAAGCTGTCGAGTTTGCCCAGAACTTTACCATTTTCGGCGCAAATCTCGGAAAAGCACCTACACTTCACCCTGAAGTATGGAACAAGGAAGCTGTTATCCTTGCCGCTATCCCGTTCCTTGCAGGTCTTGCACAGTTCGTTTCATCAGTTTACACTCAGAATTACCAGAAGAAAAATAATCCGGCTATGCAGGGCGGCGGCTGTATGACTGCCATGATGTTCTTGGCTCCTGTGCTTTCAATAATCTTCGCTTTCGGTCTCCCCGCAGGTATCGGTTTTTACTGGATATGGTCATCACTCTTTACTTTTGTTATTACCTATGTGCTCAATATCTACTTCGACAAGAATATCGACAAGATAAATGAAAAGGAAAAGGCTAAGGCTCTCGCTTATGCCGCTAAACATCCTGAAAAGAAAACTTTCATGCAGAAAATGCTTGAACAGCAGCAAGCTCTTGAACAACAGCAGAATGGTACTCCAAGTACTAAAACCAATCTTTCAAAATCTGAAAAAAATAAGATCAATCGTGATGCTCTTAAAGATGCCAGAAAGAGAATGGCAGAAAAATACGGCGACGAATATGATGAAAATGAAAATGATGACGATTGATTCGTCAGGGAGGTATAATTATGACTGAAAACTTTACTGCAAAATCGGTAGACGAGGCTAAGGCTCTCGCCGCTAAAAAATTCGGAAAAAATATCAGTGAGATCAAATTTGAAATTGTCGATGAAGGAAAAAAAGGCGGTTTTCTTGGTCTCGGCGCAAGAGATGCCGTTGTAAAAGCTACCTATACTCCCGCAAATGCTCCGCTTAAAAAAGCAGATACTTTTGTTTCTGCACCAAAGTCTGAACCTGAAAAGGCTGAGACTCCTGTCGTTACTGCTCCTGCAAAGGAAGAAACTCCTGTAACAGCCGCACCTGTAAATGATGCTCCTGTTGCTACGACCGAAACAAAGGCAGAAGCTCCTATAACTGCTGAGTCTCTTATCGCTGAATATATCGACGTTAAGCCTGAAAAGAAGGCTGAAAACGAAACTCCTGTTATCGCTCCTGAAAAGAAGGAGGCTGCTCCAAAGGCTGAAAATGCCGCTGATGCTCATGAAGATGACGAGGAAGATTATTCCCTTGATAACTTCACTCTTATTGAGGACGAGTCCCTTGAAAATGCAAAGGTAAAGCTTGCAAAGGACTATATCACAAGCATTCTCAATGCTATGGACGTTGACGTTACTTTCACTGTTTATCAGAATGAGTCAGGTGCGATAATCAACCTTGACAGCAACAATAACGGTACTATTATCGGCAGACGTGGCGAGACTCTTGATGCTCTCCAGTATCTCTGCTCGATCATCGCCAACAAGGGCGACAAGGATTATTTCCGTATCACTATTGATTGTCTCGGTTATCGTGCAAAGAGAAAGGATACTCTTGAACAGCTTGCAGCTAAGGTTGCAAAGACAGTCCTCAAGACAGGCCGTTCACAGCCGCTTGAGCCGATGAATCCATATGAAAGACGTGTTATCCATTCAGCTATATCCAAGATAGAGGGCGTTTCCTCACGTTCTGTTGGCGAAGAACCATACAGAAAGATAATCATTTCTTCCACAAATGCAAGACCAAACAACAGAAGACGTGACGGCGGCAGACGTGATAACAACAATCGCCGTGACGGTGCAGGACGTGGCAGAAATGACAACAGAAGACGCAATAATAACCGTAATAATAACAACAGAAATCGTGACAACAACAGGGAAGTAAACATGGAGCGCCGTTCCGTTGACCTCTCAACAAGCTTTGAAAAGGACTACAAAAGACCAAAGCCGGAGGACACCATGGAGGGCGGTCTCTACGGAAAGATCGAATTTTAATTGAAATTTACAGAAACAACGGCAGCTTTGCCGTTGTTTTTTTAGGAGTGATATATTTTGTCAACTGTTGCAGCTATCTCTACCCCAAATGCGGCAGGCGGAATTGCCGTGATACGTATTTCGGGAGAAAATGCAATTAATGCTGCCGCCTCAGTTTTCCGCCCTTTCGGCAGCAAAAAGGTCACGGAAATGGAAGGCTACACCTGCGCTTACGGTACGGCATATGACGGCGATGAACGGCTTGATGACTGTATCCTCACCGTGTTCAGAGCGCCTCACAGCTATACGGGCGAGGACACGGCGGAGATATCGTGCCACGGCGGTCTGTACGTCTCAAAGCGTATTCTCAGGGCTATTCTGAAGAACGGCGCTGATAATGCTGAGGCAGGTGAGTTTACTAAACGTGCATTCCTCAACGGCAAGCTTGACCTGACTCAGGCGGAGGCGGTCATGGATATAATTTCTGCCCGTGGTGAACAGGAACTGAAAATGGCTGAGTCTCTCCGTGAGGGAGCGGCTTTCAAAAAGGCTGAGCGCTGTTCGGATAAGCTTATGAAGATGCTGGGTGACCTTGCGGCATGGGCTGATTATCCTGATGAGGATACTCCGGAGGTCAAGCCTGAAAATCTTATTGCTGAATTGCAGGTCGTGCGTGATGAATTGCAGTCGCTCATTGCAAATTATGACTGCGGCAGGATCGTCCGTGAGGGCGTTTCGGCGGCTATTATCGGCAGACCGAATGTCGGCAAGTCCACGCTGTTCAATTGTCTGAGCGGCTGTGAGAGAAGTATCGTTACAGATATCGCAGGCACTACCCGTGATGTTGTTGAGGAGAGCGTGAAGCTTGGTGACATAACGTTAAGGCTTTCTGACACCGCAGGCATTCGTGAGACCGATGACATTATCGAGGGCATTGGTGTTGATATTGCTGAAAAGATACTTAAATCATCGGAGCTTGTAATTGCTGTTTTCGACGGAAGTTGTCCTCTCACGGCGGACGATTTGAAATTAATTAATAAAATTGACAATAAAAAATCAGTGGCTGTAGTCAACAAATCCGACGTTGGTCAGGAGCTTGATGAGAAGCAGTTGACAGAATATTTTAAACATATAGTATATCTTTCTGCCAAGGAAAATACCGGCGTTGACTTACTTGAACGTGAGATAAAAGACATATTTGAGATAAATGAGCAGACTATCAATAATGTTTCGGCTGCTAATGAGAGACAAAAAATGTGTATTGAGAATGCACTTCGTTCAGTAAATGAAGCTATTGAAGCACTTTCGTGTGGTGAATTGCTTGATGCTGTGAATGTGCTAATAGATGAGGCGGAACAATCAATTCTGAGTCTTACCGGAAAAAAAGTAACGAATGAAGTTGTTGATGAAGTCTTCTCAAGATTTTGTGTAGGAAAGTGATGTTTCACGTGAAACATTTAAGGAGGAATTAGTTTGACATATAAAATGGGAGAATTTGACGTTGCAGTTGTTGGTGCAGGTCATGCAGGTGTAGAAGCTGCACTTGCCGCCGCACGACTTGGCTGTAAGACTGTAATGTTTACTATATCGCTTGACCAGATTGCGAATATGCCCTGTAATCCGTCAATCGGAGGCACTGCAAAGGGACACCTTGTACGTGAGATTGATGCACTTGGCGGTGAAATGGGCAAGGCTGCTGATGAATGTTTCATTCAGAGCCGTATGCTCAACAAGGGAAAAGGCCCTGCCGTTCATAGTCTGAGGGTGCAGGCTGACCGTGTAAAGTATCATAATTACATGAAAGATGTCTGTGAAAAGCAGCCGAATCTTTATGTAAAACAGGCTGAAATCGCTGATGTTATTATCCAAGACGGAAAAATCACAGGTGTCCGTACATCGCTTGGTGCAGAGTATGCTGTAAAAGCTGTTGTAATTGCAACAGGTACATATCTCAAAGGAAAAATCCATGTCGGTGAAGTATCATATGAAAGCGGCCCTGATGCGGCATTGCCAAGTAAGTATTTATCAAAAAGCCTGATTGAAAATGGTGTTGAGATACGCCGTTTCAAGACCGGTACACCATGTCGAGTTAATAAGCGTAGTATCAATTTTGATGCAATGGAACGACAGGATGGCGATGAAGATATTGTACCATTTTCATTTGATACAGACAAGTCAAAACTTGAAAATGTAGTAAGCTGTTATGTTACATATACAAATAGTAAAACACATGAAGTGATACTTTCAAACCTTGACAGATCACCATTATACTCAGGCAGAATAGAGGGAATCGGCCCAAGATACTGTCCGTCTATCGAGGACAAAATTGTAAGATTCTCAGATAAACCACGTCATCAGCTTTTTGTTGAGCCAATGGGATTATCAACGGAAGAATACTATTTACAGGGAATGTCATCATCATTGCCGGAGGACGTACAGCTTGCATTTCTCAGAACAATAGTAGGACTTGAAAACGTTGAGATAATGAGACCGGCATACGCAATTGAGTACGACTGCTGTAATCCTAATCAACTTTTGCCTACACTTGAATTCAAGATGATAAGCGGACTTTATGGTGCAGGGCAGTTCAACGGCAGTTCAGGCTATGAGGAGGCAGGTGCTCAGGGACTTGTTGCAGGCATCAATGCTGCTTTGAAGGTTCAGGGGCGTGAACCTCTTATTCTTGATCGTGCAAGTTCTTATATTGGCACTCTTATTGATGATTTAGTTGTAAAGGGCTGTTCTGACCCGTATCGAATGATGACTTCACGCAGTGAATATCGTCTAATTCTTCGTCAGGATAATGCAGACCAGCGTCTTATGCCATATGGACATAAAATCGGACTTATATCTGATGAGCGTTTTGAGCGCCTTAACAAGAAAATTTCCCTTATTGAGGCTGAAATTGAGCGTGTCAAGCATCTGAATATTGCTCCAAGTGCTGAAATCAATGCATTTCTTGAGGAAAAGGGGACTGCATCTCTCACAACAGGCTGCAAACTTGCTGATCTGATACGCCGTCCACAGATATCTTACTCTGAACTTGCACCTTTTGATGTTTCACGTGAAACATTGGATGCTGATGTGTGCGAACAGGTTGAACTGCAAATTAAATATGAAGGCTATATTTCCAAGCAGCTTGAACAAATCGAACAGGTTCGCAAGCTTGAATCTAAGAAACTTCCGCAGGATATCGACTATAATACAATAAACGGACTTCGTCTTGAAGCTGCTGAAAAGCTGAACAAGATAAAGCCTGTCTCGATAGGTCAGGCATCCCGAATTTCAGGCGTTTCTCCGGCAGATGTTTCAATGCTTGCTGTTTGGCTCCACCACGAGAATGGAGGTAATAATGCTCCCGAATTATGATTATTGTAAGGCTGAATTTGAAAAATATGGGCTTGAATTGAGTGAAAAATTGTATTCCAAGCTTGATATTTATGCTGATTTTCTCGTTGAATACAATGAAAATGTTAATCTTACTGCTATTACTGAGCCTGATGAAATTCTTCATAAACACTTTATTGACAGCATTCTTATGCTGAAATATGCCGAGATTCCACAGGATTCCACACTTATCGATGTTGGAACGGGCGCTGGATTTCCGTCAGTTCCAGTGAAATTGTATCGTGAGGATATTCAGCTTACACTTCTTGACAGTCTGAATAAACGAATTACTTTTCTTCAATTGTTGTGTGAAAAACTTGATATTAAGGCTGATTTTGTTCATGGACGTGCGGAAGATATTGCAAAAATGCCTGAATATCGTGAGCAATTTGACTTTTCATGTGCTCGTGCTGTTGCAAATATGGCACTTTTAAGCGAATATTGTATCCCTTTTGTTAAGGTCGGAGGCTCATTTATTGCTCTGAAAGGGCCGAATGAGGACATAAGCCTCGGTAATAATGCAGTGAAACTTCTTGGCGGAATTGTTTCACGTGAAACAAATTACTCTGTCGATGATGAACAGCGTAAGATAGTTCTTGTAAAAAAAATATCGCAAACTTCGACAAAATACCCCAGAAACAGCAGTCAGATAAAGAAGAAAACGCTCTGAATTTGTCATTCTTTGTCGAGCAATGTCTTTTCTTGTCGAATTTTGTCGATTTTTTCTTGTTGATAATATTTCCGACTGATGATAGAATATTATCAAGGCAGCAACATTACGTTCAGTCAGCCTTGAGGAGTTAACTCCAATTCTATCAAAAGAGGTTATAATATGGCAGGTTTTTTAAATTTTACTAAAGAAAAGCAAATCACTAAGATCATTGAGGTCGATATACATAGCATTATCCCAAATCCACATCAGCCACGGACTGTATTTTCGGATTCAGAAATTGCTTCGCTTGCGGATTCAATTGCACAGAACGGTATTCTCCAGCCGCTTACTGTACGCAAAATCGGTGAAAATTACGAGCTTATCGCAGGCGAACGCCGTCTCAGGGCCGCAAAATGTTGTGGATTCTCGACTGTTCCATGTATTGTATATGACATTAGTGACCGTAATTCGGCGATTCTTGCACTTGTTGAAAATATTCAGCGTGAGGATCTATCCTTCTTTGACGAGGCTATCGCTATTGAAAAACTCATTACATATTATGGCATGACTCAGGAAGATGCGGCGGCAAAACTTGGCAGGGCACAAAGTACTATTGCTAATAAGCTTCGTCTGCTGCGCCTTTCGGAGGATGAACGCAAACTGATTACACAATATAATTTGACAGAACGACACGCAAGAGCTCTGCTTAAACTCGGAAGTATTGAGGACAGGCTCAATGTCCTTGAAAAAGTTATACATAATAATCTTAATGTTGAGCGTACTGAAAAGTTGATTGAGGATTATATCGGCTGTCAGAAACAGAAAAACAGCTACAAAAAACGCTCACGTGTTTTTCAGAATGTGAAGATTTTTATTAATACTATTAATAAGGCTGTCGAAACTATGCAGGCGGCAGGTATCTCTGCTGACTCGAAAAAAATACAGAATGAGGATTATATTGAATATAGAGTGAGAATTCCACTGCAAAATAAGCAGACTGTATAAGCTTTTTCTCCAAATTGTTTCACGTGAAACATTCCAAAAGAGTGTTTTGCGTGATTTTTTTGTTTCACGTGAAACATTTTCTGCAAAAAAATGAAAAAATCTGCCGCTATGTATTTACTTTTGAATTCAAAAGTGATATAATAGTAAAAGTAAAAAAGAAAGGAAGATACTATGGGTACGATTTTTGCTGTTGCTAACCAGAAAGGCGGCGTAGGAAAAACTACTACCGTCATCAACATTTCCGCTTATCTCGGCTCTCGTGGATTCAAAGTGCTGTGCGTTGACTCTGACTCTCAGGGCAATACGACAACAGGTTTCGGTATAAAAAAGAAGTCTGTAAGCTCGTCTACATATGACGTTCTCACCGGCAAAACACGAATTCAGGATGCGGTTATCCCTACAGAATACGATAACGTTTTTATCGTACCGGCTACAGAAGCTCTCGCAGGCTGCGAAATCGAGCTTGCTTCAAATGAAAACAGAGTCAATCGCCTTAAAATGCAGCTTCTTACTGTTAAGGATGAGTATGACTATATCTTCATAGACTGCCCGCCTGCACTCGGCATTAACACCATTAACAGCCTTGTTGCTTGTGATAAGGTGCTCGTTCCGATGCTCGCTGAATTCTATGCTCTTGAAGGTCTCTCTCAGCTTGTAAATACAATAAAGATAGTTAAAAGTAACTACAATACTTCTCTCGAAATCGGCGGTATCATTTTCACAATGTTCGACGGCAGACTTAAAGTCGCAAATGACGTTGTTGCTGAGGTAGAAAAATATTTTCCCGATAAGGTATTCAAAACCAAAATCCCGAGAAATGTCCGTATTTCCGAAGCCCCAAGCCATGGCAAGCCTATATTCTATTACGATAAGACATCAAAAGGTGCGGAATGCTATGAACTGCTCTGCCATGAATTGCTTGGCGAACCACTCGAACTGCCTAAGAAAAAACGCAGAGGTATCTTTTCTTTTAACAAAAACAGCGGAAAGGAGTAATTCGGTTATCCGAATGACGTAAGCTATGGGTTTAGGTGGATTAGGTGCAGGTCTTGACTCGCTTTTCAGCGACAATACTAACGAAATTCAGGTGAAAAAAACTCTCAGAACTTCCGAAATTGAGCCGAACCGTGACCAGCCAAGAAAGAATTTTTCAGATGAGGCTATTGCTGCCCTCGCAGATTCTATCCGTGAACACGGTATGCTCCAGCCTATTCTTGTTCGTCCTATTTCAGGCGGATATCAGATAGTCGCAGGCGAAAGAAGATGGCGTGCGGCTCGTATGCTCGGTCTCGATGAAGTTCCTGTAAATATACGTGAGTTGTCTGACCTCGAAACAATGCAGATAGCCATTATAGAGAATTTGCAGCGTGAAAATCTTAATCCCGTTGAAGAAGCGTCAGGCTATAATGACCTTATCGAAAAATACGGCATGACTCAGGAAAAAGTCGCTAAAATGGTAGGTCGTTCACGCTCGGCTGTTGCAAATGCAGTCCGTCTGCTTTCACTTCCTGAACGTGTGCTGAAAATGCTCGAAAACGGCGATATTACAACAGGTCACGCCCGTGCTCTCCTCGGTTTTGACAATGAGGAGATGCTCATCGCTACTGCTCTTAAAGCGGCTGACGGCAGTCTCACAGTTCGTCAGGTCGAAAAGGCTGCTCAGAAATCTTCTGAGGACGATGCGACAGAAGTTAAATCAAATAAAAAAATCGACAACTACTTTGTTGAAATGGAGCTTTCTCTCAATGAAAGACTCGGACGTAAAGTAAAAGTCGATTACGGTAAGAATAAGGGTGCGCTTATTCTCGAATTTTATGATAAAGATGACCTTGCGGCGCTTGCTGATAAGCTCGCAAAGGATTAATAAGGAGTAATATAAATGATAGATATTAAAGTTTTAAAAGCAGATCCTGAAGCTGTTAAGGAAAATATCAGAAAGAAATTTCAGGCTGGAAACAAGCTTGACGAAAACGGAAATCCCGGAGTAAACAAACTTCCTCTCGTTGACAAGGTAATAGAGGTTTATGATGAATACTGCAAGGTAAAGCTTGAAGGTGATAATCTCAGAAACTTCGTCAATGTCAAGAGCAAGGAAATAGGCGCTCTTATGGCAAGCGGCAAGAAAGAAGAAGGTAATAAGCTCAGAGAAGAAGTCAAGAAGGGCAAAGAAAATCTTGCTTCTCTTGAAGAACAGGAAGCTAAGCTTGAAAAGGAATACCGAGAAATAATGTTAGTTATTCCTAATTTTATCGATGATACCGTTCCGATAGGCAAGGACGACAGCGAAAATGTCGAGGTAGAGCGTTTCGGTGAGCCTTTTGTACCTGAGTTTGAAGTTCCTTATCATATTGATATAATGGAAAAGGTAAAAGGCATCGACATCGACAGCGCAAGAGACAAGACAAGCGGCAACGGCTTCTATTATCTTCTCGGAGATATCGCACAGCTTCATAGCTGCATTCTCTCTTATGCAAGAGATTTCATGATCGACAAGGGCTTTACATATTGTATTCCGCCTTTCATGATTCGTTCAAACATTGTAACAGGTGTTATGAGTTTTGCTGAAATGGAAGGCATGATGTACAAGATAGAAGGTGAGGATCTCTACCTTATCGGTACTTCTGAGCACTCTATGATAGGCAGATTTATTGATACTATCACACCCGAAAAAGAACTTCCAAAGACACTTACAAGCTATTCTCCATGTTTCCGTAAGGAAGTTGGCGCTCACGGAATTGAGGAGCGTGGCGTTTACCGTATCCATCAGTTCGAGAAACAGGAAATGATAGTTGTCTGCAAGCCTGAGGAGTCTATGGACTGGTTCCATAAGCTTTACAGCTATACAGTTGAATTCTTCCGTTCACTTGATATTCCTGTACGTACACTTGAATGCTGTTCAGGCGACCTTGCTGATCTCAAGGTAAAGAGTATCGACGTTGAGGCATGGTCACCTCGTCAGAAGAAGTATTTCGAGGTCGGAAGCTGTTCAAACCTCGGTGATGCACAGGCAAGAAGACTCGGCATCAAGGTCAAGGGTGAGGACGGCAAGAAGTACCTTGCACATACTCTTAACAATACAGTTGTTGCTCCTCCGAGAATGCTTATCGCTTTCCTTGAAAACAATCTCAACGAGGACGGCTCTATTCGTATTCCAGAGGCTCTCAGACCTTATATGCGTAAGGATATTATCAAAGTGCCTGAAAAGAAGTAATAATATATTGGATTTAAGGGACAGTTTCGGCTGTCCTTTTGTTTTTGTATATGATTGATAAAAATATAACGATCTATGCGTGTATATGGGCGCATTCAGTGTGTCAGGTATGAAACAAAATACAAATGTGATACGTTATGCGGGCGATCACTGGTCGCTCCTTAAAAAAGGCGACCAAATTAATGGTCGCCTAATCAAAATCTATTCTGTTGTTCGGATTAAAAATCAGCGAACCTTGTTGGCAATGTCATCAATAAGCTTGTTGAGGAGGTCGCACTGGGTCATTGAACCGAGGTCGCCCTCACGTCTTGAAGTAACTGAAACAGTCTCGCTCTCAACTTCCTTGTCGCCGACTGTTACCCATACAGGCAGTCTTTCGAGACGTGCATCACGTACCTTCTTGCCGACTTTTTCAGCTCTGTCGTCGATTGTTGCACGGATTCCTGCGGCTTCAAGTTTTGCAAGGAGCTTGTCACAGTATTCGATATGACGGTCAGCAACAGGAATTATTCTTACCTGTTCAGGTGCGAGCCACAGAGGCATTGCGCCGTTGTACTTCTCGATGAGGTATGCAAGTGTACGCTCATAGCAGCCGAGAGATGTTCTGTGAATGATGTAAGGACGCTTCTTAGTGCCGTCCTCGTCAACGTATTCCATGCCGAATCTTTCAGCAAGGAGCATATCTATCTGGATAGTTACGAGGGTATCTTCCTTGCCGTAAACGTTCTTATACTGAATGTCAAGCTTCGGACCATAGAATGCAGCTTCGTCGATACCGATTGTATACTCAACTCCGAGGTGGTCAAGAATCTTAGCCATAACAGCCTGTGCAGTCTCCCACTGTTCAGCAGTACCCTCATACTTGTTCTTCGGGTTTGCAGGATCCCACTGTGAGAAACGGAATGTACAGTCCTCAAGAAGTCCTACTGTATCAAGCATATACTTTGCAAGTTCGAGACAATCTCTGAATTCTTCTTCGAGCTGGTCAGGACGGAGAACAAGGTGTCCTTCGGAAATAGTGAACTGACGAACACGGATAAGACCATGCATTTCACCTGAATCCTCGTTACGGAAAAGAGTTGATGTTTCACCGAGACGCATCGGAAGATCACGGTATGAACGCTGTCTGTTGAGGTAAACCTGATACTGGAAAGGACAGGTCATCGGACGGAGCGCAAAGCATTCCTTTGTTTCATCATTAGGATCGCCGAGGACGAACATACCGTCAAGGTAATGATCCCAGTGACCTGAAATTTTATAAAGCTCTCTCTTTGCAACGAGAGGAGTTTTTGTGAGGAGATAGCCGTGCTTCTGTTCTGTATCTTCGACCCAGCGCTGGAGGAGCTGAACGACTCTTGCGCCCTTTGGGAGCATGATAGGAAGTCCCTGACCGATAAAGTCAACAGTTGTGAAGTATTCAAGTTCACGTCCGAGCTTGTTGTGGTCACGGAGCTTAGCTTCTTCACGCTGTTTGAGGTCAGCTTCAAGGTCAGCAGCCTTTGGATAAGCAGTAGCATAAACTCTTGACAGCATCTTGTTCTTTTCAGAGCCTCTCCAGTAAGCACCTGTGCATGAGATGAGCTTGAATGCCTTTACAGGAGCAGTTGTCATGAGGTGAGGACCTGCACAGAGGTCAACAAATTCGCCCTGTTTATAGAATGAGATAGGCTCGCCCTTGTCAGCGTGTTCCTGACAGAGTTCAACCTTGTAAGGTTCGCCCATTTCTTCAAGCTTTGCGATAGCCTCGGCAGGGGACAGCTCAAACTGTTCAAGAGCAATTCCTTCCTTGACGATAGCCTTCATTTCAGCCTCGATTTTTTCGAGTTCTTCAGGAGTGAAAGGCTTTTCGAGGTCAAAGTCATAGTAGAATCCGTTGTCGATTGCAGGGCCGATCGCAAGCTTAGCCTGAGGATAGAGTCTCTTTACAGCCTGAGCAAGAATGTGTGAGCCTGTATGCCAGAATGTCTTTTTGCCCTCGATAGTATCGAATGTGCATACTTCAAATTCGCAGTCACTGTCGATAATTGTTCTGAGGTCTTTAACCTCGCCGTTTATTTTGACACAGCAAGCGGCTTTGTAAAGTCCCATGCCGATGCCCTTGATGATCTCTGCTGCGGACTGAGCGGCTTCAATTTCTCTGATGCTGCCGTCCTTTAATGTTAATTTTATCATTTTGGTTTACTCCTTTATAAATAATTCATCATTTTCCCAATTCATGGGATTATTTTCAATTATCGCATGATGCTCAGACCCATCCGACAGCTTCAAAAAGTTCGCCGTAAAGTTCCATTTTGACCATACCCTGCATATAGCCGTCGTCTGTGCCTGTTTCAAAGCAAGCAACGATCTCGTCCTCGTCTATGTCAACGTAGACGTTATTTATTTTCAGTATTTTTGCAAGTGCATCAGCATTGCCGCCCTCATACCAGCCTTCATCTATAAGAAGTGCAGCAATCTGAGTTTTGCTTTCGTCAACCTTTGCAAGTTTTTCGGCTATCACGGAAAGGTTATTCATTATCTCGGATTCTTCCTCGACATAGAAGCGGACAGTCTGGGTATTGCCCCATATCTTGTACGGAAGTTCAAAAGCTTCTTCATGCTCGTTATACTTGATATTGCTCATAAGCTCACCTCCTCTGTGAGAATAAAAAAAGCCCCTTATACCGACAATTCGGCTAAGGGACGATAGTATCGTGGTTCCACCCTGATTCACACGGATATTCCGTATCTCATTGGCTCTGTAACGGGAGCACCCGTCGTTTATTGGACGCACTCGGAGGCGGTGTGCTTGTTATTCCTTCCATTGCAGTCTCGCACCATACGACTGCTCTCTGAAAATATCGGGAAAAGCCTTCCTCGTCATTGTTTTATATTATTACTGTTTTATCTTAGCACATTTTTTTTGGTTTGTCAAGCTAAAAAATTAGTGAGATATTTTATTTTTTCTAACAGCATTCACAAATAGCGACACTTTTTCTTGTGCCTTTGTACAATATTTATAGAAATATAATAAATATTTATATTTTTGTGTATAATAAAAATATACATATAGATAATATATACAATATATTCAACAATAATAAAATAAGGAAAAGGTAGCTATGAAAAAAGAGTATAAACCATATTCATTAATTGAAGTTTTTAAAAAATGTAAAAATCCTTTTTTTAAAAAAAGCATGCCTCGTGACGAGAAAATAACCAAAATCTTTTTATTTTCTATTATTGTGTATCCTCTTGTATTTGCATTCTGGATATGCTATGTTATTGGTTATACAATTTGGTGGGGCATATCCTGTTTACTGTCAAAAAAAGAAGAAAGCAATTCATTAGAAGATGATGATAATGGTAATATTGATGAAGCAATTCAATAATGTTCATAGAAGTATTTAATTAACGATATTTGACATCGTACTCAATCTCACCCAATCAATTTCTATGTAATTTAAAAGGGACAGTCCGCAAACTGTCCCTTTAATCATATACTCTTACTTTTTCTCAGGCACTTTGATAATATCCTTGCGCATATAAGATCTGAGAGCCTCAGGGATACGGATAGAGCCGTCCTCGTTGAGGTTATTTTCAAGGAAAGCGATAAGCATTCTCGGAGGAGCAACAACAGTATAGCTGTAAAGCTTATGGAATCAGTCCATTGACTCTTCAGGCTTGCAGACAACTATCATTTCCTGTTTTTCAAACTGGTGGATACGGTAAACGCCACGCTCCTCAAGACCGTGAGCGCCTACTTCCTTACGGAAACATGGAGAGAATAACGGCGGTACTCATATAGAAGTTTTTACTTCCACATGGGTATCAATGTTAAACAGGGGGGATTTTTCCGTATATCTTCACAAAATCGTAATTCAAGAAAAAAATATTGAAAAACGATAATTTGCTATTGACAAATGATGTTTTATGTGTTATACTATAATCACCAAACATAAAGGAGCTCAATTTTATGTGGAATAAAAACAAATCACTCTTTCTGTCCAGAACACTGACCTATATCGGCGCAGTCATCACTCTGGTCGTTATGGTCGTTACGCCCGATATTGCCTCATGGTATGATACATACATCGAGCCTTACGGTCTTATAAAGGGGTCTATAATGGTGCCGTTTTCGCTTACTATCTACTTTTGCGGCGTTATGATCATCGGCATTACTGTATCGCTTTACAGACTGCTCACTAATATTAAAAACGACAGAGTTTTCGTCAAAGAGAATACAAAATGCCTCAGACGCATCTCATGGGAATGTATGCTTGCAGGTCTTGCACTTGTTATTTTTGGTCTCTGGAGATATTTTTTCTTCGGCTTTGCTTTCGCCTTTGTTTTTATGGGACTTATCATGCGTGTTCTCAAAAATGTCTTTGAAAAAGCCGTTGAGATCAAGTCGGAAAACGACTTTACTATCTGAACGGAGGTGCTGTATGCCAATAATTGTAAATCTCGATGTTATGATGGCTAAGCGGAAGGTCTCCTCGATGGATCTTGCGGAACGTGTCGGAATTACCAATGCAAACCTGTCCATTCTAAAAACAGGAAAGGCTAAGGCTGTAAGATTTTCAACTCTTGAAAAAATCTGCGAGGAGCTTGAATGTCAGCCCGGAGATATTCTGGAATTCAGAAAAGAGCAGACCTGACAGGATCACTGAACCTGTCTCACGGAGGTTTAGTCTTTATGAATGAAACAAATGAAAATATTCCGCAGAATAATGCGGAAAATATAACCCTACAGAACAATATTCCGCAGGATAACGGCGGAAATACGGCTGAAAAATCAATAAATCAGCCATGCATTCAGGGAGCTTATCCCCAGTATACTGCAAACTGGACAAATTCACCGCAGATGATGGGCGGATATGTTTCATCATATTATACTGCAAAAAAAGAAGCACCGTTATATAAAAGAGGCGAATGTGTTCTTGCTCTTATCGTTGCTCTGATGTCAGTATTTTTCGTGAGACTCGTCCTGTTTGTGAATATTGGTCTGTTTGCCACGATTTTCTGCATGATAATGCTCACAACAGAGATAATTTATCTGAAATCAAGGGGACTTCATGTCAAAGGCTTCAACAAGCTGTTTGCCGTTGCACTCTATATATTCGGAACTGTTTTCGCCATTACCGACAACCTTACAGTAAAATGGCTTGATATGCTGTTTATGATAGGGGCAGATGCCTATTTTGTCTACTCGGTCGGCGCACAGAAAAACGATATCGAGAAGTATTTGCCATATGCGATGATAAAGGCGCTTTTTGCCTATCCTTTTGAGAAATTCGACGCTCAGGCAAGGATATCCTCGGACAGATTTTCAAAGTCAAACGGCGGAAAAAATTTCAAGGGTATTCTTGGAGGTCTGCTTCTTGCTGTACCGCTTACGGTCGTTGTAGGAAGTCTGCTCATGTCGGCTGATGAAGGCGTTGAGCATATTATGTATATTATCGGAGAATTCTTCGCTTCAGAAGGTGTCTGGAGCTGGACAGGTTATCTTCTTCTTGCACTGCCGGTATCGTGCTATATTTTCGGTATGCTCTATAGAAATGCCGTTCGTAACAATATCAGGGAGCTTAACAGCGAAGAATGCATTGAAAGCATGAAAAGTTTCCGTTTTATCAGCAATATCGTGCTGTATACCGCTGTAACACCGATAATTCTTCTTTATATCGTGTTCTTTTTCTCACAGGCAAGCTACTTCCTTTCGGCATTTTCAGGTACACTTCCCGAGGCTTTCAGCTATGCTGAATACGCAAGAAAGGGATTTTTCGAGCTTTGCACCATCGCCGTGATAAATCTTGCGGTCATCATCTTCATGAACGTCACAGCAAAGAAAAGCGGCGAGGAAAGAACTGCCGCACTCAAAATATATACATCAGTCCTCAGCGTCTCCACACTCATTCTTATTGCCACGGCAATGAGCAAGATGATAATGTATATCGACACATACGGCCTCACGGAACTCAGAGTGTACACAACATGGTTCATGGTGCTCACAGCTTATATTTTCGTGCTGATACTCGTAAAGCAGTTCAAGCGTGGTCTTGGCATTGCGAAATTAGTGTCCATAGGATTTACCGTAATGTTTGCAATTCTCTGTTTCTCACGTCCGGAAGTAATTATTACAAAGTACAATATAAGGATGTACAACGCAGGCTATTTAAATGAACTTGATATGAACTCAATAGAGGATATGTCGGATGATGCGCTTCTTGCGGCTGTTGACGAAGGAGTGCTCGATGTTCAGAAAGCACAGGAAATAAGCTCGGTCTGCCATGGGGAAGAAACTATAAATCAGCTTAATCTTTCATCTCTCATTCTGAAAAATAAGTAAGGGGATTTCGGAATATTTGTTAAAAATCAAAAGATAATGTAAAGGGACAGTCAGTGCGGCTGTCCCTTTTGTGTTAACATAAAAACGAAAATACCCTTGCCGACCGTGAGTTGTCAGCAAGGGTATTATTAAGAACTATGTTAAGGGATTAGTCAGCAGCGTTGAGCTTCTTAGCGAGCTGTGACTTCTTTCTTGCAGCCTTGTTCTTATGCATAAGACCGTGAGCGCAAGCCTGATCAACCTTCTTGATAGCAACCTTGATTGCTTCTTCCTTATTAGCAGCGTTATCAGCAGCAGCTAATTCAGCCTTCTTGATAACAGTCTTGAGATTTGACTTTCTTGCCTTGTTAGCTTCAGCCTTTGTGGCGTTAACCTTTACTCTCTTCTTAGCAGATTTAATGTTTGGCATTCAAATGCACCTCCTTGAAGTATACAGACGAATAAACCGCCTGAAAATAGAAATAATATAAGCGAAACGTATTTATCGCTTGCGGCAGATGCAACGCACACCTACCTACTGAGACTAAATTATTATACCATTTCAGGAAGATTATTTCAATAGGCATTTTTTAAATATTATGTTATACATTATGTCTGAAATTGGAGCATTTTGCACAATCGGGAGGATCATATGATAAGAACAGACCTTGCACTTGAAAACGTGGCTATGGACAGTCTGCCTGAATATGTCCATATTGAGCACCGTGGGAAGGCATTTTCCATAACTGAGATAATTATTGATGATGATGATGCACTCGAAACCATAGGCAAAGGCAGAGGGAGATATATCACCCTTGAATGTGACGGTCTGAGCCGTTTTTCCGCAGAATACAGCGAAATGGCGGAGGAGCTTGCGGCTGAACTGCGTAAATTTATACCTGACGGCGATATTCTTGTGGCAGGTCTTGGAAATGCCGATATCACGCCTGATGCACTTGGGCCGCAGACTGTTTCACGGATACTTGCTACACGTCACCTGCGGAGTGAACTTGATAACTCCGAGGAGGAATTTCTCTGTTCGCTGAGACCTGTTTCGGCATTTGCAGGAGGCGTACTCGGTCAGACAGGCATTGAGACTGCCGAGGTGATACGTGCGATATCTGCCGAAATAAAGCCGTCTGCGATAATTGCTGTTGATGCGCTTGCCTGTTCGGATATAAGCCGTCTTGGGACTACTATTCAACTGACTGACACGGGCATCTCACCGGGGAGCGGCGTTGCAAATGCACGGCATGAACTGAGCGGCAGTGTTATGGGCATTCCCGTGATAGCTGTGGGCGTGCCGACTGTTGTGGATATGCATACCATTGTACGCAGTCTGACCGACCGTGATGCTGAGCCATCGATGCCGAATATGATGGTCACTCCCAGAGATATCGACCGCCTTACTGAACGTGCCGCACAGCTTCTTGCTTTCGGCATAAATCTTGCTTTGCAGCCTACTCTTGGTTTTGAGGATGTCAGGGGGCTGTTTTGAGAGAATCATAATGAAAAACGGGGGGCAATGGTCGCCCCTACACAATATATCAGCCGTTTCCACGGGTTTTGTTATAGCCTTTTGTATACGCATTATATCGTAATATAGCGTCCTTTTCAAGCTTATTGAGTGAACTGAAGCCGCTGTTTTTTAGTGCAATCATTCTTATGGTGAAATTATCGCCGCTTCTGTAGTCAAAGTATACATCAGCGTTTCCCTTGCCTGTAAAATGGCTGTTTACACGGTCGAGAACCCTGATAGACTGTCCGACATAGTGCTTATCTTTGTCAATGTTATGCAGAATATAAATGCCTTCAAAGTTTTTGGCATGGGCATAAAATTCTTCATATTCAGCACTGTATAATCGTTTATTACGCATATCCATAAATTCTTTTGGGGACATGGCAAGAGAGCCATCTGTAAGTTTGTCGATTTTTTCTTCAAGTTCTTGTCTAATTTTTTGTTTTTGTTCAAATTCAAGCTGTTGTTTAAGGGCAAATTTTTCATCATATTTTTTTAACAAATATGTAATTAATATAATTGCAATCGTACATGGAATCAAAAACAATAATATTTCGATAAAAATGTCCATATTTTTCACTTCCTTTCAAACTGTAAATCCCTTATTTTTCAGAGGTTATACCTCTGCTAATATTATAGGACAAATAATCCTAAATGTCAAGCATTTTTCATAAAAAATAAATCGTTTAACATTCTTTGTAAATGGCTTTAAATAGGCAAAAATCCGTTATGCATATTCTGCTTTTTCAAGTTTGCGGTCGAAAATTATTCATATAAAAATCGTTGTGATTTTAGGACACATAGTCCATAATTCTTGAATAATATTCTCTCTGATTTATAATAATATTAAGACACAGAAAGTGGTGATATCACCAAAGCGGAGGGAACATATGTTCATCAGGATAAGAAATCTGCGTGAGGACAGCGACAGGACACAGCGTGAGGTCTCGGAATATTTGTTCTGTGACCAGTCGCTCTACTCAAAATATGAGCGTGGCGTGCGTGATGTGCCTGTGGATGTAGTCATAAAGCTTGCGGAGCTTTACGGCACGAGCACCGACTATATTCTCGGACTTACAAACGAAAAGCGCCCATACAAAAAATGACCGTTCCTTATTCGGGAAACGGTCATTTTTATTAACATATTTAGTTATATTATTTTACTGTAAGTTCAACAGGGCAGTGGTCGCTGCCGAAAACGTCTGTAAGTATCGCTGAATCGGCAACTCTCTCCATGAAACGCTCCGACACCACAAAATAGTCAATACGCCATCCTGCATTCTTCTCACGGGCTTTGAAGCGGTAAGACCACCACGAATATACAACTTTATCCGGATAAAGCGCCCTGAAAGTATCCTTGAAGCCTGCGCCGAGAAGCTCCGTGAATTTTCCACGCTCCTCGTCAGAAAAGCCTGCGTTGCCCTTGTTGGTTTTCGGATTTTTTAGATCGATTTCATTATGCGCCACATTCAGGTCGCCGCAGTATACAACGGGCTTTTTCTTGTCCAGCTCGCTCAGATAGCCACGCATTGCGTCCTCGAACTCCATGCGGTATTCAATGCGCTTCAAGCCGTCCTGTGCATTCGGAACGTAACAGCACACGAAATAGAAGTCCTCATATTCGCACGTTATCACACGTCCCTCGTCGTTATGACCGCCGTTTATGCCGTAAGACACGCTTATCGGCTCTTTTTTGGTGTATACGGCAGTACCCGAATAGCCTTTTTTAACTGCGCTGTGGAAGTATTTATGGTAGCCTTCGGGCGAGAAATCCGCCTGATCGGGCTGCATTTTTGTCTCCTGCAAGCAGAATATATCAGCATCAGCCTGTGCGAAAAAATCGGCAAAACCCTTTTCCAGACAAGCTCTGAAGCCGTTCACGTTCCATGATATGAATTTCATTTTGTCCCTCCGTATCGTTTTATTATTGCTCCACCAACTAAATCTTGAATTTTTCTGCTTGTCCTGAAGAAGAAATTCTGCGTCAGAAAACCTTGAAATACGTCAGTATTCCTGCGGCTTTCTTCCTTGACTTTCTTCTTCATTACTTCGTATAAAATATTCAAGACTTAATTGGCGGAGCAATAGCAATAATGATTATATCATATTTTTCGCTGTTTTTCAAGTGAAATACAAACGTCATAGTCCGCATAAAATGAAAATCGGGTGCTGTCAACAGTACCCGATTTCGAGGATGATTCAAATAGAACTGGATTTCATTACTTTGTTCTGAAAAAAGGTGAGAGGGTATTCAGAACATTTCAGAGAGTTGTATCCTGTGATTAATATGTTACCACAATATGAACATTTTGACAACTCATTTTTTGCGGATTTGGTGGACTTTTTGATGAAAAATTGTATAACCACTTGCGAAAAACTTTTGTTATATATAACTATGAATATGCACTTTGTCTTTTGATATTGCAAAAGCCAATATTTCTGCCTATATGTCAAATTCAACAAAGGGAGTGGGGGATACGCCTCCTCTCCTGTTGCATAATTACCCCCTCTCCCCCTCCCCTACTACGAAGAACAGGCAAATTCTCTTTGCAGTCAATATGCCACGAATTAGCAAATAATAATATGTAATAACTTAATATGGACAAATATTTTCCTTTAAATTTGTTGCATTTGCCGCTTTTATCTGACCATATTTTGTGATATAATAGATATATAAAAATTTGCCAAACGCAAAACCGGAGGTATAATTATGGCTGAAATAAATATTACAAAAGAAAATTTTGACGAAGAAGTGAGAAACTATAAGGGGATGCCTGTGCTGCTCGACTTCTGGGCAGGCTGGTGCGGCCCGTGCATGATGCTGTCGCCTGTAGTTGCAGAGATCGCCGGGGAGCTTGACGGTCAGGTGAAGGTCGGCAAGGTCAATGTTGATGAACAGCCTGAACTCGCCGCCGCATTCAGAGTGGAGAGCATTCCTCTCCTCGTTGTGGTAAAAGACGGCGTTATCCACAAACAGGAACTTGGCTACCGTTCAAAGGAAGATATCTTTGATATGCTTGGAATTTACCCTGATATTAAGTAAAGCACAAAGCACAGAAAAAAATTTTGTGACATATTGCACAAGAAAAACAGAAAAAATTCATAATTTGTTGACAAATTCGTGCTTGTTTTGTGGTATAATATATTCAGGAGGGAGATAATTGAACGAACAAACCAGCAAACTAAAAGTCCTGAACCGTGACATGATAAAATATATCGCAATTATCCCCATGTTTATCGGCCATTTCGTCAGCTATATATTCGGCGAAAAACTCAGTGATAAGCCGCTGATAATAAACTTTCTTGCGGCATCGGCATTAATTGCGCCGCCCATATTCTTCTCATTCATAGCGGACGGCTATAAGTATACCCGCTCACGGAAAAAATATGCACTGCGGCTGTTCATTTTTGCCTGCATAACGCAGATCCCGTTCATGCTTGCAAACAAAATGAAGTTTTCGGAGTTTCCCGATGAGTTTAACATATTCTTCACGCTGTTCCTCGGACTTATGGCAATTATCGTCTGGGAAAGCAAATGGAAACTGCCGTTAAGAATAGGTGCTGTAATACTCATAGATGCCCTGACAGTGGCTTTTTACACAGAGTGGATGATTTTCGGAGTACTCATTATCCTCGGATACCACATCTTCCGTGAAAAGCCGAAAATACGCTTTATATGGTTCACTGTGCTGATACTGATATGGAGTGCGGTACAGTTCATTGCAGGCGGTGTAAGTCTGCCGTATGCTTTATGCATGGTATTCTTCACGGAGCTTTCATTCTTTATCGTGACCATGTGCTGTAACGGCAAAAAGGGAAGTCACCCGACTTTTTCAAAGTGGTTCTTCTATATCTTCTATCCGGCACATCTGCTGGTCATATGGGGCGCACAATTGCTCATCGGCTGAGTGTAACAAATCACCAAAATCGGGCATAATATGTCTGAGGTGATGATATGCTTTATTTTATATTCGGTTCGATGTTCGGCGGCACGGTCGGAGTTGTGATGATGTGTCTGTGTACTGCGGCTAAAAATTCAGATGATTTTCTGAACAAAAATAATGCCGTTCACAGAAAAAAATGACCATTTTTGACCATTCACTCTCAAATAGGCACACTTCACTCGATAATTGTTTATTTTTGCTTTGAGTGGTGTTATAATACAGTTGTTGTGGAAATCATAACAATGTATAGACGCTAAAGGTGCAGACTGAAATTTCAGACACACCTGATGTAACTATAACAACCTCACCTAACAAATACTATTTTTACTTTATTTCTGTCATTTGTATGATATCAAAAAAGCGGCACTTATGTGCCGCATTTTTTTGTTTTAACGGCTGAACGAGGACAACAACGGTACGGCAATGCTGAATATCAGAGCGATAAGCAATTGCTGTGCTGTCGGAAGAACAGTCTCGAAAACGACCTGAAGCTGTGGAACTGCAACAGCCGCCGCAAGTGCCGCAAATGATATCAGAACAGCTAAAAACAGCTTTATATTGCCGAACGGGTTCATTCCGAAAAGCGACCTTGTTTCAGAACGGCACTCAAAAACGTGGATAAGCTGTGACATGACAAGAGTTATCAGCGCACAGGTACGGCAAGCCGCTGAACTTCCGCCGAAATGCATGACAGTGCTGAATGAAGCAAGCGTGGACAGAGCAATAAAAATGCCCCTGAAAATGATCATACTCATAAGACCGCCCGAAAAGAAGCCTTCCGTGGATTTTCGAGGCGGTTTTTGCATTATATCGGTTTCGGGCTGTTCCATGCCGAGTGCGACCGCAGGCAGACCGTCAGTCACAAGGTTGACAAGCAGAATTTGTACGGGCAGTAAAATAACAGGCATACCAAGTATAATTCCGAGAAACATTGTCAGCACTTCACCGATATTGCACGAAAGGAGATAACGCACAAACTTCCGTATATTGGCATAAACACAGCGTCCCTGTTCAACGGCGCTTACGAGGGTCGCAAGGTTGTCGTCAAGGAGTATCACATCAGCCGCCTGTTTTGTGACATCAGTGCCCGTCAAGCCCATAGCTACGCCGACATCAGCCTCTTTAATTGCAGGTGCATCGTTTACGCCATCGCCCGTCATGGTGACTATCTCGCCACGCCGCTTGAAGCTTCTGACAATTCTCAGTTTGTGGACAGGCTCGGTACGTGCAAAAACTGTGTAGTTGCCGATTATACGGTCAAGTTCGTCATCGGAAATGCGGTCAAGCTCTGCGCCTGTCATGACCTTTCCGCCTTTCAGCAGTCCGGCTTTTTTTGCAATGGCGGCGGCAGTTTTCTTGTGGTCGCCTGTTATCATGACGGTCTTTACCGAGGCGGCGGCGCATTTTCTTATGGCTGTTTTAGCCTCCTCACGGGGAGGGTCAGTCATGCCTGCAAGTCCCAGAAATACGAGGTTTCCACGTTCTGCATCAAGCTTATCCGACACGCAGAAGGCAAGTGAAAGAACTCTCAGGGCATTGTCGGACATCTCTCCGACACGGCGTTCAAGTTCATTGCGAATTACAGTATTCATGGGCAGAATATCGCCGTTTGTGCCGATATACTGTGAACAGCGTGGGAGAATGACCTCTGCCGCTCCTTTATAATAAGTACGTTCCTCGTTTCCGACAGTGCAGTGAACAGCCATGAAACGAGACTCACTGTCAAATGGAAATTCGGCTTTTTTGCGGTAATTCAGCGATTCACGGGTAACTCCCGACTTAGCCGCCGCAACAAGGAGTGCTGCTTCGGTGGGATCGCCTGTTACCTTCCATTCTCCGCCGCCTGTGAGAGTGCCACGCTTTCTTGATTTTGGCTGTATATCGGCGGATATTTCGGCAGTGGAGCATATGACACCGCACTGTACAGCCTCGCAGAGCGGTTTTTCGTAACGTGGATTTATCGGGGTATTATCAGTACCCTTGCTGACAGAGCCGTTTATGTGATAGCCCATGCCGCTGAAAAAATAGCTGTTTCCGACGGTGTGAAGCTCGGTCACGGTCATTTTGTTTTCGGTGACAGTACCTGTTTTGTCGGTGCATATCACAGTTGTACAGCCGAGAGTTTCAATGCTGTGGAGCTTGTTGACAAGGGCATTCTGTTTCAGCATACGCCTTACAGCAAGTGCAAGGGCGATGGTCACGGTTGCAGGCAGACCTTCGGGAATTGCGGCAATGGCAACGGTTATGCCTGTCAGGAGCATCTCAAAAACATTTTCGCCACGGAGTACGCCTGCCCCGAAAACTGCGGCACAGACGAACAGGCAGATAATGGCGATGACCTTTCCAAGCTCTGCAAGCCGTTTCTGGAGTGGAGTAAGCTCCTTGTCGATGTCGGAGAGCATCTCGGAGATCTTGCCCATTTGAGTATTTTTTCCCGTGGCGATGACAACTGCGGTACAGCTTCCCTTGACGGCTGACGTGCCGCAGTAGACGATATTCGGCTTATTCGGGGAATTGTCCCTGTCGTTGGCATCGCCTGCGGATTTGGCAGCAGCCACCGACTCACCTGTGAGCAGCGACTCGTCAGCAAAGAAAGCGGCAGAGCTGATAATTGCGCCGTCCGCAGGTATTCTGTCACCTGATTCCAGTTCGATGACATCGCCTGTTACGAGCAGAGCAGCATCTATCTCACGGAGTTTTCCGTCACGGCGGCATTTTGCAGTCGGGGCAGTCATAGCCCTGAGCGCTTCAAGTGTATGTTCGGTGCGGTATTCCTGCACAAAGCCCAGAACTGCATCGAGCAGAACGATAAATATGATGGCGACGGCATCGGAAATTTCGCCGAGTAAGACGGAAACTGCCGATGCAGCAAGAAGTATCATCACCATAACATCTCTGAACTGCCCGAAAAAAATACCGGCAGCGCTTGGTCTGCGGCTTTCACCGATAACATTTTCGCCTTCGGCTTTCAGTTTTTCAGCCGCTTCTTTTTCTGTAAGTCCCATATTCTCACCCTTTCAGTGGTTGTTGTCTTCAGGCAGCAATGCACAAATACGCTGTGCTGCAGCCTTTACAGATTATGCGGCGGGAAATGTTTTTATACATACAGAATGTGATGCTGAAATGGTATCTGTAGGCTCCTATTACAAGTTGTATAATATTTCAAATGCGCAACAAATTGTTTAATACAGACAAATAGCGGCAGAAAAAGTATACAAAAGATGATATATGTACTATGGCACGTTTAACGAATATTGGTTAAATTTAGTAAATAATATGATTTTTCGTTGACAAATATGAAATACACAGATATAATATACATATAGCACGTTATGCAGGAAAAGAACAGCCACAAGCTGATATACAATTTGTAATATTATTGACAGCTTATAATTTTTGTAATATAAGGAGCAGAAATATGACGGACAAGGAGTTCAAACGGTTAAAGCGAAGTGAGCTGCTTGAAATAATCTATGAGTTTCAGAAACGTGAACAGGTGCTGAACAACGAAATAAACAGGCTGAAAAGCGAAATACAGCTCAGAGATATGAAAATAGCAGAGTCAATGTCGGTTACAGAAGCAGTCGAAAAGCTCAATTCCGTCCTTGGCAGTACATTAAGCTCATCAGAAAAATATCTTGACGAAGTCAGGGCATTCTGTTCGGAAAACGAGAAAAGATCGGCGGAAATGCTCGAAAATGCCAGAAGGGAAGCCGAAAAGATAATCACTCAGGCTAAAGGTGAAAATGCGGAAACACATGAAATGCATTTTCCACCCTCGAAGCATACTAAAAGAAAGCTGAATATCAATTATGGAAGAAAACACTCAGAGCACGGTTCAGATACCTTCTATAGAACAGGTTGAAAATGAACTTAAAAGTATAAAATACAGAAAGATCTTCAAGAAAACCCTTGTCAGCACAATTGCGATACTTACCGTTGTTGCCGCTGTTGCAGTGCTTATATCAACGATATTTTTCCCCGTGATACAGGTATCGGGCAGCAGCATGGAGCCAAGTCTCAATGACGGCGATATCATAGTGCTGATGAAATCGGAAAAATGCAAATACGGCGAGCTTTGCTGCATATCATGGCAGAATAAGCTCCTTCTGAAACGCATAATCGGAATGCCAGGTGACAGCATCTCAATAGATGAAAGCGGCAATGTATTTGTAAATGATAAACTTTTAGACGAACCATACGTAAAAGAAAAAAGTCTCGGCATCTGCGAAATTGAATTCCCATATAAAGTACCTGAAAATAAGGTGTTTATCCTCGGTGACTACAGGGATATATCCGTTGACAGCAGAAGTGAAGCTATCGGCTGTATCGGCACCGACCAGATAATCGGACACGTTATGTTCAGAGTATGGCCTTTTGAGCAGATCGAATCTACAGCAAAGGGATGAGAAATGAATGACAAGATATATCGATGTTTTCTGGGAAAAACTGAAACAGCAGACCAAGAAACGAAGGCGTGCCATTTCAATAATGCTCGTCCTTTCGCTGGCCGTCTCATCAACGGTCGTCTGGTCACTCCACGGAACAGGCATTACTATGGTAAACGAGGAGCTTTGCGGTCTGGAACTTCATTCGCATACTGATGAATGTTATTCCGACGTTCTTGTATGCGGACTTGACGAGGCTGACGGGCATACCCACACGGCTGAATGCTATGAGCGGCAGCTTACCTGTACGCTCCCCGAACATATCCACACTTCCGACTGCTATATCGGCATGAAGCCTGACCAGTCAGCAAAATCAGCAGAAGAACCTCTCGGCGATGCAGAGGCGATAGGCGCTGAAATTGTCGGCGATGAAAATATCATGAAAATGAGCAGTGAAACGGATAATGCTGACGGCGATGAAAAACTTTCAGATGATGAAGAAATTGTTGATGCTGATCTGTCTGAAATGGGAATTTCGCCTGATACTGTTCAGCTGTTGGGCGAAACAAGCACTGAGCCTCTTGCTCCGCTTACAGGACTGCCTGATACACGTAAAGACGGAATTGTTATCAATCTTTTCGATTACGACCAGACAGGTTCAAACGGCGGACTTGGCGTACTTGATGTTCCGGGAAATACTAAAAGCAGAAACCTTATATTTGAAAGTATTAACAGCGGAAGAACAGAAAGCAACGATATTCTGTTCCAGGGTCAAGGCATAAATAGCGGAAGCGGTAAAAATGACTTTTCCGGCGGTCATTATCCTATTCAGGGAATCGTAAACAAAAAGCTTGAAAACGGTTATCCTACGGTAGCAGGTTCTAATAAATCGCTTGAATATCTGTTCAGCCCTGAACCTATTGATAACGGTGTAAAAATCGTTTATTCAGATGTCGGAAATCTTCTTCAAAAGAATGAAGATGGATATTACTTTTATGACAGTGACAAGAATTATGCTTATTATAATACTGATACAAGTGTTAATCCGGACAAAAATTTTATTATCTATAATAAGACATTCGGCATAATAAGTGATACTCACCATGATAAAGGTGACCCGAAAATCGATGGAAGCGGAAATTATGATTCAACCAAAGACCCGATGAGAATTGGATTTTTCCCGTTTAATGATTATAATAACACCAAAACAAATCCTAACGTAAATTACAATTCATATTATAATCATCACTTCGGAATGACGCTTGAAGCAACTTTTGAGATACCTCAAAGTTCCACAATGCAGTATCAGGGAAAAGATGTTATATTTGAGTACAGCGGCGATGATGATATGTGGGTTTTCGTTGACGGAATACTTGTGCTTGACGTTGGCGGTATTCACAGACCTGCGGCTGGTAAGATAAATTTCTCAAAAGATAAAATTGAATTTCAGACAGATTTAGACAAGAATAATAATATTATCTGGGATTCAAGCGGCTCGCTTACTAAGGCTTATTCAGCGGCAGGAGGCAAATGGGAGCCGGAAAAAGAACATCATATCCAGATGTTTTATCTTGAGCGTGGAGGATGTAACTCTAACCTTACAATGATGTTCAATCTTCCTACGATACAGACGGTCAAGGTATCAAAAAAGGTTGATAAAGGAACAAATTATACTTCTGAATATGACAATCAGACATATTCATTTCAGCTTTATTCAAAGTCAGATGCAGCATCAGATGATGATGAGCTTTATACAGGTTCATATGAATATAAAGGAAATTATATTAAGCTTGGTGATGACGGTATCTTTACCGTAAATCCTAACGAAAGCGTTTCTTTCCACGGTCTTGACAAGGAAAGATACTATTATGTCAAGGAACTGGAAGTCGATTCTTCTGATTATTCTGATGTTTTAATAAACGGAGAAGATACTGAGCTTCCATGGGGAAGCGGTACACATGAAGTTTCTTCATCTATTCACCCGCTCAGCGAATGCCTGAACTATGATTTCGTCAACAAAGTAGGCGAGGAAACGATCGATATCAATGTCACAAAGCAGTGGGTCGAGACACCAAGCAAGAACCACAGCGGAGACAAGGTATTGTTCCGTATTATCCGTACAGATGAGAACAATGTAAAGAATTATATGGTAATAAACAAGAGAAAGACATTTGTTCTCAGCGATGATAATAACTGGAGCATGAGCATTGATAACCTCGTTACACGCTATGGTACGCACTATTATAAATATGATGTCGAGGAAGTCAGCGAATTTGCAGATTATACCAAGAGCGTTGAAAAGAATACGCTCAGTGACGGTACAGTGCAGTATATCTTAAAGAATGTTTCAACAAGCAAAGTTGAGATAAATGTCAAAAAGCAGTGGCTTGATGCATTCGGAAATGAACTTGAAGCGCATCCGTCAGAAATAACTGCTAAGCTTGAAAGACATTATTATGAATACGGCAATCCGCAGAGAACTTCACTTAATGTCAAACTGCTTGATACGGATGGAAATGTCATAAGCGACAAAACAACATCAGCTGCTTATATAGACGGAAGCATTGAATTTATGCCTGATGTTCCCGAAAGTGCAGTGTTTGTATCAGCTTCTTCCGATAATTGCAGCATTTCTGAAGCAGACGGAGTTTTTGAAGCTTCGGCAATTAAAAGCGACGCAGTTGTTGAGCTTACTTTTGATAATTTTTCAGGAGTTACCGAATATGCTCACAGTTCATTCACAAGCGATCTCGGAGGCTGGACAGGAAAAAGCGGTGCTAAGGTTCAACTTGGAAATACGTATGGAAACTCTCTTTTGGCAACAAACAGATCAAGTGATGTATCTTCAGGCCCTAAATATGTATTTGCTTCAAATTTGTTGAAATTAAATACATCCTATGGTATTAGTGTAAAAGCCTGTGCATATAAAGTAAGACATTATTCATTTGTTCTTAATTACCGTGATAAAAATAATGGTGAACATAATGTAACTATCAGTGAAAAAGACGGAATTGCAGATAAGTGGATACAGCTTTCTGATCTGGATTTTACACTGCCAAGTGACTGTGATCTGTCACGTGAAATATCAGTTTATGTCAGAACAAATGATGGCGGTGACTTTTATATTGATGACTTTGTTGTAATTAACGGTGGTTATGATACCGTGGACATTGACTCAAACGACAATGTAATAGTGTCCCCGACACCTGAGATATCCTTCTTTGAGGATACAGCAATTGCTGAACCTGTTCCTACAGGACAGGGCGATGAAACCGTAACACCATCTTTCACTTTGAATTCATACAATAACTGGTCTAAAAAGTGGGAGAAAAAAGACCTGAATGAAATATCAGGCAGAAAATATGTTTACAAGGTAACAGAAATAACAAATGACCCGAAATACCTTGTAACGTATGAAGACAACAATGTCTCCTCAAATTCAGAGGAACATCCGATAATCATCAAAAACACAGAGAATATGTATGAGCTGCCTGCAACGGGCGGCATCGGAACAAAACGCGTAGTTTTCGGCGGAACGTTCCTTATTCTTATCAGCTTGCTGAGCGGATACTGTGTTGCAAAACGTGAAAGGAGGAAAGAATGATGTAACCCTTTTTACAGCAATCACCACACAGCATCCGATCAAAACAAATAACACACGAAATGGAGGATCAATTTATGAAAAATACTAAAAAATTAACAGCCATGATGCTTTCAGGCGCAATGGCACTCTCACTCTCACTTTCACTCGTTTCACCTCTCGCAGCTTTTGCCGATGACCCACCGTCACCAAGCATTACTATTAATGCAGATGAGGCAGGTCATACATTTACAGGATATCAGATTCTCAAAGGTACACTTACAGACGGACAGTTATTTAATACAGCATGGGGCGCAGATATCTTAGCAACAGGTGCTACAAGTCCTACTGATTTGCTTGCTGCATTGAAGGCGGATACAGCTTTCGGAAGCGGTGCATCAAATCTGTTTTATAATGTAACTACTGCACCTCAGTTTGCAGACGTTATCAGCAAATTTACAGCTGACTCTGATAAAGCTGTTGAACTTGCAAAGGTAATTGCAGATACTGTTAAAGGCAGCGGAAAAGCAATTTCATATGATTCTGAAACAAGTAAATACAGCAGCGGTGATATTGATACAGGATATTATCTTGTTGTTGATGCAACTGCCAACACCGGAACAGCTAAAGTTGTAAAATCACGTTACCTTCTTGAGGTCGCAGATACGGTTGAGGTCAATGCAAAAGTTGTTAAGCCTACTCTTGATAAGAATATCGTTGTAGGAACAGGTACAGACGCAACAAAAGTTAAAGCCAATACCGCAGGCATGGATGATACTGTAAACTTTGAGCTTTCATCAGCAGTTCCTGATATGACAGGCTATTCACAGTATTATTACATTATTGAAGATACTCTTTCACCCGGATTTGTATTCAATGATGACGTAGTGATCACTATAGGCACGGATACTCTGACAGAATTACCAACTTCAACAACTTCAACAGATCCACCAACGGGCGACTACAGTGTTTATACAAAAACTGTTAACGGTGCAACTAAGATAACTATCGTTTTCAGAGACTTCTATGACAAGTGGAATGATGATACAAATGATGCCATTACTGTTGAATACAGTGCAAAAGTTGATACCGATGCTGACTGCACAACGGCAGGCAACCCGAATACTGCACAGCTTATCTATTCAAATGACCCGAATTACAAGGGCAGAGGCGATGGTAAGGACGACGGCGAAGGTTCAGAAAATGACGCTGATGATCCTGACGATCCCGGTTCAGATGATACAGGCAAAGGCGGCGGTACAGGCGGTCCGGGTTCAGGCGATGACAAGGATATCCCCGGCGAGTACGGCGGCTCAGAAACTAAAGACGGTGAGAACGGCTATGTTTCTGAAACTGCTCAGGTAGAAACAAAAACATACCTCACATCTGTCAAGATCAATAAGGTAGATGAAAGCAATATCGCACTTTCTGGCGCTGAATTCTCAATCAAGGGTACTAAGGAGAACAAGACTCTTGTAACAGGTATAGAATTTGTAGCTGCTACTGACGGTACTTACTACAAGCTCAAGAATAACAAGGGCTATACAACTACAGCTCCTACAGACGCTACTGCGGCTGATTACGAAAGCACTACACAGAAGTATAAGAAGCAGGCTCTTAACGAAGCCGAAACCTATTCTTCCACAGTAGAAGCAAAGGGCTATGTTGATGACAATGGTGTTCTTACATTTGCAGGTCTTGGTGACGGTACATACACTATTACCGAAGTTACTGCACCTGAAGGCTATAATCTGCTTAACAGCGCTATCACAGTTGTTGTCAAGGGCACAATAGGAACAGATAATTCAGTTACATGGTCTGTCGGAGAGGGCAGCTCAGATTTAGTAAAGCTCAGCACTGACCAAAACGGCTATGAATTAACAGTTGTAAACAAGAAGGGCACACTTCTCCCGACAACCGGTGGTATCGGTACTACTATATTCTATGTAGTCGGCGGTCTTCTCGTTTCAGCATCAGCAATATTCATAATCACTAAAAAGAGAACATCAAACGCAGTTGAATAATTTAAGTTCTGATATTTTAAATTGAATTATAATTAACTGCAATGCAGTGGGGGATGTATTTCTCCCACTGCATTAGTCTTAAGGCAACACCGCACAAAGATTGTGCGGCAGAAACGCAGTTAGATTTTTCGTCAGATTGTACAGAAATTTTGCAGGCATACTGTCGTATGGCAAAGAATTTCTGTGCAAGATGACGGAAAAGATACAAGTTTATGACGTACAAAGTCGTTAGACGTGCTTTGTGAGGTGTTGCCTTAAAGAAAGGGCTCCGGCAGATGAAGAAAAAAAGTGCTGCAAATATAATACTTGTTATTACATTGCTTATAGGCATAGGTCTGCTGCTGTATCCTTCTATAAGCGAATATATCAATTCAAAAAATCAGTCAAAGGTCATCGAAAGCTATAACGATGCCATTGAAAATATCTCGGAAGAAAAAATGAAAGACGTTATCGCAGAGGCTCACAGATATAACGAAAAACTTGCCGCAACCAAAGACGCTTTCTATAAGCCGTATCTTGTTGACGGCTATTACAGTGCTCTTGATGTGGACGGAACAGGCGTTATGGGATATGTCTCTATCGACAAGATAAAAGTTGAGCTTCCGATATATCATACCGTAGACGAAAACGTGCTCCAGATAGCCGCAGGTCATCTTCCCGGTTCAAGCCTGCCTGTTGGCGGTGAAAGCACTCACGCCGTTATTTCAGGACACCGTGGACTTCCGAGCGCAAAGCTTTTTTCAGACCTCGATAAGCTTGAAATAGGCGATACGTTCCGTATAACAGTTCTCAATGAGATATATACATATCAGGTTGACAAGATAACGACCGTCCGCCCTAATGAGGTGGAAGAACTGCAAATTAAGAACGGCAAGGATTATTGCACGCTGTTTACGTGTACGCCATACGGAATAAATACTCACCGTCTGCTGGTGCGTGGCGAAAGAATTGCCAATATCGAGGAGAAAAAGGTCTATGTGGCAAACGATGCATTCTATATTTCGCCGTTTATCGTAACTCCGATAGTGGCTGCACCGATGCTTCTCGTTCTGCTGATAGTCATGCTTGTCAACGGTGCAAATGCCAAGAAACGCAGAGAAAGAAATCAGATAAAGCGCATTCTTGCAAATGATGAAAATAACGAATTTCATGAATAAATCCCCACGAAACGTTTTGTTCCGAGGGGATTTTTTTCGGTGTTGCCTATAATCAATCCTCATGCACAATAACATCAAGATCATAAAGTCCGCAGTTTATCCTCTGTGTTCCGTCAGGACGTATCTCCTCACATTTAAGCATGATACCTGTTTCGATATCGGTATAAACAGTAAACTCATCTGATTGGTAAGTACCCTTTATGACGGCGCAGTTCCTTCCAAGCATTTCTTCCGTGCCGACAATGTCCCATGCATCAAAATCAGCAAGCCGTGAGAGTGCTATATCCTGCGGAAAAAGCACATTTGATGCCATCGGGAGATTTGTCCAGTCCGTTCTGAAATTATGATATTTTTCTCCGCCGTATACATAGATCCTGTAATTATCGACAGGATATCGTATGATCGTATCAGGCTGATAACTGCAAACTATGTTCCCTCTGTCATCCTTTTTCGGCGGCATATCGGGATGATATTCATGTTCTTCAGTAAGCTCGCCGTTATAGTAAATTTCCTCGGAGGCAGTCTGCTCTAACAGATCGGTTTTGAATTCGACCTGCGTTTCCTCAAACCAGCCTTTGCCCTCAGCCTCATCAAAATAGTCTACGCTGTTCAGCATCATGTGGCGGATATAGCTTTTGTTGGTGATATCCGAAAGATTTTCGGCATCAGACGTGAGAAGCCTGTCCATATAATATCTGCGGTCAACGCCTTTTCTGTTGTATAAGTCCTGAACCGCAACAAGTCCGTCATTTTCCTCATCGGAAAGGTCAAGGTCATACTGCAAAACAGGTATATCCTCATAAAGTTCAAGCTCAATGTACTGCTTTTCCTCGGGAATAAATTCCGTAACAGTCTCCGTCAGGGGGTCAGCCGTTTCGGATGTTATTTCGGTGATATTTTCGGATAATTCATCAAGAGGATCATCCGGTGCATTTTGTGTATGCCTGAAAATCAGCACACCGCCTGCACAAATGCCCATAGTCAGCAGAAGTACAGACGCATATGAAAGTATTCTGTGCCATATTGGTCTGTGGTATTTTTCGGCAGTGCCTGTCTCATATGATGCGGATGTATCTGCACCGCTGTATTTTCTGGCAGTCAGCCTGCGAACTCTGTCGGCAGGTGTTTCGTGACAATACTCCGAGATATCCTCCAGAAGCTCATCATCGGCATTTTCCAGTATTTTCAGTTCAAAATTTTTCATAGCATATCCTCCTCATGCATATTCAGCTTGTCTTTCAGCTTTTTCAGCGCACGGCTCTGTCTTTTTCTCACAGCGGACGCTTTCATACCGAGCATTTCCGCAATTTCCCCTGAAGTTTTGTTATAGTAAAAACTCTGCATGATTATCGTCGCATCAGGCTCGCCGAGTGACTTAATGTTCTGAAAGACGATGTGCTGCATCTCACGGCGTTCAGAGTCGGACTCGATATTCAGGTCATCGGGAATGTTCTCTGTATGCTCGTCATCAAGCGTGAACGTTCTGTGCCTGTGACCTGTGACGGCATTGAACATATCGGATGATTTATGCTTTGCGATACCGAATATCAGGTTTTTCATGCTGTCAGACTTTTTCCCGCTGTCAAGAAAGCGGAACAGCGCAACAAATACCTCGCTTACACAGTCCTCGATATCTTCTCTTTTTGCACAGCCTCTCAGCCTGTTGTATACTATCGCATAGACATAGCTGTAATATTCGTCAAATAATTTGCTGTAATACTCGTTTTGCTCCATTCTATCACCTCGGTGTATTGCTCTCAATATATTAGTCTGTTTATCGGTCTGATTTGTGACATAACGGCGGAAATTTTCTGAAAAATTGCTTATGATATGCATAATATCTTGCAAAATGCAGTATCGAAATCAAATATCGGTTTGTATTTTTGTTTCATACGCCGAATTTGAAAAAATGCTATTGACATTTCTCCGTTTTCGGTATATAATATTTAAGTCGCAGGGGATTACTCACGACAACATGAAATGGCGGCATAGCTCAGTTGGCTAGAGTACTCGGTTCATACCCGATTGGTCGTTGGTTCGAATCCTACTGCCGCTACCATTTAAGGCCCGTTGGTCAAGAGGTTAAGACATCGCCCTTTCACGGCGGAATCATGGGTTCAATTCCCGTACGGGTCACCATTCAATGTTCTCGGAAACAGCGTAATATCGCCGTTTCCGAGTTTTTCTTTTATATGGAGAATCCGCTTTGTTCTTTATCTGTTCTTTATTTTGAAAATGCGGAGGTTTGAGCCGTGGGTCAAGCACCCTTCGGCTCTTTTTTCTTGCCTGAGAAATCGAGTGCCGAACTGACGGCATCGGAGACTTTCGCTCTGGATTCTTCCAACATATGACAGTAGATATTACTTGTTGTAGAAACCGTCGAATGTCCTAACGCTCCCGAGACTGTCACGATGTCTACGCCCTGGTTGACGAGAAGTGAAGCGAACAAGTGTCTGAAACTATGTAATCCATAGAACGGAAGGTCGTGCTTCTCACAGAATTCACCGAGCCAGAAATAAGGTGTGCCGTTCTGCATGGGCAGTCCGTTCCACTTGGTGTAGAGCCTGTCTGTCTCCACCCACTTGTCACCGCATTTGAGAGCCTGCATATCCTGTTCGTCCTTATATTCACGGAGCATATCCATTATCTCCTGTGGGAATTTCAGTGTTCTCTGCGACTTGCGTGTTTTGGTGGTGTCGGTGTAAACGCCTTTCTTCGCCGTGTAGTTGCTTGTGCGGCGGACACTGATGATGTTGTTCTCGAAATCCACGTCTTTCCATTCCAGACCGAGCATTTCACCACGGCGAAAACCGCTGTAGATCATCAGGTTGAAGAAAGTGCGGTACTTCAAGGGTTCATCGTTCAGCAGAGAAAGAAATCTTTGCACCTGTTCGGGCGTGTAGATCTTCTTTTCAGTCTGCTCGTTCTTCGGCAGTGTGACCTTTGCACAGGGATTGTCGCTGACCACCCCCATTTTCACGGCGTAGGCGAACACATCGGATACGAAACTGAGGTTATGCCTTATGGTCTTTGGAGCGAGGGGCTTGCCTGTACGCTCGTTTGCACCGTCCTTTGAGAGCGAGTTGACGAAAGCCTGAATTTGTCTCGGCGTGATTTTGTCCATCCGCATATGACCGATAGCCGAGTACACCCTCTTGCGGAGTTGAAGCATACGCTCATAAGTTGTGTTGCGGAGATTGGGTTTTGCATATTCTTCAAACCATTCCTCAGCAAACACTTCAAACTTTATTGCCTTGGACTGAAAACCATGATTACAAGCTTCTTCAAACATGACCGCCTGTCTGTTCAATTCTTTTTCGATTTGCTTCTGTGTCATTTTCGGTTCAGGCTTCCATGTCATAGACTGAATTACCTGTTTGCCTGTACTGTCATAGCCACAGCTTACTCTGATTGAGTAGCTGTCACCACGTTTCTGTATTGTAGCCATAATATAAAAACCTCCTGTTTTACATCACAGCATACCTTCCGATGATAATTGTAGCGCATTTGCTACTGCTTGTCAAGGTATGCTGTGTTTTTTCACCTTTTGTTCTACTCTATATTATTCCAGTCCCCACAATTTTTTCTTTTTGGTGACGGACTGCTGTATTTCCTGTTCATGAATATGTTCCTGTGTCTGTCTGACCTCAGCATATTTCTGAGGTTCATAGCGTTTCAACAGGCTCACAAATTCAGTCAGATCATCAACCTGAGTTTTCAAAGCTGAATTACTGCGGCGAAGCTCATTGCATTCTCCCGAAGTCTGCTTCAAACGCTGACGAACATCATCGCATTCTTTTTGTGTGGCATCGAGCTTTTCGTGGAGCGAATAAATCGTATTTCCTGACTTGTAAGCGTTGTCGTTGACCTTTTTAACGAGCTTGCAGAGCTTTTCAACTTTTGCGATAATATCGTCCTTATGCTTCATGATAGACAGCTTTCCGTCAAGCAAATCTTTCAGCTCCCTGGAAATCTGCTGACACTCGTTCTCAATCTTATCCTCTTTATCATAATCGGGAATATAGTTGAGAATGACATTGACCTGAGCGAGCTTTTGCTCAATTTCTTTATCAAGTGATTCACTCTTGCATTGTTTCTCAGAAATGTCCGCCGCTATCCGAGCATTCTGCTCCGCCAGCTCATCAGCCTGCCTACGTTGCTCTTTATATTCAGCAACTTCAAGTGTACCTCTGGACTTCTCAGGAATAGTCGGCTGAATATCGTGTTCAAGGCAGATTTTTTTGAGGACTTCAACCTCAGAAGCTCTCCACCTTGCGATAGCATTTTTACCCTCACCAAATCCCATTTCTTTGAGTGCCTGAGCGATACCGTTTTGAGTGTCCTGACCTCTTTTATAGTGCCCGACAGGAATGTAATCAATGTGCAGGTGCGGAGTGGCTTCGTCCATGTGGAGTACAGCGTTGAAAACGTAAAAATTCGGACTGCGTTTCTGAAAATCAGCCATGTACTCTTTCAGGCATTCCGCAACAAGCTCAGCGTCCTCAGTTCCGATGCCCGAATCTTCTTTTTTGCCTATTTGAACACACACTTCATAGAAGCTTTTCTGGTCAAGTGCATTTACCTTGACTGTGCTGCAAGGCTTGCACTCAAAAAGATGCTCATAGTAGTTGGAAATTTTCCTGTCGTTACGTTTCTGCTTGGCGTTATATCTTGCTGTTGCTTCACCGAAAAGCAGCTCATACGCCTCTGCTATCGGCTGACGAATAAACGTCACGTTATTTTGCATTCGATTGCGGTCAACATTCTCCGCAATGAACTCTCGATTATTGTGAGCAAGTGAACCCTTTCCCTGACCAAAAGATATACTTTTTTCTTTCATATTTTCGCCTTTCTTTTTCGTTGGATTTGCTTCTCTCTGTCTATGAAATCCAATCAGATTTTACATGAGCATCACTTCCTTTCCTGACCGCTGAAGCGGAGTTAGCCCTCTTGGGCTTCGATGTGCAAGCACAGTTTACAACAGCGAATGCGCTGTTTGTAACTCCATAGTACTTCCGACAGCCCTGACAGTCTATCAGAAGAACTATGTCGCTCTGCGAGGCTTTTATAAGCCAAAAATGTGGGCGCAAACATACAAAAATCTGCACTACAATTTTTCAAAATCAGCTTTGCAAAAATAAAAAATTCAAGCATGATTTACTGCTCAAAATTGAACTGCTGTCTGCGCCTATATGGGCATCTGAACTCGGACAAAAATGTCCATGTTTGATTTTCTGAATCAGAATGGAGGTTCTTCTTCAACACCAAAAGCTTCAAGCAGATATTCAATCTCATTTTTATAAAAATAGCTCTCATAACCGTTGAGGTAGTGAATGCTGCGAGTAACAGCTTCACGGACATCAAGACCGCTTCTTTCTTCAAGGATAGAAGTCAGCGCTTTTACCTTTTCCATATCGGGCATATCTCACGCCCCCTTTCCCTGAAAATACTCCACAAGGTCAGCCTTGTTGACGAGTATTTTTCCGTTCCTGCCTGCACCTGTTCTTACAGACTTCACTTTGCCCTGCTTCACAAGCTGGCGGACGGTGTGTTCGGAAAGACCGCTGATAAGTGCGGCGCTCTCCTTGATCGTGAGCATCTCCACCTTGTCGGCGGTCGATGCTTTGGCGGACTGCGGAGCGGAGTTCTCTCCGTCCTCGGTGAGCTGAATGAGCAGCTCCAGAATGTTGTCTACGATGGCTTTCTTTTCTGTTGTATTCATAGTAATAAACCTCTCTCTTTCTCGGTTTTATG